>NZ_OW711693.1:2400000-2739332 GCF_940670685.1 Anaeropeptidivorans aminofermentans | reverse complement strand
TCTGTCTTTCAGAACGCCTCTTGAATGAATTTCACTTTCGGAATTTTTGCCGTAATGGGTGATACGGTAGTTCATATCAAGCTCCCTGTCTTTATCGCCAAGGTAAATTGTACTAAGCTCACCCCGGCTTTTCTCGCCTAAAAGGTCAATGGAACAGCTTCCTACAGCTTCCTTTCCACCAAGCTCTGAAAGGATGATTTCTATATTTCCCTTTTCTTCACAATGCCCCAGTACATGGTCTGAGTGTATGTCATTATCCTTAAGCATCTGAATCTTTATAAGTTTAATATCTGCTTCTTTTTCGGCATAAACCCTTGTGATGCCGTTATGGAAGAAGGGCTTATTTCCAGAGGCCTTATATATTATAATTACTGTTGCACAGCTATCTTTTTCCGCAAGAATAAAAGTATCGTCAACCAAAGTAGGGTAGCTGTCGTTAAGCTCATAGGATAAAATCAGAGGTTCTTCCGATTTAAAGTTTTCCGGGATACGGATAAAGTATCCGCTGTTTCTATTTTCCTTTGTAAAGTCCAGAAGCTCTTTTTTTACCGTTGATACAGGCATTCCCTCGTTTAAATGGGGGTCATACTGCTCCACCGGCTGAAGCTCTATTCCTTCCGGAAGCTTTTCCACAGGATTTTTCAAATAGCTTGATATAAAAGGAATATTTCCCTTTATGGTTGCGGAATTTACTTTCAGCCAACTCCAGGTTTTAACGGGTATTTCATTTATATTTGTAAATGCTTGATTCATAAGAAACCTCCTTAGCCAATGCTTCCTTCAAGCTCTATTGAAATTAAATTATTCATTTCCACCGCATATTCCAAAGGAAGCTCTTTTGTAATCGGCTCAACAAATCCGCGGACGATCATAGCCTTCGCTTCTTCTTCCGAAAGCCCTCTCGTCATCAAATAAAATATGGCTTCTTCGGAAATACGGCCTATTTTTGCTTCATGGCCCATATCCACTTCGTCGTTTCTTATATCCATAACGGGAAGAGTGTCGGAGCGGGATATAGAATCCATCATAAGAGACTCACAGCTTACGGTGGATTTTACATTGTGAGCTTCCGGCATAACATTGACGGAGCTTCTATATATAGCTACTCCGCCGTCTTTTGAAATAGAACGGGAGCTTATGGTTGAGGAAGTATTAGGGGCCGCATGAATAACCTTCGTTCCAGTATCGAGAACTTGCCCTTTAGAGGCAAAGCTTACCCCTGTAAATTCTGTTTTCGCTCCTTCGCCTTTCAGAACACTGGAAGGATAAAGCATGGTTATATGAGAGCCGAAGGTACCTGATACCCATTCCATGCGGGCGTTTTTGCCCACTTCGGCTATTTTTGTATTCAGATTCATCATGTTTTTGGACCAGTTTTCTATGGTGGAATATCTTAAAGTGGCTTCGTCTTTTACGTAAAGCTCCACGGCGCCTGCATGAAGGTTTATGGTGTTATATTTAGGGGCAGAACAGCCTTCTATAAAATGAAGCTTTGCACCTTTGTCAACAATAATAAGGGTATGCTCAAATTGCCCTGCGCCGGGAGAATTAAACCTGAAATAAGACTGGAGAGGGATTTTCACATCAATTCCCTGGGGAACGTATACGAAGGAACCGCCGGACCATACAGCCCCGTGAAGGGCCACGAACTTATGAGACGTAGGGGGAAGGAGCTTCATAAAATATTCCTTTATCATGGGCTCATATTCCCTTACGGCAGTTTCCATATCTGTATAGATGACTCCCTGCTTTGTAAGCTCTTCTTTTATGCTGTGGTAAACCACCTCTGAATCATACTGGGCGCCTACGCCTGCAAGAGACTTTTTCTCTGCCTCTGGAATTCCAAGGCGCTCAAAGGTAGCCTTAATGTCCTCGGGAACCTCGTCCCAGTTTCCTTTCATAGAGGTTTTAGGGCTAACGTAGGTTATGATATTATCCATATTAAGCTCATGAAGGGAAGGACCCCATTTAGGCATGAGCGTATGATTATAAACCTCAAGGGATTTAAGCCTTATATCAAGCATCCATTCAGGTTCGTTTTTAATTGAAGATATTTCTCTTACGATTTCCTTCGTAAGACCTTTTTTAATTTTAAAGCTCTCGGTATCGGAATTTTTTAAATCCAGAAGCTCTCTATCTATATCCTCTACAAAGGTCTTTTTCTTTTCCATTATCCAATCACCTCTCTAAGGACACATAGCCGGATTCATTAATTTTATCGATTAATTCTATTCCGCCGGTTTTAACGATTTTTCCGTCCATGAGTATATGAACAAAGTCTGCATGGAGCTGATCAAGAATTTTCGTATTGTGGGTAATTATAATGATAGCGTTATTTTCATTCTTAAATTTGTTTACGCCGGAAGAAACAATTTTAACGGCATCTACGTCAAGGCCGGAATCGGTTTCATCCAAGATTGCAAGTTTAGGATTCAGCATAAGCATTTGAAAAATTTCGCTTTTCTTTCTTTCGCCGCCGGAAAAACCTAAATTCACATAGCGGGAAGCATAGCTTTCATCCATTTCAAGCTCTTTCATTTTTGCTATCGTTTCCTTATGGAAGGCAAAGGCCTTCACATTTTCACCGGTTATTGCAATACGGGCAGTTCTTAAGAAATTCTCCATAGTAACCCCGGGGATTTCCTCAGGGTTTTGAAAAGACAGAAAAAGGCCCTTCTTGGCTCTTTCGTTAGGTTTTTCTTCGGTTATATCTTCTCCTTCAAAGGTAATACTGCCTTCGGAAACCTCATAGCCCGGGTGACCCATAATAATATTGGCCAAAGTGGATTTTCCGGCTCCGTTAGGGCCCATAATGACGTGAACCTCACCGATATTAACCGTAAGATTAAGTCCTTTTAATATTTCCCTATCCTCCACAAAGGCATGAAGATCATCTATTTTAAGCAGCGGATTTGACATTTAAGCACCTCTTTCAATATATCTTTATTATTTTTAAATTACTGATTTTAAATTACTGAGATAAATTAATTTGCTATAGAATAATTTAAAGTATCATCACTTCCTTTACAAAGTATTTTAGTTATAATCTTGCGTTAAGCTAACAAATATATGAAAAATAAAAACCATAAGGCATTTTAATTTATACGAAAGGCACTTGAAAATAATACAAGCATAAGCTTGTAAACTCTTGTCAAGTGCGTATTTGTTTATGATTATAGTACTAAACTTAAAAACTTTTTTAGTTTATTTGCTTTAATAGTATTGTTTTAAGTTTCTGAATCATAAAGCATAAATGCCTTAGATTTTATGCTGAAAAATAAAATAAATAATATCAATTTAATTCTATTGTTAGTATACTCTAACTGAAAAATAATGTCAAGTAAGATGTAACTAACTATATTGGTTATAATTCTTAATATTAAATTAAGATTCAGTCCAATAAAATTTAGATTTATTTTACAAATTTAAACCGTCACTTTCTTAGCAAACAGGGTATATTTGAATCACAGCTGCCCTTTTTCTAAGGCCTTTTATATTAACAAAAGAAGTTATGTAAAATTAGCCTCATAACTTTAATACAGCCAGCTATCAGAAGAAGGTATAGCATTTTAAAGTAATTCCTGTATCTTGTTTAAAGCGCAAAAGGCCTTAATAGTAAATTTCATATAAAGAAGCAGCAAAAGCCTATTCCCTTAAGGCTCAAAAACACGGATTTCCTTCGGAAACGGTACATTTTTGAGCCTTCGTGAATATACGGCTTTGCTGCTGTTTAACTTTAAATTTACTATAAACATAAAGAAGCTGCTGCAAAGTTTATTTGCAACAGCTTCTTTATGTATTTTATCTTATTTATAAACTTTAAGTCTTTCTTCTATGGGAGCAAATTCCTTGGGGCCGGGCTCTGCAGTAGGCTCACCGAAAGGCATTTGGGCGATAAGCTTCCATGTTTTCGGAACATCCCATTTTTTTGAAACTTCATCATCTATGAGGGGATTATAATGCTGTAAAGAAGCGCCGAGGCCTTCATTTTTAAGGGCGCACCATATGGCATGCTGAAGCATTCCGTTGGCGTGCTGTGCCCAAACAGGGAAATTGTCTTTATATGCTGCGAACTTTTCCGCAAGGCCGTTTGTAATTTCAGTATCATCAAAATATAATATTGTACCGTGGCCTGCTGCAAAGGAATTAATCTTTTCTTCTGTAGGGACAAACTTTTCGGCAGGAACTATTTTTCTAAGAGCTTCCATTACGATGTCCCAGAGGGCCTTATGGTTTTCATTCAGAAGCAGAAGGACTTTTCCGCTTTGCATATTAAAAGCAGAAGGCACATGCTTTACGCAGTGCTTGACTATTTCCTCAATTCTCTCGTCGGATACAGGAGATTTATCACTAATAGCATAGCAGGTTCGTCTGTCTTCAAGTGATTGTAAAAAATCTTTCATTCATAAACAGCTCCTTTCGGTTTTATAGTAAAATCGTAACTATATCAAATAAACTAAAAGAAATAACAAAAGTGTAAAACAAAATAAGATATTAAAAACAGGCCCTTTGATATTCTCTATATTTATTTAATACAATTATATCACCCAAAAGTAGCGATATCAACTATTCTTTAAGAATTATTAGCATTATCTAACTTTTCGTATAACTCAAGTAAAATTTCTTCATTTTCTTCTATTTCTTTATACAATTTTGCTGATTTTTCATAATCTGTGTTTACGCTGTCCTTTTCAAGCTCTTGATTCAGTTTATCAATATGGGTTTCTGTTTCTTCGATTTTTCTGGTAAGGGTTTTAATCAGGTTTTTAAGCTTTCTGTCTCTTGCATCGGCTTCCTTTTTCTCTATCCAATCCTTTTTTGCGTCTGTAATCATCTGGGGTGCATTTTCAGAAGAAAAAATCTCCGCTTTCTTTTCAAGATAATAGTCATAATTACCAAGATAAGAGGTCGTAAAATGCTTATTAAGTTCTATAACCCTATCGGCACAGGCATTGATGAAATATCTGTCATGAGATATGAAAAAGAGGGTCCCGTCATAGCCTTTCAGGGCATCTTCAAGAATTTCCTTTGAGAACATATCCAAATGATTTGTAGGCTCGTCGAGAAGCAGGAAATTTGCACCGGAAAGCATTATTTTCGTAAGGGAGACACGGCCCTTTTCACCGCCGGAAAGGGCGGATATTTTTTTGAATACATCATCTCCTGTGAAAACAAAGGCGGCGAGGACATTTCTGATTTCTCCCATTGTAAGCTTGGGGTAGGCATCTGAAATTTCTTCTATTATGGTTTTATTTTCATCTAAGGAAAGCTGGCCTTGGTCATAGTATCCGGCAATGACATTCCGTCCTTTTTTTATGGAGCCGGAGTTTTGAGAAATCTCTTCCATAATTATTCTGAATAATGTTGTTTTGCCTACGCCGTTAGGACCTATCAAAGCAATTTTCTCGCCCTTTTTTATTTCAAAAGAGGCATTTTCAAATATAAGCTTATTCCCAAAGCTTTTAGAAAGGTCTTGAACGGATAAAACATCATTTCCGCTTTGAATTTTAGGGCTTAGGTCTATTCTTATGGTATCGGGCAAGTCTTCCGGCCTGTCGACCCTTTCAATTTTATCCAATAATTTCTGCTTGCTTTCGGCCCGCTTAATGGATTTTTCTCTATTGAAGGAGCGGAGGAGCTTAATGGATTCCTCCTGCTTTTTAATTATTTTCTGCTGGTCTATATATCTTTTAAGCTGGCTTTGGCGTATAAGCTCCTTTTCCTTTGCATAAAAAGAATAATTGCCCTTATACATAAAGCCGTGGGTATTTTCTATTTCAAATACCTTTCCCACGATACGGTTTAAGAAATATCTGTCATGGGAAACGACGATAAGAGCCTTTTCATAAGCCCTTAAAAAGTCCTCAAGCCATTTTACCGACTCTATATCCAGATGGTTTGTAGGCTCGTCCAGAAGGAGCAAATCAGGCTCGCTTAAAAGAAGCTTGCCAAGGGCTACCTGAGTTTTCTGGCCGCCGGAGAGTTTTTCTATTTTTAAGCTTCCGAAACGGTCAAAAGCAAGACCGTTTATAATTCCTCTTATTTTTGATTTGTATTTATATCCGTCCATCTGCTCGAAAATAAAATTCTTTTTGTCGTAAACACTCATAATATCTTCAAGCTCTTTGCCTTTTAAAGAGGGCATTCTTGCCGTAAGGGCCATGAGCTCTTTTTCAAGGGCGATAAGCTCCGTAAATACGGAAGTAAGCTCCTCCTCAACAGTGTTTTCAGGATTCATTTCAAAAAGCTGGGACATATAGCCCATTTTTGCGCCGTTTCTAATATAAATCTCACCGCTGTCCGCCACCATTTCACCGGTAATAATTCTCAAAAGGGTAGTTTTACCGGCACCATTAACGCCTACGATGGCCATTTTATCATTATCTTCAAGATGAAAGCTGATATTATCTAAGACTACGTCTGTAACAAAAGCTTTTGATACATTTTTACATGAGAGAACCATATTTCCTCCGATTATATTCAATCAGCTTGATTTAAGCTGAAAATTAAATTAATTATAGTAAAACAAAGCAGTCATAAAGACTATTCTCTATGATTTGAAAACACGGCTTTTCTTAGGAAACACTACATTTTTTGCAGCATTTATTCATTTGTTTTATTATTCATTTGCACTGATAAAAATAATAACAAATTTTATTAAACTTAAGGCTTATAGTCGATTTGTTTTTATACCGCTGTAAGTATTTGGCTTTAGAGAGCATAAAATATGAGAAAAACAAATTGACAATGCTGCTATTTCATTTAAATTCAATCACACTATACATAATAACAGAAAAACCGAGTCTAATAAAGGGATTGTTAATTTATCATAAAAGATTGACAAAAATTTATTGAAAAATTATACTATACAGTATAGGAGAATGCTATTACTCAATTTTCTATAAATATTAATTTAATTTGCAATAGCGAATAGTATGAAGATTTTTAAAACTCCTATTATTTCAAGTACGTTCCAAGGCATGTTTGCAGGCCTAAGAACTATGTATTTCTGGTTCAAAGCAATAAAATTTTAAGTATGAAAAATAAAGATCTTAGCTTTTTATACATGAAATTTTATTTTTATTCTATAAAATACCGCTTTGGCAGTTTATAAATATGCTATAGGCAGGTATTATCGGGAGGAAAAAAATGGACAATTCAAAATCGGTATCTCTTGCAGTTATTAAAAGGCTCCCGAGGTACTACAGATATTTGGGAGATTTACTTGATAATGGAATTACGCGGATTTCTTCAAAGGAACTTTCTAATAAAATGAATATAACCGCATCTCAAATCAGGCAGGACCTTAATAATTTCGGCTGCTTCGGCCAGCAGGGCTATGGGTATAATGTGGAGCTTTTGTATAATGAAATCAAGAAGATACTTGGTCTTGACAAGGAATATTCCATAGTGATAATAGGGGCCGGAAATATAGGCCAGGCCTTGGCCAATTACGTTAATTTTGAAAGACGGGGCTTTTATTTCAAAGCGCTTTTTGACATTAATCCAAAGCTTATCGGCATGACCATAAGGGGCATTGAAGTAAGAGATGTTGATACTCTTCCTGATTATCTTAAAAATAATCCTATAGACATAGCTGTTTTGGCGCTCCCCAAGGCGAATGCAAAAGAGGTTGCCGCAATCGTCACCAATTCGGGGGTAAAGGGAATTTGGAATTTTTCCCATATTGATTTAGATAAAAAAGCAGGTGTTAAATTTGAAAATGTTCATTTAACAGACAGCCTTATGACTTTATCGTATAAATTAAATGAGGATGAAATTATAGAACGCTTTAATGTTCTGCCCAAAAGATAAAATTATAAAAAGGGCAAAGCAGGGAAATCCTTGCTTTGCCTTTTTTAATTTAGAGTAAAAATGGAATACTATATTTAAGATTTATGGATTGTAAATAAACTTGAAAAGTCCCCAGTTTATTTACGATAGACTGAAGGAAAACGAATCCGGCTTAAAAATAAAAAATGGTTTTTAAGTTGAATCACTTACCTAAGAGAGGAAGATTTAAAATAGAACTTAGTTTATTAGTGACCCCTGCCATATGCGGGGTCGTAGGATATTTTACGAATTTAATCGCAATAAAAATGCTTTTTCTTCCGCGATATGAAAAAAGAATCATGGGAATGAAAGTTCCTTTTACTCCGGGGCTTCTGCCTAAATCCAAAAGCCGTATGGCCCATTCTGTGGGAGAAACCGTCGGCGGGTATCTTTTAACGGAAAGCGCCATAAAAGAAGCTGTTATCAACTCAGGGGTAGAAAATATTATAAACGACTTTTTAGATAAGACCTATAAAGAGCTTTCGGAAAGCGATAAGCATATTTCTGATTATTTAGCGGGCTATTTAGAGAGTAATACTGAAGCAGTAGAATCAATGAAAGAAAAATTTATACTTTCTATAAAAAGCTATATTTTAGAAAATAAGAAAGCCGTTATAAAAGGACTCTATGAAGAAATAAAGGGCAAGCTTATTTCCATGGATGCAGAAAAATATTATTTGCTTCTGGAAGGTTTTGTTTCGGATAAGGTTTTCGAAAAATATAAAGATATTGCATCAAAAGGCGGATTTTCTCCTTTGATTGATGATATGGCTAAGGATTTTTTATTGAAGATTTCAGGGGAAACAAAAAATATAAAGGAATATATCCCTGAGGAGCTTCAAGAGGAAATTAAGAACAGCCTTCTGAATTATATGCCGAAAGCCGGAATTTACATTGCCCAAAAATTAAATAGCGATATAGAGCTTAATGAAAGGCTTATGGAGCTTGTAAAAACGGTTATAAATGACAGCGTAGGCTCTCTGATAGGCTCTTTGGTATACAGGAAGGTCTATGAAAGCATTAAGGATAGCACAATAGAATATATTTCCGATGCGGAAAAGCTCATAGGGCTTTATGAAAAAGCAGAAGGTTATTTAGAAGAAATATTAAATAAGCCCCTGGGAGAATTTATTAAAAATATAGATGAAAATATGATTTGTAAAATTTTATCTAAAGGCGAAAGCTTATTCTTAAATGAAAATAATGTTCAGAAGCTTATATCTCTTATTTCAGATAAATTCAGAAGGAAAATATCTCCAGAAGATAAATCTCTTTATGATATTATTGAAATTTTCTGCAGTGATTTTGAAGAAAAGGCTCTTGAGCTCCTTTCCGAAATTTGGGATAGAGAGATAGAGCCTAAAACATATGAAATGCTTAATAAATTGTCGGACAAGCTCATAAGAGACTTTATGAACCTTGAAATAGGCAGCCTAATGAAAGGGCTGGGGTATGAAAGGTATCATAATATAAAAGTATTTATAATGAATCATAAGGATAATTTAATTGAAAAGGCGGCTTCATTCGTATCTGAAAAATTAAATGTAAGGCATATGGTTGAAGAAAAGATAAACGAGATGGATGTAAGAACTATAGAGAAAATCGTAATAGATGTAGCTAGAAAAGAGCTTAATTATATAACGTATATGGGCGGAGTCTTAGGCTTTATAATAGGTCTTGTACCTGAAATCATAAAACTGCTCTAGTTAAAAAAAGCGGCCAAAAGGCCGCTTTTTGATATTTCTTATTAGTGATGGTCATGCCCGCAATCACAGTCATGGTGGTGATGGTCATGCCCGCAGTTACAGTCGTGGTCGTGATGGTCATGTCCGCAGTTACAGTCGTGGTCGTGGTGATGATGGTCGTGTCCGCAGCCACAGTCATGATGATGGTGGCTATGCTCACCGTCTTCTTCCTCCAGCTCTTTCAGGAAGCCTGTTTCTTCAAATATTGTTCCGGCCATATCAAGAGCAAGAAGCCTTTCTTCAAAGCTGTCTGTGTTTTCAAAGGCGTATACCATATATTCATAAAATTCATTTACTGTAAAGGGAGACGGAATGGCGTCAAGGAATATCTGTCTTATTATTTTTTGGATTTTCGGAGGAAGGTTTTGGGTCATTTCCTTCATATATTCCACAAAAGAGTTTAAGGTATCTTTTATGAGACTCTCTTCTGCCGCAGGGGAAGAAGGGGAGCGTTTCACGGAAAACACAGCGTCTGACAGCATCTCATAATATATTTCTGTTTCAAGCCTCTGTATTTTTGCAAGTTCCAGCATGTCTTCGCTTAATTCATTTAAATCTTCTGCTCTTAGAGAAAGAAAGCCGTTCTTTTCCTGAGCTATGATTTCATCTACTACAATTATAGTAGCTTCTTCAAGGTCGTGATATATATTTTCTTCGTAAAGGGCAAAGTCTTCGGTGTTTATATTTTTAGAAACAGTATAGTAGATGTCCTTATAAATAAGATTTTCTTCCGTAATATATTCAAAATTCGTAGTGAAGGTAGTTAAAATAAGCAGGTAGTTTATGCTCTCATAGAGCATGCCTGCATAGGAAGAAATTTCTTCTATAAGCTCCATGTTCTCTTCCAAAGAATCTGCTTGCCTTAAAACTTCATCATGGGAAAGGTCGTCGAAATTTATTTTAAGGTATTCATCAAGCTCATTTTTTACCGATGGGAAATACTTCCCGTAAAAATCAAAGCCTGCCGGGAAAAACCTAAGTTTAAAAAGGCTGATAATATCTTTAAGGTATTCCTCGTCGGAGCCTTCTGCAAGGGCGTAGATGCCTTTTGAAACATAATCATAATACCTGTTTCTGGCCATTTTTAAAGGAAAGCACCTCATAAGGGATGCGATGTCATAAGGGGCAGTATCGGTATGCTGCTCTCTTGTGACAAAGGAAATGGCATCTTTATAGAAATTATTCAGATTAATTTTTACTTCCTTTTCGCTTCTAATAAGATGAAGCTTATGATAACGAAGAAAAATTTCAGAAATAATATTATTAAGCGAATGATAGCAGTAGATGGATTCCCCTATGGAAATAATATCTTCCTTAAGCCCCTTAAACTCCTTAATGGCCTCTGTTCTTTCTTCCATTTTTAAATCAAGAAGGTCAGGAAGGTTTTTAAGATGGTGTACGATTCTTTTTCTGATTACAATTAAATCCTCAGGCAATTCTTCTTCAAAAGGAACGCTTTCGTGGCAGAGCCTTACAGCGTTATCCAAAAGCATTAAAAAGCTTGCTTTCAGCTTCAGCTTAATATGATTGATATATTTTAATTTCAGTTCGGCTTCATTGTATCCAGACATATAGCACCTCGATTATATATTTGTTTTCATTCTTAGGGAATTTCCAATATAGTTATTTTAAGTTTAATTGTGTATAATATATAATTATATATTTTTACTAAAACGATTGCAAGGAGAAGGAGAAAACAAATGGCTTACGAAATTATATTACTAGACGCCGACGATACTCTTTATGACTTTGGCAAAGCTATGGAAAAAGCGCTTGAAAAGCTTTTTAATTATTACGGTATAGGGTATACTGCTGAAAATGTAAATGTTTATAAAAAGCATAACCGCCTATCGTGGGATATGTTTGAAAGGGGAGAAATCGATAAGGAAAGGCTAAGTACGATCCGTTTTGAGCTTTTTCTGAATGAAATGGGCCTGAACCACCTTTCTATAACAGAAGTAAATGACAGGTATATTTCATTTCTGGGAGAAGGTACTTATCTTATTGACGGGGCTGAAGAAGTATGCAAAAGCCTTAGCTTTGAAAGAACTTTGGTTATAGCAACAAACGGCTTTGAAAAAAGCCAGATGGCGCGGTTTTCCAATTCTTCCATATATCCGTATATCGATTATGTCGCTATATCGGAAAAGATAGGCTACCCAAAGCCGGACGGCAGGTTTTTTGATTATGCTTTAAATATCTGCGGCTGCACCGATAAAAGCAAGGTCATTATGATAGGAGACTCTTTAAATGCAGATATAAAAGGGGGTATCAATTACGGCATAGATACCTGCTGGTACAATCCGCATAACACAGAGCTTCCGGAAGGCATTCGGCCTACATATATTATTTCTGATTTAAAAGAGATACTTGATATAGTAGGCGCACTGTAAAAAGTTCCTTATCAATTTACCTTAACCTTATTTTATACCTTATCCGGCTGTGTTTATACAGCCGAAATAAAAGTAAATTGGCTCTATATTCGGGATAATTTAAAAATGCGGCGTTTCCAAAGGAAAGCCGTATTTTTAAATTGTGGGGAATCGTTTTTGTAGTGCTTTGTTTTTGTTTTACGATAAAACAAAATTCACCATATTGTATAGACATAGTAAAATAGATTTTTGTTACTGTCTTAAGGTTACTTTCATATAAATGAAGCTTTACTTAATTTTATTTGGCCTCTGCTTCCTGTATATTAATATCACAGGCAGATTTACCGATATATCTAATAATGGATAAATTCGGCGGAGGAATCATATGCACAAAATTATATTATGGGATAACGACGGCGAAAACATAAAAAATATATCTAGATATATTAATTCAAATAACAATAAATTTAAAGTTATAGGAACCTCTATGGATTTGGACCCGGACTATACGGGAATCATAAATAAGAAAAAGCCCGATTTAATCGTTGCAGATATTAAATTTTTCGGTATTCATTCAGGCAGGATACTTTCAGATATACATAATAAATTTCCGGAAATCAGGTTTATTCTTTACGGAGGGCTTAACGAGGCCGAATATTTAAAAAAATATCTTTCCTACGGAGCAATTGATTATATGATAAAGCCTTTTAAACCGTCGGAGCTTGAAAGATGTCTTGAAAGGGCCTCAGATTATTTCGGAAATACCCTTAAAAAAATAGAGGAAGCAAAGAAGCTTATAAGAAGCTTTGAAAATAATGCCGCCGTATTTGAAGGGCTTTTCTTAAATAATCTTGTAAACGGCATTATTTCTGACAGGGAAGAAATAGAAGAAAACTTTAAATATTTTAATATGGCTATGACCAAAGATTTTACAGTCATGCAGATAAAAATTGATAATTTTTTAGATATCAATAAGGGGATGCTCCCTGAAAACAAGCATATGATGATTTACAATATGCTGGATACGGTCATATCAAGCTTAATAGAATATAATGCCAGAAGCTTTATAAGCTCATTTAATATTGTAACGGTTATTCTTTCAGGTACAGAGGGTATTGAAAATATCTACAGAATAGCGGAGTCCATAAAAAATAATATTCTTCATAAAAACGATATTAAAGTAACCATTGGCATTGGCAGGACCTATGAAGCGCCGGAGGATATATATTTATCTTTTAATGAATCTGCCATATGCATAAATCATAGGTATTCTCTCGGCAGCAATTCTGTAATCCCTATTGATTTTATTCAGGCAAACAGGAAGATTACCTTTAACTGCTCTTATATAAAGGAGCAGAAGCTTGCCTTTAATGCGGCTTCAGGGCTTTTTGACAATTGCGTAAGGCTGCTTGATGATATATTTTCTTACCTTAGAAAAGCGGAGCCGCTTCCTGAAAGGCTTTTTTCCCAGATGGTCGTTGAAATAATGCTTTCTATAGGCAGATGTGTCCTTGAGCAAAGGCATATGAGCGATACAAAGGTTCCGGAGTTTTTTTCAACGCAATTGGCTCTTGAAATAAAAACATTAGACGGGGCATATGAATACCTGTATGAAAACATTAAGCGTTTTTGTGCATATGTAAATGCCCAGAGGATAAAAGAAGACGAAAGGATATTTAAAGAAGCCAAGGAATATGTTGAAAAGCGTTATTATGAGACGATTTCCATATTTAAGACGGCTCTTTTTGTTCAAACAACCCCTGACCATTTAAACAGGCTTTTTTTGGAATATGAAAAAGACAGCTTCTATGAATTTGCCGTAAGAACAAGGCTGGAAGAAGGAAAGCGGCTTTTAAGAGAAACGGATTTTGACGATAATATTATAGCCGTAAACATAGGCTATGATAACGGAAGATATTTTAAAGCAATATTTAAGCAGTATGAAAAAATAGACCCATTGGAATACAGGGCAAAATATAAGGAACTATAAAAAGCAGGGATTTAAAGCTATAGCTTTAAATCCCTGCTCTTTATAATTTTTAATATTTAAAAATTTCCGTAAGCCGCATATAATGCCTGTAAAGCATGGCATATTTATTGATTGAGCCTTTAAGCCAAGGCTTTTTCTTTCCGCAGAAATGGAGTATTACGGTGTTTTCCATTACCCATGCCGTATCAATTTTACCCATGGAAATAAGTCGGTAGGTTTCCGTATATCTTGCATCCATATTATATAGGCTGTCGTCTACAGGTTTTATCATTTTTCCGTAAAGGGCATTTAATACGTCCTGATCGGGAAGGATAAGCTCATTTTTATTTTCTTCTATAAATGTAAAGATATCCTTTTCTTTGATGGTTTTTCTGCAAAGCTTAAGATTGATTAAAAGCACACCTGAATTAAAATAACCCTTTGCCTCATATGTTTTAAGGCGGACCTTATTTATATTATCCATAACGGGAATGACCGAAGTATGGGAAGCGGCGGCAAAAAGGTAATCTGAAATATCTGTATTATAAAGTTCGCCTATGGGATTAATAACAAGAATGTCGGGGTCGAGATAAAGTATTTTATCAAGGCTTTCGTCAAGAAGCTCATGGGCCAGAAGCCTGTAATACATTGCTTTTGTATAATGCATGACAGTAGGGGCCTCGGAAAAAAGTTCATCGTTTACAAAGATAGGAATGAGCCTTCCACCAAGGGCCTTCGTATAGGCTTCAAGGTCCTTTACTTCTTCCGGCTTCATTATAGAATATATTATATGTATGTTAAAGGAGATGCCGGGGTTTGTAAGAAAAAGTGAACGCAGCATTACTTTAAGGGGCGGTATATAATTGGAGTCTAATGTTACTAAAATATCCATGCTTTTATTCATAAAATAATCCTTTCTATAGATAGAAGCGGTCCTTTCAAAATCGGATATAAAATTTCCGGCCTTATCGCCAGTATTTTCTGTCAAGGCTTCTGTACTGAAGGGCTTCCGCCAGATGAAGGGGGCTGATATTCTCTTCATTTTCCAAATCTGCTATGGTACGGGCAAGCTTTAATATTTTATGATATGCTCTTACGCTCATGCCGGTTAACTCAAAGGCGTCTTTCAGCATTTTATTGCCTTCTTTGTTAAGGACGCAGTATTTTTCTATTTTAGGGGCCGTAAGCTGTGAATTAAAGGTGATACCTTCGGACTGATAGCGTTTTTTCTGGATTTCAAGGGTTTTTATAACCCTTTTCTTAATTTCAAAGGAGCTTTCTCCTTTATACAAAGGGTCATGCTTTATGTCCTTATAGCTTATTTGGGTGGTTTCTGTATGAATATCGATTCTGTCAAGGAGAGGTCCTGATATTTTAGAAAGATATTTGCTTATTTGTCTGTCGGTACAGGTACACTTATCGGCATTATATAAATTACCGCAGGGGCAAGGATTCATAGCGGCTACAAGAAGAAAATCGGAAGGATAGGTAACGGTTCCTTCGGCCCTTGAAATGGTAACGGATTTTTCTTCAAGGGGCTGCCGCATTACCTCAAGGACATTTCTGTGGAATTCGGGAAGCTCATCTAAGAATAACACACCCCTGTGAGAAAGACTGATTTCTCCGGGTTTCGGTATTCTTCCGCCTCCGGTAAGGGCGGCATAGGATACGGTATGGTGGGGAGAGCGGAAAGGTCTTTTCTTAACGAGGGAATTTTTATCATCAATAAGCCCTGCCACGCTGTATATTTTAGTAACCTCTACGCTTTCGTCAAAGCTTAAATCAGGGAGTATATAAGGGAGCCTTTTTGCCATCATGGTTTTTCCAGAACCGGGAGGGCCGATCATAAGGATATTATGATAGCCGGCGCAGGCTATTTCCAAGGCTCTTTTAACGCTTTCCTGGCCCTTTACGTCGGAAAAATCCAAGGGGAAAAATTCATCTGAAATACTTTCTTCATTAAATTTAACGGGCCTTGAAGGAAGAAGTCTGGAATTTTCAAAATGGCCCAGAAGCTCCTTTAAATTCCGTATGCCGATAATATTTGCTCCTTCAATTAAGGAAGCTTCATTGGCGTTTTCATAAGGGACAATAAAATTTATCGTTCCTCTTTTAAAAGCGGAATGGACCATAGGCAAAATTCCTCTTACGGGTCTTAGGGTGCCGTCTAGAGACAATTCACCGATAAAGAAATATTCCTTTATTAAATCATAAGAGACTATCCCTATAGCGCTTAAAATCCCCACGGATATGGGCAGGTCAAAAAAGGGGCCTTCTTTTTTCGTATCGGCCGGAGCAAGATTTACGGTTATCCGCTTCACAGGAAAACCGATGTCAGAGTTTTTAATAGCGCTTTTTACTCTTTCTCTTGATTCCTTTACAGCAGAGCCGGGAAGGCCTACGATATCAAAGCCGGGAAGCCCCTGGCTCACATCAGTTTCTATTTCAACGGAGTAGCCTTCGATGCCGTTAAGGGCGCCGCTTAAAATTCTGGAAACCATAAATTCCTCCTGTTGGCGAAAATTTAATGAAAATATACTATTTCTTTAACTATGTAAATGCCGATATAAATAATATATATCATATTCTGCTAAAATTTTCAATTTAACTGCAGGAAATTGTATATAATGCTAAGAAGTTCAGGCCCTTTCGTCTGTAATCATAATTTTATCTACCATATGCGGCCTATTTTTAATTGATTATATATTGAATGTTTTTATATTTTTGATTATACTAAAATAAGGAATTGTCGGATTAGGGTTTCTCGAACCGCTGAAACGGCATTTCTATTACATTCAATTATAAAGGGAGATGTCCTCCATAGATAAAAAATATACTTTATGGCTAGCGCACTTACAGGATATAGGAGTGAAGAACATCTATCTTCTTATGGAGATTTTTTGTGATGCCGAAGGTATATACAATGCAAAAGACACTGACTTTAGAAAAATCGGGAAAATTCCGGCTAAAGTTCAAGAGAAACTTTTGGCGCTAAAAAAGAGTCTTGACATTAATGAAGTTATGGATTACATGGACAGAAAGAATATTGACTTTATAAGTATTTATGATGCCGAATACCCCGAACTCCTTAAAACTATTGACAATCCTCCTTTCGGCTTGTTTGTAATAGGGCATATGCCTAAAGATGAATGCATAAAAATAAGCGTAGTAGGCACAAGAAGATGCAGCCAATACGGCAGAAGTGCCGCCTACACCTTAAGCCGTGATCTAGCATTAAAAAATGCCGTTATTGTAAGCGGCTTAGCCGAAGGCATTGATGCCATGGCCCATAAGGGAGCTCTTGATGCAAAGGGGATAACTTTAGGCGTAATGGCCTGCGGTGTTGATATATGCTATCCTCATGAAAATAAAAACATCTATTCCTCTATACTTGAAAGGGGCGCTATAGTAAGCGAATTTCCGCCTAGAACAGAGCCTAAGCCATGGTTTTTCCCCATGAGAAACAGAATTATAAGCGGATTAAGTCACGGCTGCCTTATTGTTGAAGCCCCTTTAAAAAGCGGCTCTCTTATAACTGCAAATTATGCCCTTGATCAGGGCAGAGAGGTTATGGCTGTTCCCGGCAATATTACAAGCAGGCTAAGTGCAGGAAGCAATATGCTGATAAAAGAAGGGGCGCATCTTGCCGCTTCGGCAACGGATATTTTTGACTGCCTTGGAATAATTGAAGATGAAAAAGAGAATACCTTCATTAAAAGCGGTAATAATGAACTTGCACCTGATGAAAAATTAGTATATGATTGTATCAGTTTAACCCCTGTAACAGTTGATGAAATTATGCATATAACTAATATGAGGCTTCCGAATATACAATATATATTAATTAAGCTTGAGCTTATGGGAATTATCTTGAAGCAGCCGGGGCAGAGGTTTATTAGGTCATAGGGATAATGGAGGAATTAGATGGCGGATAATTTAGTTATAGTAGAGTCGCCGGCAAAGGCGAAGACCCTTAAAAAGTTTCTTGGTTCAAATTATAAAATTGAGGCTAGTGTAGGGCATGTAAGAGATTTGCCTAAAAGCACCATAGGCATAGATTTTGAAGACGATTACGAGCCGAAGTATATTACCATCCGAGGAAAAGGAGAAGTTCTTGCCAAGCTTAGAAAAGAAGTTAAAAGCGCAAAGCGTGTCTATTTAGCAACTGACCCTGACCGCGAAGGGGAAGCCATAAGCTGGCATTTATATAATGCATTGAAGCTTGACGAAAAAAAGACAGGCCGCATCACATTTAATGAAATAACAAAAAATGCAGTTAAAAAATCCATAAAGCAGGCAAGGGAAATCGACATGAATCTTGTGAATTCCCAGCAGGCAAGGCGCATATTAGACAGAATCGTTGGCTATGAAATAAGCCCGCTTTTATGGAAAAAAGTGAAAAGGCGTTTAAGCGGAGGCCGTGTTCAGTCTGCGGCTTTAAAAATGATCTGTGATAGGGAGGAGGAAATTGAAAACTTTAATCCTCAGGAATATTACACCATAAGCGCAGAGCTTAAAGCAGGAAAGTCTGAATTTACGGCTAATTTTCATTCGGTAGAAAATGAAAAGATTACCCTTTCCGACAAGGCAAAGACAGACGAAATCATAAATGAGCTTAAAAAGAGCAAATTTATCGTAAATGAAATAAAAAAAGGCCGCAGAACAAGAAAACCTCAGCCGCCTTTTACAACTTCTACCATGCAGCAGGAGGCTTCCAAGGCCCTGGGTTTTGCCACCAATAAAACCATGCTTACTGCCCAGCAGCTTTATGAAGGGGTAGACGTAAAAGGCCATGGTACTATAGGGCTTTTAACCTATATACGTACAGACTCTGTAAGAATTTCCGATGAGGCATTTTTAGAGGCCAAAAGCTTTATTAAAGAAAACTGCGGGGACGAATATGCTCCTCCGGAAAAGAATGTTTATAAGTCAAGGGGAAGGGCCCAGGACGCTCATGAGGCCATAAGGCCTACTTATATAGATTTAGGCCCCGAAGACATAAAGGATTCATTATCAAAAGACCAATATAAGCTTTATAAGCTTGTTTGGGAAAGGTTTATATCCTCTCAGATGACAGAAGCGGTTTTTGAAACAACAACTGTGAAAATCAGCGCCGGAAAGTATAATTTCAGGGCATCGGGCTCTAAAATGGTTTTTGATGGGTTTCTATTTGTATACAAGCAGAAAAACGATGAAGATAAAAACATAGAGCTTCCTGTAATGGAAGAAAATCAGGAGCTTTCTGTTAAGGATATTGAGGGAACACAGCATTTTACCCAGCCCCCCTCAAGATTTTCAGACGCAACCTTAGTAAAAACCCTTGAAGAACTTGGCATAGGCAGGCCAAGTACCTATTCTGCAATTATAACCACGCTTTTAAACAGAGGTTATGTGACTAAAGAAAATAAAGTATTTTATACGACGGAACTCGGTGAAATCGTAAATGAAATACTTGCTGATAATTTTGAAGAAATTGTAGACATTGATTTTACTGCAAAAATAGAAGAAGACCTTGACAAGGTAGAAGACGGAGAACTTGAATGGAAGGAAATCATCAGAAGATTTTATCCTGAATTTAAGAGCCGTATCGAAGACGCCGAGAAAAAAATAGGAGATATTTCCCTGGAGGACGAAAAAAGTGACGTGCTCTGTGAAAAATGCGGCACCAATATGGTTATTAAATACGGAAAATACGGCAAGTTTCTTGCCTGCCCGAACTTTCCCGATTGCCGCAACACAAAGCCATTTTTTGAAGAAGCAGGGGTTCAATGTCCTTTATGCGGCGGAAAGGTACTCATAAAGAAAACGAAAAAAGGCCGTAAATATTATGGCTGTGAAAATAATCCCCAATGTGGATTTATGTCATGGAGCAAGCCTACAGGGGAAAGCTGTCCTAAATGCGGAAGCTTTCTTATGGAAAAGGGAACAAAAAATAAAAAAGTTGTCTGCTCCAATACGGAATGCGGCTTTACTAAAAATATCGAGGCCGATGAAGAATAGGCTTGTAATAAAATTATCCTATTGACTTTATAAGGGAGGCTAATTATGTTGAACGAAGTACGGGAGTTAATTGATCGACTAACGGAGTTAATACAAAATACTGATAACGCCAAAGAAATTTTAACGGGCATTGCCGAGGAGCTTAGTCGAGTATTAAGGGCGTCGGTAGTACTTGTAGATGAAGCGGGGAAAGTTATTATATCAAAGCCGAGAGAGTCAGATTTCAGTTTAAACATAAGACGGCTTCAAGACGGAAATTATATAGATTCTCAGCTGAACGACCAGATAAAAAACATCGTGGAAATCAAATCAGATATTGAGCTTAGCGAACTTTATATTAAAAACCAGGCGAAAAATGACCTTAAAAGCTATGTAGGCATGATAGCCCCCTTTAATAGCGCTTCCAAAAGAATAGGAAGCTGCATTGTTTACAGAGACAGCAAAGGCTTCACTTCAAATGAAGCTTTAATATTAGAGGTAGGCTCTCTTATGGCTACGGTTATTGCAGGCTATATGAGAAACGAAAAAAATAGTGAAAACAGCAGAAAAAGCGCTATTGTTAAAAGTGCAATAGATACCTTAAGCTATTCGGAGCTTGAAGCAATCCTTTATATATTTGAGGAGCTTAACGGGCCGGAAGGCCTTCTTGTGGCAAGCAAAGTTGCCGACAGGGTGGGTATTACCCGTTCCGTAATCGTAAATGGTTTAAGAAAATTCGAATCTGCAGGGGTCATAGAATCCCGTTCCCTTGGAATGAAGGGAACCTACATAAAGGTGCTTAACGATAAGCTTTTGGAAGAAATAGATAAGCTTAGAAATTAATCAAACCGAAAATTACCGAGCATTGCACTATTTTCATGAAACAGCAATAGTGAATTTTTACAAATCGCTTATTATCATGGATATGCATATTGCTATATACGATTGAGTCTCAATAGAGCCGAAGGTGCAAGCCTTCGGCTCTTCCTATATATCCTTGCTGTAAATTAAAAAAGACTTTTTGCTTTATAGTAAATTTAAAGTTAAACAGCAGCAAAGCCGTATATTCACGAAGGCTCAAAAATGTACCGTTTCCGAAGGAAATCCGTGTTTTTGAACCTTAAGGGAATAGGCTTTTGCTGCTTCTTTATATGAAATTTACTTTATAGTGAAATAGCCATAAGGCAGTAACAAAAACCTATTTTCATAAACGGTTTAAATATAATAGAAGCGCTTATATTAAGCCATTTAAAGTCAACGAAGATGAAAAGACCTTTGCAGACTGTAAAAGAACGTTTACCTGAAAACTTTTTTTAAGTGTTTTCAGGTTTACTAAGTATAAAATACACGGTTTTTGTTACTGTAGTTAATTTATTTTACTATAAGTAGATTTACTGGAAATTTTCAGGTTAATTTACTATATATAAAACAAAGGACAATACGTGCAATTGACGATACGGCATAATTACTTAAGAATTAGAAGCAAAAACGCCTTAAATATAAGTCAATTTGTATCAAAGATAAAAAATGAATTTATTAATTCTGTCGTTTTTTGCCTTTTTTAAATTTACATAATATTTTTTTCATGATAGAATAAGATTATAAAAAATAAATACAGACGGTGGGTTAATATGGATAAAATAAGGAGAATTTATATTGAGAAAAAATCTCATGCAAACGTTCTTGCTGAAAGCATATTTTCCGATATAACGAATAATCTGCAAATTGAAAGCCTTAAAGGAATTAGAGTTTTTAACTGCTATGACATAAAAGGCGTAACTGACGAAACCTTTGAGAAAAGCCTGAAAATTGTATTTATGGAGCCGCCTCTTGATATTTACCATAAGGAGCTTTCTCTTAGTAAGGAGGAAACGGCATTCTGCGTACAGTATCTTCCCGGGCAATACGATCAGAGGGCAGATTCTGCCATGCTTGCTATAAGGGCCATAGGGGAGCCTTTTGAAGAGCCTCTTGTACAGTCTTCTAAGATTTATATACTGAAAGGCTCTTTAAGTAAAGACGAAGTATCAAGGATAAAAAGCTACATCATAAACCCTGTGGATTCCCACGAAATATCTCTTGAAAAGCCTTTAAGCCTTGAACCTTCCGTATCCATTCCAGAAGAGGTCGAAACTTTAGGCGGTTTTATAGCCCTTTCACAAGACGGTCTTTCAGCTCTCAGAAAAAAGCTAAGTCTTGCCATGAGTCTTGAAGACCTCAAGGAATGTCACAATTATTTCAAAGACATTGAAAAAAGAGACCCTACCATTACGGAAATTCGGGTTCTTGATACCTATTGGTCAGATCATTGCAGGCACACCACCTTTTTGACGAAAATAGAAAGTATTGAGTTTGAAGACGGAAGCCTTATAAAGCCCATTAAAGAAGCTTATAATGACTATATTGAAATAAGAGAAGAACTCCTTAAGGGCAGAAGCGATAAATACGTATGCCTGATGGATTTGGCGCAGATTGGCATGAGAGCATTGAAAGCAAAAGGCTTTTTAGCAGATTTAGACGAATCGGAAGAAATAAATGCCTGTTCCATAAAGGCTAAAATAAACGTATCAGGGCAGGAAGAAGACTGGCTTGTTATGTTTAAGAATGAAACCCATAATCACCCCACTGAAATAGAGCCCTTCGGAGGCGCAGCAACATGCCTTGGCGGAGCCATAAGAGACCCTCTTTCCGGCAGAAGCTATGTTTATCAGGCCATGAGAGTAACCGGAAGCGGTGATCCCAGGACCCCTGTTTCCGAAACCATTGAAGGAAAGCTTTCCCAGAGAAAAATAACCACCGGAGCAGCTCAGGGCTATAGCTCCTACGGCAATCAGATTGGTCTTGCCACAGGTCA
Organism: Anaeropeptidivorans aminofermentans; assembly: GCF_940670685.1. Classification (GTDB taxonomy): domain Bacteria; phylum Bacillota; class Clostridia; order Lachnospirales; family UBA5962; genus Anaeropeptidivorans; species Anaeropeptidivorans aminofermentans. The sequence continues at coordinate 2,716,580 of NZ_OW711693.1, read as the reverse complement.
TGTTGCGGAAATTTATCATGAAGGATATGTGGCAAAGCGCATGGAAATCGGTGCTGTAGTAGGTGCTGCAAAGGCTGAAAACGTCATCAGAAAACGCCCTGAGGAATCCGACATCGTTATTCTCCTCGGCGGAAGAACAGGAAGAGACGGCTGCGGCGGTGCAACAGGCTCTTCAAAAGAGCATACGGAAGATTCCATATTAACATCGGGAGCGGAAGTTCAAAAGGGAAATGCCCCTACGGAAAGAAAGCTTCAAAGGCTTTTCAGAAACCCAGAAGCTTCCCGTCTGATTAAAAGATGCAACGACTTTGGCGCAGGCGGCGTTTCAGTCGCCATAGGAGAGCTTGCGGAAGGCCTTGAAATAGACCTTGATAAAGTACCTAAGAAATATGAAGGCCTTGACGGAACAGAGCTTGCCATTTCCGAATCTCAGGAAAGAATGGCTGTTGTCATAGCCAAAGAAGATAAAGAAAAGTTTATTTCCCTCGCGGAAGAAGAAAACCTTGAGGCTGTTGAGGTTGCCAGAGTAACAGGCAAAAGGCGCCTAATAATGCGATGGAATGATAAAAATATCGTTGATATTTCAAGAGATTTTCTTGATACGAACGGCGCTGAGCAAAGAACCAACGTTACAGTTACAGAACCTGAAAAAATAAAATATGCGATGCCTTCGGGCAATAATATAAGTGAAAAGTGGCTTAATAATCTTTCAGACTTAAACGTATGTGCCCAAAAGGGCCTTGTGGAACGATTTGACTCAACCATAGGCTCTGGGACGGTACTTATGCCCTTCGGCGGAAAAAAACAGCTTACACCGGCTATTGCCATGGCGGCGAAGCTTCCCCTTACGGCAGGAGAAACAAATTCAGCCACAGTAATGAGCTATGGTTTTGACCCTTATGTTTCAGAGCAAAGCCCTTTCCACGGGGCATTATATGCCGTCATAGACTCCGTTTCAAAATTAGTTGCTTCGGGAGTAGAGCCGAAAGGTATCAGGCTTACATTTCAAGAGTATTTTGAAAAACTAAGAGATGAGCCTGAAAGATGGGGAAAACCTTTCAGCGCCCTTTTAGGAGCGTTTAAAGCTCAAATGGGCCTTAAAGCACCTTCTATAGGAGGAAAGGACAGTATGTCAGGCTCCTTTAACGATCTTGACGTACCGCCGACTTTAGTGTCTTTTGCTATAAAAGTTTCAGATTCGGAAGATATCATATCCCCTGAATTTAAACAATCAGGCTCTAATATCGCAGTAATTAAAACTGAATTTGATGCATACGGAATGCCTGATTTTGATAAAATAAATGCGCTTAATGAGCTTATTCACAGCCTTATAGTTAAAAAACAGATTCTATCTGCCCATAATATCGGTATCGGCGGAATTGCCGGAGCTATTTCAAAAATGGCCTTCGGAAATGAATTGGGTTTTGAAATAAATTGCCAAGAGGAAATGCTTTTTACCCCTCTTTACGGAGGGTATATCATAGAAACAGCCCTTTCGGAAGAAAAATTAAAAGAATTATTTAATTGCTTTAATTTTTCAATAATAGGACAAACTAAATCAGACAGCAGCTTCAATGTAAACGGAACTATGATAGACCATAATAAAGCACTTGAAAGCTGGCTTATGCCCCTTGAAAACGTATTTGAAACAAGGTATCTGAATAAAACGGATAAAAATATTCCAGAGCTTAAGCTTTACGAAGAAAAGAACAAGAAAAAATCCGCTTTTTCTATTGCAAAGCCGAGAGTGCTTATCCCCGTATTTTCAGGGACCAACTGCGAATACGATACAAAAAAGGCTTTTGAACTGGCAGGGGCAAATGCTTCTACCTTTATCATAAAGGATTTAAGCAAGGAAGCGCTTCAAGAAAGCATTTTATCCATTTCAAGAGAAATAAGAAACAGTCAGATTATCGCGATGCCCGGCGGCTTTAGCGCCGGAGACGAGCCGGAAGGCAGCGGAAAGTTTATCGCGGCAGTATTTAAAAGCCCTGAGATAAAGGATGCAATCCACGAGCTTTTAAACGAAAGGGACGGCCTTATTATAGGCATATGCAATGGGTTTCAGGCACTCATTAAGCTTGGGCTTCTGCCTTACGGCGAAATCCGTGAGCAGGACGAGGATTCGCCTACCCTTACCTTTAATGAAATAAACAGGCATATCTCCTGTATTGTTAAAACAAAGATTATTTCCAATAAATCTCCATGGCTTTATAATGTGAATCCCGGCGATATATTCAGTGTAGCTGTAAGTCACGGAGAAGGAAGGTTTATCGCGAAAGAGAATGCATTAAAAAGCCTTATTGAAAATAATCAGATTGCGACCCAATACGTAGACGACTGCGGAAAGGGAAGCTATGACATAAAGTTTAACCCTAACGGTTCAACAATGGCTATTGAAGGAATAACAAGCAAAGACGGAAGAATTTTCGGCAAAATGGGTCATACGGAACGCATAGGTAAAAATGTATATAAAAATGTTCATGGCAGCTATGACATGAAGGTTTTTCAAGCAGGAGTAAATTATTTCAAATAAGGAAGGAGGGCCTGATATGAAAGTAACAAGCCTTGTATTAAGTTCAGTTGCGCTTCTTGTCAGCACTGGAGCGCTTGTATTATCTATCATATCCCTTGTCAAGGGAGATTACTAAAAAGTGTGCTTTCAATTGAAGTAGTTCTATGATATACTTTTAATAGGTAAAAGTTTGTGTTTTAATTATCAATCTTGGCTTAGTATTTTTACATTATAAAGGCGACATAAAATTAAGCCGCCGGTATTTAGGAGGAATATTTATGATTAAAGTTGGAATTAATGGTTTTGGACGTATAGGCCGCTTGGTTTTCAGAGCATCTCTGGACAGAAAGGACCTTCAGGTTGTAGCTATAAACGATCCGTTCATTGATCTTGAATACATGGTTTATATGCTTAAATATGATTCAGTTCATGGCCGTTTTAAAGGCGAAGTTTCCATAAAGGGCGATAAGCTTGTAGTTAACGGAAACGAAATATCCGTATTTGCTTCTATGAAGCCAGAAGAAATCCCCTGGGGCAGCGCAGGTGCAGACTATGTAGTTGAAAGCACAGGCGTATTCACAACAACAGAAAAAGCAAGCGCTCACTTTAAAGGCGGCGCAAAGAAGGTTGTTATTTCAGCGCCTTCCGCAGATGCACCAATGTTTGTTATGGGCGTAAACCATGATAAATATACTTCAGATTTAAAGGTTGTATCAAATGCTTCTTGTACTACAAACTGCCTTGCTCCTTTAGCAAAGGTTATTAACGACAATTTCGGTATCGTAGAAGGCCTTATGACTACAGTTCACGCAACTACAGCTACACAGAAAACAGTTGACGGCCCTTCAAATAAAGACTGGAGAGGCGGAAGGGCAGCTTCTGCCAACATCATTCCCTCCTCAACAGGTGCAGCTAAAGCCGTAGGTAAAGTTATCCCTGAGCTTAACGGAAAGCTTACAGGAATGGCTTTCAGAGTTCCTACAGTTGACGTTTCCGTTGTTGACTTAACATGCCGCCTTGAAAAAAGCGCAACTTATGACGAAATCAAAGCTTGCGTTAAGAAAGCAGCAGAAGGCGACTTAAAAGGTATTATGGACTACACAGAAGACGCAGTTGTTTCTTCAGATTTTATAGGGGAAGCCTGCACAAGCGTATTCGACGCAAACGCAGGTATTGCCCTTAATGATAACTTTGTTAAATTAGTTGCATGGTATGATAACGAGTGGGGCTATTCAAATAAGGTAATAGACCTGATTACACACATGGCAAAGGTAGACGCTAATTAATTATTCATAAACAAGGGCCGGATATTTCCGGCTCTTTTTTTGCGCTTGTAGACTTACGAAGAACAGTTTGCTATACTCGATGTTAATATTTATTGACATAAAGGAGGGGCAAAATGGAATTTGCTACTATATCTGATTTTATTGAAAGCCTCAAATTCAATGAGAATATTGTGGGAATAGTGGAATATGGGGGAAGGCAATGGAATGACTTATCCAAAGGCGGAGATTATGACTTAACAGTCATAACAAAAAATATGATTTCAGAAGATATAGGCGGATTGCATTTTCATATCGCAGGAATCCCCATAGATTACATAATAAAATCTGTAGCGGATTTTTTGTATGAAAATCCATTGAGCCCTTTTGATACAATTCATCTGAATTGTAAAATACTATTTGACAGAGAAGGCATAACGGAAGGACTTTTAAAGCGGATTAAAACGGCTTGGAGCAATTCTTTCGATATTGCAGAAAGAGATATTTTATGGTTTCGATTTGTATTCAAGCATGTAATAGATAAACTAAGATACCGGCTTCACGATGATGAGCTGTATTCAAATTATTCTATGGCAGATGCCATGAGATATTTTTTACAGTCCTATGAAAAAATAAAAAATAGGAAGCCGGGAAAAATCAAGGATTTGCTGAAATATATTAAAGAGAATGAAAGCGACCTTTATAATATGCTTGAAAATTACTTTAAAGCTTCTGACTTAGATACAAAATTCCATTACCTTGAATTATGTGCGGATTATATGGCGAAGGATATCGGCGGCGTGTGGCAGGAAGGGGAAGTGCTTTTTCATCTGAATAAAGCCTATACTTCAAAAGAAGAAAAAGATAAGGTATATAATTTTATTTTCAACAATGGATTATGATTTCATTCACATTGCCTAAATACCCAATTTTTGTTATGATTATATATAAGAAAGTTAAAACAACTATAAAGGGAGGATATTTATGTATAGATTTTTTATGCCTACGGAGATGCTTGTGGGGGAGATTTCCGAAAACAGCGGAAGACTTAAAGCAATCGGCAAAAAGGCTTTAATCGTTACTGGAAAATCATCTAAGAAGAACGGCGCCCTTTTGGACATGGAAAATGCCCTCAAAAAAGAAGGTATCCCTTACGTAATATTTGATGCTATAGAAGAGAATCCTTCTATAGAAAATGTTTTTGCGGCAGCAGAGCTTGGAAGACATGAAAATATTGATTTTTTAATCGGTATCGGCGGCGGCTCTCCTATGGATGCTTCAAAAGCCATAAGTGTTCTCGTTAAAAATCCCGAATTAAAAGGCGAAGCCCTTATAGACGGAAAGAGCTATCCTTATTACCCTGTTATTGCGGTTGCTACTACGGCAGGGACAGGCTCTGAGGTAACTCCTTATTCAATTGTTACGGTCCATGCTAAAAATACAAAAATGGGCATAAGCCAGCAGATTTTCCCCGTAATATCCTTTTTAAATCCGAAATATATGGAAAATATGCCTTTACAGGTTACTTTAAGTACAGGAGTAGACGCTTTCACCCATCTTATGGAAGGGTATTTTTCATCAAAGGCTAATTTCCTAAGCGATAAAATAGCAGAAGGGGGCTTTAGAGGTTTTAAAGACTGTATGGAAGAGCTTAAAGAAGGCACTATAAGCCTTGAAACAAGAGAAAAGCTTTTAATCACCTCTTCCATAGCAGGTATCTTAATAAGCCAGACAGGAACAAGCCTTCCTCACGGAATGGGCTATAGTCTTACTTACCATAAAAATGTACCCCACGGTTTCGCGAACAATGTGTTTATAGAAGGTTATATGAAGCTTTGCCAAAGGACGATGGCTAAAAAAGTATCGGACCTTCTTGAAATCCTTGGCTTTGAAAACATTGAAGAAATGGCAGGTTATTTTAATTCTCTGATGGATATCGACATAAAAATTACCAAAGCAGAAATTGAAGGCTATGCGGAAGAATTTTTTGAAAACAAAGCAAAACTTAGAAACCACCCTGCAGAGGTAAGCATTGAAGACATTAAAAATCTTTATTTTGAAAGCCTTAAAAATTATATTGCTCAATAGAGAAAAGGACCGCCTGTGAACAGGCGGTCCTTTTAGGCTTAATTAAATTAAATATCGATTCCCCCGTCTACTCTTAGGAGCTGACCGGTGATGAAAGAGGATTCCTCTGTTGAAAGGAATAAGGCAACGGACGCAATTTCCTCAGGCTGCCCTGCTTTTTTAAGGGGGGCGCCGTCTACAAGATGCTTAACGGCAGCTTCTCCGCCTACGCTATCGACCATTGCCGTCATTATTGCGCCGGGGAGGATGGCATTTACACGGATTTCGGGGCCTAATTCCCATGCCATTGATTTCGTAAGACCTGAAAGGGCGTGTTTAGACGTAACATATGCAGCCATGCCATGGTGGGCATGGGCTCCGGCTACAGAGCTTGTGTTTATGATAATACCATGGCCTTTTTCTTTCATAATAGGGGCTACAAGCTGGGTAAGATATAAAGGCGCCGTAAGATTCACATTCATTACATCGTGCCATTCCTTCATGGTTAATTGGGTAAGGGGCGTAACGCTTAATAATCCGGCATTATTAAAAAGAATGTCAACTGTTCCATAAGTATCAACTGCCACATCGACAATTTTCTTTACGCTGTCTAAATCAACCATATCAACAATCACATATGTTGCTTCATGGCCCTCTGCTTTTATTTCGTCTACAACTTCTTTTGCTCTTTCTTCATTTCTTCCGGTTACAACGACCTTTGCGCCTTCTCTTGCAAAAAGAAGCGCCGTAGCACGGCCCATGCCAGAGGTGGAGCCTGTAACAATTGCGACTTTACCTTTTAGTTTCATAATAAACCTCCTTTAATATGCCCTAAAATTCTGCCGAAAAAACTATGTTTATTTTTTAATGCAATCCTAGATTCTTTACATAAAGTATATTATACTCTATACAAGGCATTATACTATAAAATGAAATGCTAGACAATTAATTAACCAGAAAAAATTAAAGCTTTATGGGTCAGTAAAGAAAAATCAATAAATAATCAGGATTTTTCATTGGAAATCAGCTGAAATATACGATATTAGTTATTTATTGATAATTATTATTGAATTATATTGTGAAATCATATACAATATAATTAAGAATAAAATAATTTATAACTGGGGGAAAACTTATGAGTAAGATCGTTTTAATAGGGGCGAACCATGCGGGAACGGCAGCCGCAAACACCATATTGGATAATTATAAGGATAATGAAGTCGTGATATTTGATAGGAATTCCAATATATCTTATTTAGGCTGCGGAACGGCCCTTTGGATAGGCCGCCAGATAGACGGGTATAAGGGCTTATTTTACAGTTCAAAAGAAGCCCTTGAAAATAAAAATGCAAAAGTGCATATGGAAACGGAAATAGATAAAATTGACTATAAGAATAAAAAGGTTTACGGTCATAGCAAAGACGGTGCGGCAGTAGAAGAAAGCTATGATAAACTTATCCTTGCCACAGGCTCTCTTCCCATAAACCCTAAAATAGAGGGCATGGACCTTGAGAATGTATGCTTTGTAAAGCTTTTTCAAGACGGAAGCAAAATAAATGAAAAGCTTGACGATGAATCCATAAAAAAGGTTGCCGTAATCGGGGCAGGGTATATAGGGGTTGAAATCGCGGAGGCTATTAAAAGAAGAGGAAAGCATTCCATGCTTTTTGAAGCCTGCGGAACGTGCCTTTCAAGCTATTATGACAGTGATTTTAGCCATGATATGGACGGTGTATTAGAGAAAAACGGCGTAGAGCTTTATTACGGTGAAAAGGTTTCAAAGATTCTGGGCGAAGGCAGAGTAAGCTCCATCGTAACAGATAAAGGGGAATATAATGTAGATTTAGTAATTATGGCAATAGGCTTTAAACCCAATAATTTACTGGGTAATAACGAAATAGAGCTTGGAACAGGCAATGCCTTTAAAGTGAATTTGAAGCAGGAAACGAGCATGAAAGACGTTTATGCTGTGGGAGACTGCGCCACAATATACAGTAACGCCCTTCAGTCGGAAGCCTATATTGCCCTTGCTACCAATGCCGTAAGAAGCGGGATTGTTGCTGCCCATAATGCCTGCGGAACAGACCTTTCCTCCATAGGTGTTCAAGGCTCCAACGGAATTTCCATTTTTGGGTATAATATGGTTTCCACAGGATTAAATCTTGCAGCTTGTGAAAAAGCAGGAATAAAAGTATCGCATACAGATTATGAAGATCTTCAAAGGCCGGCCTTTATGAAGGAAAATGAAAGCGTTAAACTTCGTATTATATATGAAAGTGACTCCAGAAGGATAGTAGGGGCCCAGGCTGCATCTTATGAAAATATCTCTATGCTTATTCATATGTTTTCCCTTGCCATAGAGGAAAAGGTGACCATAGATAAGCTTAAGCTTCTGGATATATTCTTCCTTCCCCATTTTAATCAGCCCTATAATTATATAACAATGGCGGCCCTTTCAGCCAAGTAATCTAACGAGATTTCAAAGCCCCTTCTGGATATCCAGAAGGGGCTTATTTAATAAATTGTATTTCTATGACCCAAGAATCATTCTGTCGTTTGCAAATTCTTCTCCGCTTACAGTTTCGAATTTTGCCAGAAGATCGGCGGTGCTTAGGTTTTTCTTCTCTTCTCCGGAAACATCGTATATTATTTTTCCTTCGTACATCATAATCAGACGGTTCCCTATGCGTATGGCATCTTTCATATTATGGGTAATCATCAAAGTCGTAAGATTATCTTTTTCAACAATATGCTGTGTAAGCTCTAAAACCTTTCGTGCAGTCTTTGGGTCAAGGGCTGCGGTATGCTCGTCAAGAAGGAGCAGTTTAGGCTTTTGCAAAGTGGCCATAAGCAAGGTAAGGGCTTGCCTTTGACCGCCGGAAAGAAGGCCGACCTTTGATTTCATACGGGTTTCAAGGCCTAAGTCAAGGCTCTTTAAATAATCCGCATATAATACTCTTTCGGATTTTAATATGCCCCAGCCTAAGCCTCGTCTCTTTCCTCTGCGGTAAGCCATGGCAAGGTTTTCCTCTATGCCCATGTTTGCGGCTGTTCCAAGCATAGGGTCCTGAAATACTCTGCCGATAAGTCTTGCCCTTAGGTATTCAGGCTGATAGGTAATATCCTCATTATCAAGAGTGATACGGCCGGCTTCGTTAATATGGACACCTGCGATTACATTAAGCATTGTGGATTTTCCTGCGCCGTTTCCGCCGATGACTGTTATGAAGTCTCCGGGGTTTATATGTAAATTAAGGTTATTTAGGGCATTTTTCTCGTTTACGGTTCCGGAATTAAAGGTTTTGCAAACATTTGTAAGCTTTACCATTATTTAACACCCCCTTGTTTTTGAAATTTAAAAGCAAATTTTTGCTTAATGACAGGTATGGATAAGGCTCCTGCAACAACCACCGCTGTAAGAAGCTTTAAATCTGTTGTCGTTAAACCTATTTGAAGGACAAATGCAATAATTACCCTGTATATAACAGAACCAAAAACAACGGATACAAGCTTAAATCCAAAGGAGCGGTTAATTCCGAAAATAACCTCTCCTATAATAACAGAAGCAAGGCCTATGACGATGGTACCTGTTCCCATGCCTACGTCGGCATAGCCTTGGCTCTGGGCGACAAGGCCGCCTGAAAGGGCGACAAGGCCGTTACTTAAAAAAAGGCCTATTATTTTCATGGCGTCAGTATTTCCGCCAAGGGCCCGTACCATGTTTTCGTTATTTCCTGTGGCCCGGATGGCAGAGCCTATTTCTGTGCCGAAAAACCAATACATGATTATTATAATAATTACTGCAAAAATGCAGCCTATGATAAAAGTAATCATATTCTTTGAAAGGGGCATAAAAGAAGCCATGATTGCAAATATGGTATCTTCCCCTAAAAGGGGGGTATTGGCCTTTCCCATGACCCGAACATTTACAGAATAAAGGGCTATCATGGAAAGTATTCCTGAAAGAATGGCTGGAATTTTTAATTTTGTATGGAGAAAGCCTGTTACGACGCCTGCCATCATACCTGCAACAGCAGAAAAAAGCAAAGAAAGCAAAGGGTCCATTCCCTTTACTATTAGGATTGCGCTTACAGCGCCTCCCAAGGCAAAGCTGCCGTCTACCGTAAGGTCGGCATAGTCAAGAACTTTATATGTAAGATAAACGCCTATGGTCATGATACCCCATAGGACGCCCTGAGGTATTGCGCTTAATATGGCTACAAATATGGCAAGCAGTAAACTCATGAAATCTCTCCCTTTATTTAAGCTAATGAAATTTGGATTGCAGCAGCGATTTATAGTAAAATAGCTTTAAGGCAGTAACAAAAACCTGTTTTTCATAAATGGCCGAATATTAGAAACGCTTATATTAAGCCATTCATAGTCAACAAAGATGAAAAGAGCTTTGTTGACTATAAGGGAACATTCGCCTAGTTTCCCTGTAAGTGTTTTACTGTAATCAAATTATTTTACTATAAGCCGTCACTTTCTAAGTTCACAAGGAATCTTGGAATGAAACGGCCTTATTCTCTAAGTTTGTAATCTTTTATCACAATTATAAAATAAGGCTGGAAGAAGAATTTCCAGCCTTATTTTATTAATATTATAGTCAATTCGCTTTTATACCGCCGCAGGTTTGACATTCCATTTCATAGTTATTTAAGTATGTAGTATTATTTTTTAAGGTCTTCGGGAATCGTGATGCCAAGCTGATTTGCAATATCATCATTGCTGTAGAAATCGAAATCTCCAAGATATTCTATAGGCATATCCGCAGGTGAAGCGCCGTCTTTTAGTATTTTTACTGCCTGATTTGCCGTAAGCTTACCCAGCTCGTAATAATCAAGGCCGTAAGAAGCAAGAGCGCCGTTTTCAACCATTCCGCCTTCGCCGGCGATAACGGGTATTTTGTTTTCAGTTGCAATCATGGAAACAGTTGCCATACCTGATGCAATTTTATTATCGGTAGGCGTATATATGGCATCCACCTTTCCTACCATGGATTCCATAACCTGCTGTAACTCATTAAGGTCAGAAATTGTGTATTCTATTGTTTTAAGGCCTAATTTTTCAGCTTCTTCTCTTGCAATATCAATTTGTATTTTTGAATTGCCTTCGCTGGAGCAGTAAAGAAGGCCGATGGTTTCCGCAGTGGGAATAAGCTCTGTTAAAAGCTGTATCTGTTCGGCATTTGGGGTGCGGTCAGAGGTTCCTGTTACATTTCCTCCCGGGGCTTCGTTACTTGCGACAAGCTTTGAAATCGCAGGGTCTGTAACTGCCGTAACAAGAATGGGTATATCCTTTGTGGCATTTGCAACGGCTTGAGCTGCGGGGGTTGCTATGGCAAGAATAAGATCACTTTTATCATTTACAAGCTTTGTGGCTATGGTGTTACAATTGGCTTGTTCGCCTTGAGCATTCTGATAGTCTATTACAATGTTTTTACCTTCATAATATCCGGCTTCTGCAAGGCCGTCTACAAAGCCTCTATAGGAAGCATCTAAAGCATCATGCTCAACTAATTGAACAATTCCTATTTTATATGTTTTATCATTTGAATTATCTGAAGGTTTTTCAGGGTTTGGAGATTCTTGTTCTGTTTCTTTTACAGCAATTGAAGAACTGGGAGCCTCAGCCTGACTTTTAGAATTTATCTGAGAAGCTTGTGAAGAACAGCTGGATAATATTCCGGCGGCCATGAAAGCCGCCGTGCAGGCTGCAAGTATTTTTTTCATTTATGTATCATCCTTTCCTTTAAATGCATGAACATTATGTTCAATCAATAATACTTTATTTTGGAATTATAGTCAATATATTATTAAAGATAAAAATTAATCAAATATTATAAATGAATAAAGCAATATTTACAAAGTAGGTATAAATGTTTTTTCTCAATGAATGTAATATAAATAAAACCTACATTTATGGTACAAAAAAATAGGCATTAAAGTAAAACAGTTACAAGATAGGAACAAAAACCGATTTTTCATAAATGGTTTAAATATAGTGTTAAAAAGCAAAAAAATCCATAGGCAGATTATGGATATTATCCATTAACTGACTATGGAGGTTTGAATTGCTTTCTTAATTTTATAGTATATTATTTCTTGCCGCAAATCGTCATAAAGAGCAGAAAAGGAAGTACAGAATTTTTACTGGAAGCCTTAGAGGGGGGGCTTTCTTTATGGACGCGGTCTCTTGATGTTTCCCGTGGCCTTCTAGAGTTTTTTGCTCTTGACATGGGACTCATGCCAAGAAGCTCAAAAAAGCCATTGGCGATTGCCCAGGCCATATCTTCCTGCCGGTTTTGAAGCATATCGGCATCTACAGGAGAGTCTATAAATCCAAGCTCCAGTAAAACTGAGGGCATATACGTTCTTTTTATAACGCCCAGATTATCTCTGAATATGATTCCCCTATCGATTGTGCCCATTTGGTTTACGAAATTATTTTGAATAATTTCTGCAAAGGGAACGCTTTCTCTCGTATAGTAAAGAGTTTCTGTACCTTCGCCGCCGCCGGCGTTTGCATGTATGGAGATGAAATAATCTGCGCCGGACTGATTTGCCATCCGCACCCTTTGGTTGATTCCCACATAAGTGTCGTCATCTCTGGACATGACAGTGGCGATTCCGTTGTTTTCCAGTATATCTCTTAGCCTAAGGGCAACCTGAAGATTTATGTCTTTTTCCATAAGCCCGTTTGAAACGGCCCCCGGGTCGGACCCACCATGGCCGGGATCAATAAATACTAACATTTATTACCTCCTCCTTATTTATATAAATAGGAATTTTATATAGTGCAATTTACAGCTTTAAGTCATGCTGATAAAGCCGTAAACAATTTAAAACCTGCCTCTTTAATTATATGAAAATAAATCAAGTAAGAGTTAGTACAACAAAATTAAATTATGAGACCCCATATTACAGGACTTTTATTGTAAAAAAGGATATTTTCATGTATACTTCTATGCAGGACAAGCGCATAAAAGTGTTTATTCTGTATAGAAGGGCTTAAGGCATTGCTTTTAGAGCTTCTTATTTCTGCTATATCTGGGTCTTTTCTCTTAATTTACGATTAAATACAGTTAGCGGTTAAATAGGGGTAAAGTAAAATGATTTATAAAGAAAATTCATTGCAATATGAAGATTATGTTAATCTGAGACAATCTGTCCAGTGGAAAAACATGCCTAAGGAACAGACAATCCGTGCTCTTGAAAATAGCCTTTATGATGTTATTGCTATTGATAATGAAAAGGTAATAGCCATGGGAAGGCTTATAGGCGACGGGCTGTATTATATTGCCGTAGATATAATCGTAGCCCCTGAATATCAAAATAAAGGCATAGGAAGCGAGATTATAAGCAGACTATTGACCTATGCCTATAGTCAAACGCCTTTGGGAGGGCGGATAAGCATTCAGCTGATTGCAGAAAAGGGAAAGGAAGCATTTTATGAGAAATTTGGATTTAAAAGGATTCCTCATGAATACTGCGGCTCCGGCATGAGAAAAGTTATAAATAAAAGTATTAATTTACCATAAAAAAGAACGCCTATAATAAAACAGATAAATAAATGCAAAAACCGTCTTTTAAAATGTAGCATAGTAAGTGTGCAGGCTTTAAAGTAACTTGAGGAAAACAGCGTATTTTGAGTTTTTTAGAAAAGGAAAGGGATAATTTTTCTTAGACTATCTCGTTTAAAGCTGAAATCTTTAAACGAAAAGGAGGTACTGCAAATTTATTTGCAGTACCTCCTTTTTATGTATAAAAAGGGTCTATGCCTCTAGCTTATCTTCTTATTTTGAAGGTGTAGGCACGAGAAATACATTTCTTGAAAAATCAGGGTCAAAAGTGTTTCCCCAGTTGTAGTATACACGCTCAAAGGACTGTATTAAATATCCGTCCTGATTGTGGTCGGTGGTATCGTAAGGGTCTGCCATAATAAGAACATCATCTGCCGTGGTTTCTGTTCCCATGGTGTCATAGCCTATTATAACAAGCCAATGACCACCCCAGTCATCCCAGCCTATGAGAATGGGCTTACCTTCTTTTAAAAAGTTAAGAACCATATCCTCCGGCATATTTTCAGGGTCTTCCATGTCATAAGTGGAATAAATATCCCAACCGCCTAAGCCTTCAAATATATTTATCATCTGCTGTAAGTTTGTGGCGCCCGGCTCGTCTTTTTGTCTTAATTTAACGAGGTCCGCTTCGTTCATATCGCTTCTTTTACCGTAATATTCCAAAACCATAAGTGCAGATGTGGGTCCGCAGGTCCATTCTGTAGCCTGCTGGATGGTTTTGAAATTTTCAAGAATCGTCAAGGTTTCACTAGATTTCATATTGTAGAAATCCGGCTGTGCATAATAGGGTGAATCCTTTACGTCTCCCTGACGTTCTACAGAAGCAGCGCCTTCAATTTCCAGTCGATCCCCGTAGGGTATCTTGTTATCGTCAGAAAATATTTTGGCTGTGGCCTCCTGTGCCACCTTCTCGGTTTTTGCTTGGTTCCCGCCGCAACCGCTAAGGGTCATGCCTAAAGACATCACAATGGCAAGAATAAGTAAAACTCTTTTTTTCATTACTCAGCAACCTTTCTGTTCCCTGTATTCAGGGATTTATAAGCATATTTTATGCTCTGAGAGAAAAGTATACCAGAAATTCTCCATATAGCAAGAGTTTTCTCAATATTACTCAAATTTCTGCTATTTTACAAATCTTTGACACTTTAAGCCCCCCTATTCGTTATTTTGTATACTCAAAAGGGAATTTAAAGAAGAAATAGAATCTCTTCACCATAAGAAATAAAGCTTATTTCATACTTGAATTAATATAAAACAATAGCATTATTAATTTACTTTTACTTTATATTAAGTCTCCTGGAGGCAAAAGCAAGTTGGCTATATATCAATAACAAATAGTGGACTAAAAAGAAAACGGAAAGATAAAAAATCACAAAGTAAGGTGTATGATTTTAATTTTTCCGTAATACATATTGAATTTATAATTATTAAGTTGTATAATGAGTAACCATAAATAATTTAGATTGAATTACTAATCGAGGTTATTTTAGTATCTGACGCATCAAATTGATTTTATTCCCATAGGGAGGGAAGGTCATTCCCATTTCTATGAATGTGCTTTTTTTCAGTATAGACTTTTTATGGGAGAAGAGTTCAAAGCTGTATTTTCCGTGATAAAAGCCCATACCTGAATTTCCAATGCCTCCGAAAGGAAGATTGGGATTTGCGATATGAGTGATAGTATCATTTATACAACCTCCTCCGAAGGAAAGATGCCTTAAAACATGCTTCTCGGCAACCTTGTTTTCTGTGAACAAATATGCCGCCAGGGGCTTGGGCTGGCTGTTTATTATGGAAATCGCCTCGTCTAAATGTTTATATTCCATTATAGGAAGCAAGGGGCCAAAAATTTCATCTGCCATAACAGGAGCTTCCAGAGAATTTACTTCTATCAAAGTCGGCTCTATATGAAGATTTGCTTTTACATATTTTCCGCCGTAAAGTATATGCTCTTTTTCCATATCTATAATTGATGCAAGTCTTAGAAAGGCTCTTTCGTTTATTATTCTTCCATAATCGGGATTATCAAGAGAATCGGTACCGAAGAAATGAACTATGGTATTTTTCATTTCTTTTATTAAAATATTCTTTATTCGGGAATCTGCAAGGATGTAATCCGGTGCTACGCATGTTTGCCCAGTATTTATGAATTTGCCCCACACGATGCGTTTTGCGGCAAGAGAGATATTGGCTGTTTTTTCTACGATTACAGGGCTTTTTCCGCCAAGCTCTAATGTTACGGGAATCAGGTTTTTAGCTGCCGCCGCCATAACCATTTTACCTACCTTAGGGCTTCCTGTAAAAAAGATATAATCAAAAGGGGAGTTGATAAGGGCAGAAGTGGTTTCCATACCTCCTTGGAGCACACTTATATATTTTTTGTCAAAGGTTTTTTCTATCATTTCAGCAAATACCGAGGAAACAGCAGGAGTATTTTCCGAAGGTTTGATTACGGCGCAGTTTCCTGCGGCAATGGCTCCAATAAGCGGCTCCATTATAAGCTGCAGAGGATAATTAAAGGGGCCTATAATGAGAACCGTTCCATAGGGTTCTTTAATAATATAGCTTTTTGAGGGCATGAGATAAACAGGCGTTTTTACTTTTTCAGGCTTTGACCACTGTTGAAGGTTTTTAATCATATGCCTTATGCTTTTGTAAATAAATCCGATTTCTGTTGTATAGGCTTCAAATTTACCTTTTCCTAAATCTTGATAAAGGGCGTGCATAAACTTCGTTTCATAGCTTCGGAAGACTGATTCCAGCTTTTTAAGCTGCTTTAGACGAAAGCTGATATTCTTTGTTATTCCTTTTTCGAAGAATCTTTTATTGTCTTTAAGAAAATCCTGTACTATTTCCTGATTAACTTTTTCCATTCTTATCCCTCCGAAATATGAAATCAAAACATAATTTTAAGTATTCTTGTAGGCCTTCCTCTTTCCTTTATTACCTGACGGCCTGCTTCTATAATAAGCCCGCATTTTTCAAGTCTTGATACGATTCTGTCGGCAGTTCTCGTGCTTATGCCAAGATGTATGGAAAGCTCTTTTGAGGTAACGGGGCTGTTTCTTTTCTGCTTCACATAAGTATCTATTTTATATATGGTATTAATACTAAGGCCCGATAATTCGCTTATTTGTATAAGCCTTTCGTCTATAAGCTCTTCATATATGCTTATGATTTCATTTGGTTCTATAGGCCCTACAATATTTTCTGCGTCATAAACGACATAAGCTTGATTGGAATTTGGGTTTGAATGTTTCAGGCCTGTTTCGGCATTGGCCTTTGCTTTCTTTAAATTATTTCCATAGCCTATGGCTATATTCACCGTCAGCGCCGTATGAGCGGCTATGCTTTGAAGCAAATCAAGCTTTGTAAAGTTTTCCGTTTCGCTTTCCAAAAGGGCGCTTTTGCATAGGATATAAAATTCCATTTCGCTTGCAGAAATTATTACCCCTCTTACATTTTCGGAAAAAATGGCGGCATATTCCCTTGCTTTATTTAAATCCATTACCTCTTGTAAAAGGGTTTTATTATAGATATAAAAATCGCTTTTCGGATAAAGCTTAAGTTTTATGATTACATTGTGGTTATCATTTAATTTGTTTAAGCCGTGGCTGATCATAAGCCGCCTTATTTCGTAAATATAAGTTTCTTTGCTGGGGGCAAGCAAAACGCATTTAATATTTTCCTGAATCATTTTTACATAAATGCTTCGGATATTTGTGATACAAAAATCGCATAAATTTTTATTGTAATTATATCTATGCTCTGTATCTATTTTATGGACAAAGTGCTTATCTCCTGAATCTATATTGATGATATGAGCTTTAACCTCACTTTCATCTATGCCTATGGAGGTAAAGGCAGACATAACGGCTTCTCTGTCGAGAGTGTCTATACTTATGTTTCTGATATCAGCTTTATAGTGATAAGCGGCTTTTAAAAGGCAGTGAATAAGGTTTGAAGAATCTACGTCAACTTATCTTACGGGAACAGTGTGCTCAAGCATGCTTGCCATAATTTTATAAGGCTCAAAGCGGGTATATAAAATAGCATCGCAAAGGGGCATGATTTTCACAAGATTATTATAGGCAGACTCAGATTCGTCATCGTCGTTAAATTCCACAACTACAGGTTCTACATTATTGAATTTTGAATAAATGATATTCTGTATTTCTTTTAGAGACTCCTTATGTCCAACAACAGCCAGCTTAAAAAGCATATAAAACCTCCCGTTTAATATTAAGCGGTCTTTAATATAAAAATATATTAAAGACGATTTAAAGTCAATATACAGACATGTATATGTAAGATATAATTAGTTTGATAAAGGTTGTTAAGTTTATATCTATCTTAAGCGTTTGCACCATATTGTCACTTTTTAAAAGCTTATCTTTTTTATTAAATCATTATATCATAAGTATAATTTTGCTCATACAGTTGTCTTCGCAAAATGTATTCGTGAACAAAATCAACCAAAGTTTGATTTTGTTCATATTATATCATGTTGTGAAGCTTCGCAGAAAATCAAACTTTACTTTACAATAAAAAATTAATATTGCCATAAAACTATTGAATGGAGAAGTGATATCTGATGCTTTTTATTTCAGAACAGCAGGTTGCAGAACTTTTTGATCTGAAAAGCTGTATAGGGCTTATGAAAGATACCCTATGTGCTTTATCAAAAGGGGAAGCGTCCCAGGTGCTAAGGGTGGCTATGGAAATAGAGGAAAGAAAGATATTGGGCCTTATGCCCGCGTCTATTCCTGGAAGAACAATAGCAGGGGCAAAGATTATAACGGTTTTTCCTGATAATTTTAAAAGGGGAATGCCTTCCCACCAGGGGCTAATAACTTTATTTGATGCCGATACAGGCGCTCTTAAAGCCGTCGTTGAGGCAGAAGCCATAACAGGGGTAAGAACTGCAGCCGTAAGCGCCCTTGCAACAGATTATCTTGCAAGAAAGAACGCAGAGGTATTATGTATTTTAGGCTCGGGTCTTCAAGCGAGGAAACATCTTGAAGCCATAAGCTATGTACGGGATATAAAAGCAGTATACGTTTGGGATATAAACAAAGATTCCCTTAAAAAATTTAAAGAGGAAATGAGTGCTAAATTTCCTATCCCTATTCATATCTGTACAGAGGTCTCCAAGGCAGTAGAAAACGCAGATATTATTTGCACCGTTACTTCTGCCAAAAATCCCATATTGTTCGGTAAAGACGTAAAAAAAGGCGCCCATATTAATGCCGTAGGAGCCTGTACCCCAGATTGCCGGGAGCTTGATACGGAGATTGTTAAAAAATCTCGGGTATTTGGAGACAGAATTGAGTCAACTCTTGCTGAATCAGGGGATTTTCTTATTCCGCTTTCAGAAGGCGCAATTACGAAAGAACATCTTTTAGGGGAACTGGGAGACGTTATATTAGGAAATTTAGAAGGCCGGAAAAATGACGAGGATACAACCATATTTGAGGCGCTGGGGCTTGCCGTAGAGGATTTGGCTTCCGCCGACTATATCGCAGGCATTATAGAAAAAAATATAAGGGGTGAGTAGATGTTAGAGGAGCTTTATCCGTTTCAGCTGACAGACGAACAGGAAAAAAGAGCAAGACAACTGCATGACGAAAGTATTATTATAGACATGCTTTTTCAAGGCCCCATAGGAACATATTCTTTTGAAGAAGGCTTTGAGGAAGAAACCCTGAACCTTGCCCAGGAAAAATATCCGGGAAATGTTATTGCACAGCTTAATTTTACTGAAGAATATATCCATGATTTGTTTACAGACGGTAAGCTTTCAGACTTATATAAGGACTGCTTCTATGAAAGCGGCCTTACAGCAGGAAATAGGCAGCTTGGGGTTTCAAGCAAAGAAGAATTATACGCATCGGCCCTTTCCATTCAGGAAGAATTTGATAAAAAACCATGGCTCATTAAGGCTTTTAAAGCAGAAGACATTGAATATGCCAAGGCAAATAATCTAAAAGCGGGTATCGTAACCTGCCAGGAAACTTTAGGCTTTGAAAAAGATTTAGTCCTTCTTGAAAAATTCTTCCGCTTCGGTCTTAGAGTAATACAGCTTACTTACAATAATCATAATTATTTAGGCGCAGGCTGTATGGAACAAAATAATGCCGGCCTTTCAAATTTCGGCATTAAGTTCGTAGAAAAGATGAATGAGCTTGGTATTGTGGTAGACACGGGCCACTGTGGAAAGCAGACTACTTTAGATGCCTGTAAATATTCTAAAAAGCCTGTGATTGCTTCTCATTCGGCGGCGGAAAAGGTTTATTTCCATAACAGGGCAAAATCCGATGAAGAAATTAAAGCAATCGCAGAAACCGGCGGCGTAATAGGGGTATTCTGTATGCCATGGTTCATCGCAGAAGAGCCTGAAAATACCACCATAGAGCATCTTCTGGACCATATAGACTATATTGCAAAGCTTACAGGCCCTTCTCATGTAGGCATAGGTACTGACTGGCCCATGCCCCAGACAAAGTGGATGGCATTGAAGTTTAAAGAGCTTGTGGCCCCAGGCATGGGCTTTAAGCCGGGAGACGGCCCTTCCATAGAATATGTAAAGGGTATGAAGGATTATAGATCCATAATTAATATCACAAGAGGATTGGTTTCAAGAGGTTATAGTGACAGCGATATAAAAAACATACTCGGCGGAAACTTTTTAAGAGTTTTTAAGGCAGTATGGAAATAAGGCTAGGCAACTTTAAGGAACAAAAATCTATTTTCATAAAGAGCTTAAGTATTAAAAACGCTGTATTGAGCCTTTCAAAATATAAGATTTTTGTTCTCCTGATTAAATTGTTTTGCCATAAGTAAAAGAACTGGAGGTTAATTTATGAAAAAATTATCAGCACTGATTTTATTCCTTGTATTATCGTCTATGATTGTTACGTCCTGCGGAGGCGGCGGAAGTACAGACGGAGGAAACCCAAAAGAGAGCCCGGCAAATAAAGATATTACGGTAATTGTAAGCTCCATAGGCAATAATATGGACCCTATCGAAGCAAATTATACCGACACATCTTCTATGATGTATCACGTTTACGACAGAATTATAAAAGCCGACGACAATTTTAACATTATTCCTGATGTGGCTTCCGAGTGGAGACAGCCGGATAATATGACAATAGAGTTTACAATAAATACAGGCTATAAATTCCATAACGGCGAAGATATGACCATGGATGATGTTGTTTACTCTATTGAAAGGCTTAGAAATATAGCAAAAAAGGCTTCCTTTATGGCGGGGATAGAAGGAGTTGCATCGGAGGGCAATAAGCTCATCGTAAAGCTTACAGAGCCTAACAGCGGCATATTGAGAGACTTTGCAGAAGTTATTATCGTAAATAAAAAATACTGCGAAGAAGCAGGCGATGCCTACGCCAATGCCCCAATCGGAACAGGCCCTTATAAAGTGAAGGAATTTGTGCCTGGGGATAAGCTCATTTTAGAAGCATGGACTGAATATCCTTTTGAAAAAGCCCAGTTAAGCACCATTACCTTTAAAGGCATTTCAGAAGCGGCTGCAAAATATATCGCCGTTGAGTCGGGAGACGCTCAGTTTGCGCTGATAGATGCAAAGGATAAAGACAGAGCTACAGAAAACAGCAAGCTTACCCTTGAGGAAAAGGCCACGGCTTACACAGGTTTTATTGCAATGAATACGACGAAAGAGCCTTTTGACAATGTAAACGTAAGAAGAGCCATTGCCCATGCTTATGATAAAGAAGGCATCGCCGCATTATCTCCCGGAAGAAAGGCCATAGACAGTATGTTTCCCGAGACCTTAAGTACATACTATTCTTCTCCTCATACTTTGGAATATAATCTGGATAAGGCAAAAGCACTTCTTGAGGCGGAAGGATATAACGCTTCCAATCCTTTGAAATTTGAAGCCGTTATCTATTCCGGTTCTGACCCTGCTATGGAAGCCTTTCAGGCTCAATTAAGGTCTATCAATGTTGAAATGACCATAACGAACCTTGAATTCGGCGTATTCCTTGAAAAAATGGCAGGGGCAGACTATCAGCTTTTATCAGGCGGCTGGGGAAACACTACGGGAAATCCCCTTTCAGCCTTTGAATGTTATTATACCGGAAGCTTCGGAATGAATAATATCGGCTTTTACAGCAATGAAAGAACAGATGAACTTTATAATATAGCCAAGGCGACTACTTCCGAAGAGGAGATGATAGCAGCTGCCAAGGAAGTTCAGGATATAGCGGCTCAGGAGGTGCCAATTGTTCCCAGCATCTCACGTTTATCCTATTTTGCTCATGTAAAAGAGCTTAAGGACGTAGAAATATTAACCAGTGGGCTTATTTCCTTCCGCAATGCTTCGATTACGGCAGAATAGTTTAATTAAGGTAACAAAAACCCTTTATGGAAAATAGGTTTTTGCTGCTCTTAAGGCTATTTTACTATAATTAAAGACTTCGTTTATAAAACAGAGAATTTCTTCCACACTTAAATTCATGCGAAATAGCAGCATAGTCAAGGCGGATAAATCAGTAAAATAAGAAGGAGCATTATTTTGTTCTGCTTTTATACTGATTTTAAATTATAGTAAATTTAAAATAAAAGAAGGAACAAAACCGTATGTTTACATTGCCTCAAAATATACTGCTTCCGAAGGAAATCCGTGTTCTTGAGGTTATTGTAAATAGGTATTTGTTCCTTCTTTATAAGAAATTTACTGCAGTATAAACATTTTATCCGCCTTTTCTATATTTGTAAGGGTATGGGGATTACAGATTCCTTAAGCTAAAGGGGGACAGACCATGATAAGATACGTAATCAAAAGGCTTATACAGATGATACCGGTTGTTTTGGGGGTCTCAATCATTGTATTTCTTATGCTTTCATTAAGCCCCGGAGATCCGGCAAAAATGATTTTAGGCATAAACGCCAAAGAAGCAGAGGTTCATCAAATGCGGGAGGAGCTGGGGCTTAATGATCCCCTTCCTACCCAGTATTTTAATTACGCAAAGAAAGCGGTAACAGGAGATTTGGGCACATCTTATACGACGAAGCAGAAGGTATCGGATATGATAAAAACAAGGCTTCCGGCAACTCTTGTTTTATCCTTTGGTTCTCTTATTGCTATTTTTGCCATATCCATACCTTTGGGTATTGCCCTTGCCGTAAAGCAGAACTCTCTTTTTGACAATATTATGCGAATAGCGAGCCTTATCATGGCGGCAATGCCTGGCTTTTGGCTGGGTCTTTTGCTGATAATACTTTTTTCTGTAAAGCTCAGAATACTGCCTTCAAGCGGATTTGATTCGCCGGCGGCTATTGTGATGCCGGTACTTTGCCTTTCCGTTTCCGGCTGGGCGGTAAATTCAAGGCTTACAAGAGCTTCTATGCTTGATGTCATAAGACAGGATTATATCAGAACCGCAAGGGCGAAGGGCCTTAAGCCAAGCATCGTCATCAGGCGGCATGCCCTTAAAAACGCTCTTCTGCCCACCATAACCGCCATCGGAATGTCCATCGGAAACTGTATGGGCGGCTCCGTTATTATTGAAACATTATTCGGCATCAATGGTATGGGAAAAATGATGGTTGACGCCTTAAGGCAAAAGGATATACCAACAGTCCTCTCGGGGGTCATCATAACGGCAATCGTAATAGCTCTTGCAAACCTTCTTACGGACCTTGCCTATGCTTTCGTTGACCCGAGAATCAAATCGCGTTATATAAAGAGACGCCAAAGACCACAGGAGGAGGCGGTTGCAAATGCATAACAATATAAAAGTACGCCGGCCCGGGGAAAGAAGAAGCCTTTGGGTAGATGTTTGGCTGAGGCTTAAAAGAAATAAATCCGCCGTTGTGGGCATGATAATGCTTGCTGTTATTTTACTTGGGGTTTATCTCTCTCCTTTATACATAAATTATGAAGAGCAGGTGATAAAGCCGGACCTTACCCAGGCCCTTCAGTTTCCGGCAGAAGGAAAGCTTCTGGGAACCGACGAAATCGGCCGTGATATTTTCGCAAGAATCATCTGGGGCGGCCGTATTTCCATAGGGATTGGTTTTGCGTCGATGATGATAAGCTTTATTATAGGGGCTGTTTTAGGCTCTCTTGCAGGCTATTACGGAGGGTATTCCGACAGTTTAATCATGCGTTTTCTTGATGTATTTATGGCCATACCCACCACCCTTTTAATGATAACTTTAGTAAGCATTATGAAGCCCACCCTTTTTAACCTTATTATGGCTATGGCTATCAGCAGTGTGCCTTCATCGGCAAGGTTAATCAGGGCCCAAGTTCTTCAAATTGCAGGCCAGGAGTTTATTGAGGCCATAAAAGGGCAGGGGGCAAGTGATTTTAGAATTATTGCAGGCCACATTTTGCCAAACGCCATAAGCCCCTTAATCTCCCAGTTTGTGATGAATGTTGCAGGGGGCATTATGCAGATAAGCGGATTAAGCTTTATCGGCCTTGGGGTTCAGGCGCCAAATCCCGAATGGGGTGCAATGCTTGCCAGCGGGCGAAACGTCATAAGGGATTCATGGCATGTTACGGCATTCCCAGGCATTGCAATCGTTATTACGATTATTGCCTTGACCCTTATGGGGGACGGCCTCAGGGACGCTCTTGACCCCAGAATGAAGCGATAGGAGGCCTTGGAATGGATAAAAAAATACTGGATATAGAAAATCTCTTCATTAAATTTCATACTGACGACGGAACGGTTGATGCCGTGAACGGCGTTAACCTTAGTATAAACGAAGGAGAGACCTTAGGCCTTGTAGGAGAGACAGGCGCAGGAAAAACCACTACCGCCCTTGGCATCATGGGCCTTATTGACTGCCCGCCGGGGAAAATAGAAAAGGGAAAAATTTTATTTAACGAAAAGAACCTCCTCAGCCTTAAAGAAGAGGCTTACAGAAAAATCAGGGGAAAGGAAATCTCCATGATATTTCAAGACCCTATGACCGCCTTAAATCCTGTTTTTCCTGTGGTAAGCCAAATAGCGGAAGTTATAGAAAATCATCAAAATTTAAGTAAATCAGAGTCTGAAAAAAAGGCCATAGAAATGCTTGAACTGGTAAGAATCCCTGCCGAAAGGGCTTATGAATACCCTCATCAGTTTTCGGGGGGAATGAAGCAAAGAGTTGTTATCGCCATGGCCCTTGCCTGTAACCCCAAGCTTCTCATAGCGGACGAGCCTACAACGGCTCTTGACGTGACCATTCAGGCCCAGGTCCTTGAGCTTATGAAGGGGCTTAAGGAGAAGCTTAGAACTTCAATGATTTTGATTACCCATGATTTAGGGGTAGTGTCTGAAATCTGCGACAGGGTTGCCATTATGTATGCAGGAGAGATTGTGGAATCCGGCTCCATCAAAGATATTTTTGAAAATCCGCTCCACCCCTATACTAACGGGCTTTTCGGAAGCATCCCGGATATTTATAAAGAGACGGAATTTCTTTCCCCCATTGAGGGCCTTATGCCTGACCCTCATGACCTTCCTTCCGGCTGTAAATTCCACCCAAGATGCAAATACGCTTCTGGGCTTTGCGCTAGGGAATCCCCAGACGATACAGAGTGGGAACCGGGGCATAAAACCAGATGCTTTATATATGAAAATAAGCTTCCTGTAAAGGAGGTCATAAAATATGAGTAATCCTTATATTGAAGTAAAGGGCCTTAAAAAATATTTTCCTACCCCCGGAGGAAATCTCCATGCTGTGGACGGCCTTGACTTTTCTGTGGAAAAAGGAAAGACCATCGGCGTGGTAGGAGAGTCGGGCTGTGGAAAATCCACCACAGGCAGGCTTCTTTCCATGCTTTTAGAGCCTACAGGAGGAGAAATCTTATTTGAAGGGCAGGATTTGACCAAGATTAATCGCAGTAAGACAAAAGAATACAGAAAAAAGATACAGATGATATTTCAGGACCCCTTTTCTTCCTTAAACCCCAGAAAAACAGTGTATGGTGCCATTGCGGAAGCCTTTGATATCCATAGAATGTACCCTTCCAGAAAAGAAAGAGAAAAAAGAGTTTTTGAGCTTATGGAGCTTGTGGGCCTTTCCGAAAGATTTATAAATGCCTATCCCCATGAAATGGACGGGGGCAGACGCCAGAGAATCGGCATTGCAAGAGCCCTGGCCCTGAATCCTGAATTCATTGTATGCGATGAGCCGGTATCCGCCCTTGACGTAAGCATACAGGCCCAGATACTCAATCTTTTAAAAAGGCTCCAAATGCAGTTCGGCTATACCTATATGTTCATAACCCATGATTTAAGTGTCGTAAAGCATGTTTCCAATAATATTATTGTCATGTATCTGGGGCAAATGGTTGAAATGGCCCCGACGAAAGAGCTTTTTAAAAATCCAAAGCACCCTTATACAAAAGCCTTGCTTTCAGCGATTCCTGTTCCGAACCTGAAAGAAAAGAAGGATAGAATCATTCTGAAAGGGGAGATTACCTCTCCTATTAACCCTAAAAATGAATGCCGTTTTGCCCCGAGGTGCGAATATGCAGCAGAGGCCTGCAGAAAGGCAGTACCGCCTGTAACGGATTTAGGGGAGGACCATTTTATCCGCTGTATCAGATGCAATGAAATTTAAGGAGGCAGCCTATGAAGGAAAATTATTTGATGAACAAAGCCTTTAATATTTACATATCAGGGGTTTACGACGGTCAGGTGCTTTTTAGCGAAAAGGAGCTTGAGCTTTGCAATGTAGACAGAAAAACTCAGGTTCAGCTTAAAAGAAAGCCATTTACAAAAGATAAGAAGGCGAGCCTTATAGACTATCATCATATTTATAAAGACATAGAAATCTATACCGGCTGCAAATGGGAAGAAGACGTTATAGTGCTTTCAAACGGCAGTCAATATCATAAATACAGTACCATAGAAAAAGAAATTGACGGAAAAAATAAAACGGCCCAAATCTGGGCTCAGCGAAAATCCCACGGGGTTACGGATATTATAACCGTTGACAATGAAATCATCGCTTTTTATAACCCGGGAAGGGTTCATTCAGAAATTGCCGTTATTCCGGGATATGAAAGCCTTACCCCCCTTGCGAAATACGACGACCCCCTTTTATCAAAGGCGGAATACGGCGTAAACCATTTGGGCAATATTATGGTTCCCACAAAGGACGGTACCAATCTTGCAACGGAGGTTTTTCTTCCGGAAGGCCTTAAGGCAGGCGAAAAGGTTCCGGCTATTGTGGTAAGAACATGCTACGGCAAGGCGAGAGACATTAACCGCTGCTGGCATTGGGTGGCCAGAGGATACGCCTATGTCGTTCAGGACGTAAGGGGCCGTTCCGATTCCGACGGCATCTTGGAGCCCTTCCAAAATGAAAGGGAAGACGCAAGCGACCTATTTGACTGGATAGCCGCTCAGGATTGGAGTAACGGCAGTATCGGCATGTGGGGAGCAAGCTATTTAGGCTATACCACCACATCGGCTGCCACTTCAGGAAATCCTCATTTAAAAACCGCCATAAGCGAAGTAAACGTAGGCTCTCCTTTTTACGACACCGCAAGAAGGGGCGGAACCATATGCTCCTGGCCTCTTTTATGCTGGACTTTGGGTCAATCTGTAAGCAACAGAATAGACCATAGGGTTTTCTCAGGGGAATCTATCAATATTAAAGAAGCCATTACCTACAGGCCTATTAAGGATATTCCCCAAAAAATCATCGGAAAGGCTTCCGGCCCGTGGGATTTATGGGCAAAGCATTACCATTACGACGATTTCTGGCGGCACAGCGATAACACTGTTCACAGTAAAAACATAAAAATCCCCATGCTTATCCTATCCGGCTGGTACGACGGAGACGCTTTAGGAGTTCAGGAGACCTGGAAATTCTTAACTGAAAACGATACTCCCGGCAGGCGGATTGTCCTTGGGCCCTGGCCTCACGGTTTAAACGCCTTTCGAGATTGCAGGGACCTTGAATTCGGTGACAATGCCGTTGATTACGACTTTGACACAAGAATCATCAGATGGTTCGACCATTACCTGAAAGGCATAGAAAACGGAGAGAATAAAAAACCAAGGGCAATTTATTATGTAGTAGGGGAAAACAAGTGGCGGGAATCTGCCGACTGGACCCCGGAAGAAAGCAAATTTATAAATCTTTATCTTACGAGCAAAGGGCAGGCGAATTCCATGTTCGGAAACGGCCGTATTGTTTTCGAACCGGAGGAAAACGAAGCCTTTGACGAATATACCTATGACCCGGAACAGCCTATCGGTAACGACGGCCATGTAGAGCCTTATATCTGCAATGAGATACAGCTTCGAAACGACTGCCTTGTGTACGATACCCCTGCTTTAGAAAATAACGTAGCCATGGCCGGAAATGTATATGCCGAATTTTACGCTTCTTCAAGCGCCAAAGATACGGATTTTATCGTGAGGCTTTCAGACGTGGACGAAAAGGGCATTGCGAGAAAAATATCTGATAATGTCATCAGAGCAGAATTTAGAAAGGGCTGGGAGAAGCCCGAGCTTCTTACGCCGGGCGCCATTGAAAAATATGAGATGGAAATGTATTTTAACGGCTATGTATTTAAAAAGGGCCATAAAATACGTGTTGATATTACCTCCAGCAATTATTATGAATTTTTCCCCAACACAAATACGGGTATAGACCCCTATGAGGACCCGAAGCCGATTGTAGCCCAAAACAGAATTTATCACGGAAAGGCATATCCTTCTCATGTGAAGCTTCCCGTTCTTTACGGAATAGGCAAGTAAATAAACGAAAAAGGGTGGTTGCAAAGTTCATCTTGCAACCACCCCTCTTTGTTTAAAGCTCAAGAGTACTTTAAACGAGATACTATAGGGATAAATAGCTATTCCATCGCTTTTCTTAGATAAAGCCACGAAACACGCTATTTTCCCCAATGGGGCTTGCCCATTGGGGAATTAATTTAGAATCTGCGCATTCCTTGGGTACTGGCTATGTTGAAGTTATAAATGTTAATTTTGCAACAGCCCTTTTATTTATCTGCGCACTATTTTATAATATGCCTTTGCCGTAAGATAATAGCTTACAACATAAACTATGGCAAAAGCTATAGATACGCCTACGGTACTTAAAACAATTAATTTATGACTATAGAGATTTAATGTTCTTAGCATTACCTCAACAGGCCTTAAGGCCATAGAAGTGTGGAGAAATGCCATAATAAGGGGGAGAAAAAATACGGTTATAATCTGCCGGCTTATGGTATGCTTTACTTCGCTTTCACTCATCCCCACCTGCTGCATAACGTCGTAATTATTTTTATCCTCATATCCTTCGGACAATTGCTTGTAATACATTATCATGACCATACAGACGAGAAAGATTATCCCGAAGAAAATCCCTAAAAACAGAAGGCCGCCCAATATGGCAGTATCATCTTTTTCGCCGCTGATACGGTTATCGAATATATAATACCCGGGGGCATCTTCAACCCATAGGGACATATTTGAAATAAATTTTTCTTTATTTTCTTTTTCTCCGGCAATATTAAAGCGTACAGTATATATATATTTATCTTCGGGAACATTCATTTTATCGTAAAGACCTTTTTGCTCATCTTTATCCGATACGATTAAATAATAGATTTCGTTCAAATTCAAAGGTTCTTTAGACTCAAATTTAAGAGATTCAAGTTCTTTTTTTATTTTATAATTCGTATTTCCTATTTGAACTTCTTTAAATCCTTGATTTTTTCCGGTGCTGAAAAACAAGGCCTCCTCATTTGACAGTGTTTCCTCTGTCCCTTCGATAGCATTATATTCATCTAAGCTGAGGATACGGAAAGAGTAGGTTTTGGGGTATTTTTCAGGGTTGTCAGGCCATTTAAAAGAAGAACCGTCTTTTTCAAGAGCTATGCCGAAATACTCAAATTCAATGAAATCTTCTACAGTTGTATTTGTATTTTCAGCATGGGATGCGATTTTTTCCATAAGCTCATTTTTAAGATTAAACTCATTTTTTAAAAACCTTATATCCACATCATAGGGATATTTATAAGAAGCAATATGGTCAAGGCCTTTAAAAAGAGAAACCGTACACACTAAAGTCACAATGACCATGGTGCTGAAGATACAGATATTTGAAAGGCTTGCGGCATTTTTTCTCATACGGTAGAGCATCCCGGAAATTGTTACGAAATTTCCTTTTTTATAGTAATAATTTTTATTCTTTTTGAGAAAACGGAGCAATGTAATAATCCCTGATGTAAAAAGGCAGTAAGTTCCAATGATGACAAGGAGAATTGCTCCGAAAAATACAAATATAAAATTGCTGTCAAGCTCGAAATTGATTGCAAGGTAATAGCCAAAGCCTAAAGAGGAAATGCCTAAAACAGTAGACGGCCACAGGTGTTTAGGCTGTTTTTCCCCTTGGCGTGCGCTTTGAAATAAATCCGAAGGCTTTGTTTTTGAAACCTGAAATATATTTATAATAAGGTTCAAAAAGAAGATGCTCCCGAAAAACTTTAAAGTAGATATATAACTTCCAAGGTTCGCTGTAAAGGCTATTTCAACAGGAAGCCCCGTTATATTAAGAAGCATCACAAATATAAGCCTTGAAAATACAAGAGCAAAGACAATACCTAAAATAAGGGATATTATGCAAACCATAAAGGTTTCAGCGGATATGATGAATCCTATATGCCTTTTTTCAAGGCCTAAAATACTGTAAAGGCCAAGCTCCTTTTTACGCCGTTTCATTAAGAAGCTATTGGTGTAAAAAAGAAAGGGAACAAGAATAATCCCCAGAAGAACCTTTCCTACTTCCATAAGTAATAGAAGATAGCCTGCGTGGGGAAAAGTTTTCATTATAGGGTTTGAAGATATTGCGCCGAATATAAAAAACACAAATACTGCAAAGGACGTTGCCAGAATATAGGGCAAATAAGCAGGGGCGCTTTTTTTAATGCTGTTTATAGCAAGCCTTGGCAGAAAACGGATTTTATCCATTATTTCCGCCTCCCGACTGTAAGATGGAAAGCGTATCCGAAATAAGGCGAAACATTTCTTCGTTGGACCTTTCCCCTCTGTATATTTGATTAAACAGGCACCCGTCCTTAATGAAAAGCACTCTTTTTGCATGGCTTGCAGCAGGCACGCTGTGAGTAACCATAAGTATGGTCTGGCCCTGTTTATTGATGTCTGAAAATAAGCTTAAAAGCTGGGAAGCGGATTTTGAATCCAAAGCCCCTGTAGGCTCATCTGCCAAAATAAGCTTAGGCCTTGTAATAAGGGCCCGGGCAGCGGCAGCTCTTTGCTTCTGCCCGCCTGATACCTCATAGGGGTATTTTTGCAAAAGCGCTTTAATTTCAAGCTTTGACGCCAATTCATTTAGCCTTACAAACATTTCTTCATGGTCTGTATTTTGAAGCACTAAGGGTAAAACAATATTATCCTGTAAAGAGAAGCTGTCTAAAAGGTTAAAATCCTGAAAAACAAATCCAAGATTATCCCTTCTGAAAGCGCAGAGGGTATTTTGCTTTATTTTAGAAAAAGCCTTCCCGTCAAGGTAAATCTCTCCACCGCTAGGCTTATCCAAAGAAGCCAGCAGGTTTAAAAGGGTGGTCTTTCCCGAGCCGGATTCTCCCATGATGGCTACGTATTCTCCGTTTTCTACGGAAAAATTTACATTATCCAATGCCTGAACACAATTGCCGCCGAATCTTGCAGTATATATTTTATTTAAATTTTTCACTTCCAATAATGACAATAGAAAATTCCTCCTTTGTTATAGTCAATTTATTTTTATTCCGGTTTCGCTTTAAATTTAACATAAATTGACAAGGGCCTTTTTTAGGCGCTCCTATTATAATCAAGAAATGTTTAAGCCTTTTTCAGTATATCAAGGGGGCCTTGTTAAAACCATCGCTTTATCTTACAATTGAACACCCAATCTTTCATTTTTGTAAGGTTCCGGGATAAGGAGGAAAATAAATACGGTAAGTTGTTCCTTCATTTACTTTAGAGCTTACGGAAAGCTCTATGGAAAGCTTATAAGCTACCTTTTTGCAAAGATAAAGGCCGATTCCCGTAGAGGTTTTATCCATCCGCCCGTTATATCCTGTAAACCCCCGGTCAAATATCCTTGACAGGTCCTCCGGCTTTATGCCTATGCCTGTATCGGAAATAATCAAGGTGCGGCTGTTATCGGGAGCCAAGGCTATTTTTATTTCCCCTTCAGCCGTATATTTTATACAGTTTGACAGAAGCTGCTCCAGAATAAAGCTAAGCCATTTTTCATCGGTAACTGCTTTAAGCTTAAATTCTTCAAGATTAAGGGAAAGCTTCTTTCCTATAAAAGAGTAAGCGTATTTTTTTACAGACTGTTTTATGATTTCATATATGGCATATTCCTTTAAAATCAAATCAAAGGAGAGGCTTTCCAGCCGAATATATTGGAGAACCATTTCAGCATACTGCTCTATTTTAAAAAGCTCCTGTTCCATAAAAAAGGTGTTTTCCTCAACATGATCCGAGCGTAAAAGAAGACCTAAGGCGGCAATGGGGGTTTTTATCTGATGGACCCAAAGGGTGTAATAATCTTCCCGATTGCTTTTTTCTTTTTCAGTTTCAGAAATTATCTCCAGCCTGTCTTCGTATAGATCCTCTATAAAATTTTCATAAAGTTCCTCAATTAAATGATCCGCTTCAGGAAGGGGAGAAAGGGCGATTTTAAAATTAAGACGGGCTTCTTCAACTTGCCTTATTTTACGGATAAACTTATAAAAATCCAGAATACACCATAGAAAGGTAATAAAAAGACTAAGAAAAGCCCCGTATAAAGAAGGCGATATATTTATATGGTAAAGCATCGAAAGAACAATAAATAAAAGGCTCAGTCCCATGATTGAAATTAAAAGCCTGAAACGGAATTTGAGCCAGCTTAGAATAATTTTTTTGCGGCTTATTTTATGCTCCATTGTTATCCTCCAAAATATAGCCGATACCCTTTTTAGTAGATATAAAATGAGGAAGCCCTGCTTCTTCAAGTTTTTTCCGAAGGCGTGCGATGTTTACGGTTAAAGTGTTATCATCAATAAAACAGTCGCTTTCCCAAAGATGCTTCATAAGAGCTTCCCTTGAAAGTATTTTCCCCTTATTGCTGAAAAAAAGCTGCAGCATACGGAATTCATTTCGGGTTAATTCTATTTTTTCACCGTTATATATTAATGTCCCGTCTGAGATGTTAAGGATTGCCCCGTTATGCTCTTGAATGACCTCATTCATCTGAAAGGTATAAGAACGCCTTAAAAGAGCCTGGACCTTAGCCGCAAGCATGTCCATATCAAAGGGCTTTGAAATAAAGTCGTCTCCCCCCATATTGATAGCCATAATAATATTGATATTTTCACAGGAAGAGGAAAGAAAGAGAACAGGTGCCTTTGAAATCTTCCGTATTTCCTGGCACCAATGGTATCCGTTATAAAAGGGGAGGGAAATATCCATTAAGACTAAATGGGGAGAAAAATCAATAAATTGGTTGATAATATCAGAAAAGTCGGTAATCTTTTCAGTATGATAGCCCCATTTCATAAGCCCCTTGGATATTTCTTCCGCAATAACCCTGTCATCTTCTATAATTAATATTTTATACATAAAAATCTCCCATTTACTATAATTCCATAATTTATACTTAGTGCACCTGAAAAAGGGTTTTCAGGTGCACGTTCCCTTGCCAACAAACTTTTTAAGTTTATTGGCTGTATAGTCAATTTCAAATTAAACAGTAATAAAAATCGTATATTTTGAATGGCTTAAACATAGGGATTCTATATGTTTAAGCCGTTTATAAAAAATAGATTTTTATTGCATCCTTCTGTGAAATTTACTGTATATAAATAAATACGCTCTTAAAGGGTATGGGTCTGTGAATCAATATGATCAAAAAAGGCATGGATTATCCATGCCTTTTAGCTTATAGTAAATTTGCTTTTCTTCCGCAGTAAATAACAGGCTCTAAGAAGGCATAAAATCAAGGAAAAGCAAATTTACAACACTACTATTTTACTTTTATTTGAGTTTAACCTATTTTTATAATAAATTTCTTGCAAAGAAGCAACAAATACCTGTCCGCTCACAGACTTAAAAACACGGATTTCCGCAGGAAACTTAATGAAACTGCTTTATAGGAAATAAATATGCTCTCTTTTTAAGTTTATTTACTATATGCATTAAATTTCAGGCTGATATCCATGGCTCTTGACGAGTGGGTAAGGGCGCCTATAGATATGAGGTCTACGCCTGTTTCGGCTACCTCTTTTAAATTTTTCTCCCCCATATTTCCCGATGCTTCGGTTAAAGCCCTGCCACGGACTATTTTAACGGCCTCTGCCATATGGGATACGGACATATTATCCAGCATAATAATATCTGCCTTGGCGTTAAGGGCTTCTTCAAGCTGTATAAAATTTTCAACCTCAACTTCTATTTTAAGCAGATGGTGGGCATATGCCCTGGCGTTATTGATGGCTTGTGTTATTCCGCCGGCTGCCTGTATATGGTTATCCTTTATAAGGATACCGTCGTAAAGGCCGATACGGTGGTTTGTTCCGCCCCCTGTTCTCACGGCATATTTTTCTAAGGCGCGCATTCCCGGGGTGGTTTTTCTTGTATCTACGATTACGGCATTGGTGCCTTCTATTTGGTTTACGGCTTCTCTTGTTTTTGTTGCAACCCCCGAAAGCCTTTGGAGGAGATTAAGGGCCGTCCGCTCTCCTGTAAGTATCCCCTGAGAAGGCCCTTCAATGGTGGCTATAATATCTCCCTTGCTTACGGAATCCCCATCGTTAACTAAGAAGTTGATTTTTATACGGGAATCTATTGTTTCATATACATACTGAATTACAGGAAGGCCGCATACAATAAGGTTTTCCTTGGCAATAAACTTTCCGGAGCTGATGTTTTCCGAAGGGACTGTGGAAAGGGTGGTTACGTCGCCGTTTCCGATGTCCTCCTTAAGTGCAAGATGCACGATTTCTTCCATGCCGGGTATATACATTATTTATCCTCCTTGCTATCTTTTCTGTAATGGGCGCCTATGCTCTTTTCCCTTTTCATTGCCCCTTCCGCAACGGCAAGGGCCACTAAAGACATATGAAAGGTTTCGATGGCGTCTTTCGTATTTAACAGTGAATTTTCAAGAGTATTTGAAATTGCTTTTAATTCATTTATGGCTTTTAAAAGACCTTTACCGTCTCTGATAATGCCGCAGCAGTTCGTCATGATAAATTGAATCTTTTCGGAAATTTCTTTCCAATCTGCTTTTTCTCTTCCCATAGAGCAATTTGAAATATGATGTTTCTTTCCTTCAGAAGGGGAAAGCGCTGAGGCGTGGAGTGCGGCCCTCCTTCCAAAAACGAGGCATTCAAGAAGAGAATTGCTTGCAAGGCGGTTTGCGCCGTGAATGCCTGTACAGGCGGTTTCTCCGCAGGCATAAAGGCCTTTGAGAGCGGTTTCACCGTAGAGCCCAGTTTTAATGCCTCCCATGATATAATGCTGAAGAGGGTGGACGGGTATGGGTTTTTCGGAGATATCTATGCCTCTTTCCATACACTCAGTGAATATAGTAGGAAAACGCTCTTTAAGAAAATCCCGGTCTCTGTGAGTAATATCAAGATAAACGCAATTGTCGCCGCTTTTTTCAAGCTCAGAGAATATGGCTCTTGCCACAATATCTCTTGGGGCAAGGTCTGCCATAGGGTGGGCCCCCTCCATAAAATAGACCCCTTTGCTGTTCATAAGCCTTGCGCCTTCGCCTCTTAAGGCTTCAGAAACAAGAAAAGAACGGCCGGAGGAATCGGAACCGCAAAGGACCGTAGGGTGGAATTGTATAAAT
This sequence comes from Anaeropeptidivorans aminofermentans, assembly GCF_940670685.1. Taxonomy (GTDB): domain Bacteria; phylum Bacillota; class Clostridia; order Lachnospirales; family UBA5962; genus Anaeropeptidivorans; species Anaeropeptidivorans aminofermentans. The sequence goes on along the minus strand of NZ_OW711693.1, from coordinate 2,681,281 downwards.
TCCATGTCCTTAAGTGCTGCCCCCGCCCTTAATGCCAGAGCCATGCCGTCCCCTGTGGCAGAAAGGGCATTGGTGCTGCCGGAATAGATACGCCCGATACCTCCCGATGCAAGTATGATTCTTCGGGTATTGATTAAAAGAACTTCTTTATTTTCTTTAAGAACAAGGGCACCGGTAACGCCCCTATCATCGGATAAGATATCCGTAATCAGAGCATAATTTATAAACTTTATATTGTCCCTTTTCATTGCTTTTTCTAAAAGGGTTTTTGTAATATGGAGGCCTGTGGCATCGCCGCCGCAGTGGAGTATCCGCCTTTCTCTGTGACCGCCTTCGCGGGTTTTTAAAAGCTCCCCGTTTTTTCTGTCGAAGGGCACGCCGAATTCTATTAGTTTTTCTATGTTTTCAGCGGCTTCACTGACTAAAATGCGGACGGCTTCTTCATTGCAGAGCCCTGCGCCGGCTAAAAGCGTGTCTTCAATATGGCCTTTTCTAAGGAATTCATCCTGTTGGGTAACCGCTGAAATTCCCCCTTGGGCAAATATGGAATTGCTCACTTCTTTTCCGTCTTTATTAAGGATTATGCATTTTATTTCAGGAGGCAGGCTTAAAGCGGCGTAAAGCCCTGCGGCTCCGGAGCCTGCAATCATAATATCCGTTTCTATAGATACTGCGTTTTCTGTATTTAAAATAAACTTATTCATATTGTCCCTTCGGTGAATCATTAAAATGAATAATGATTTCTGATACTTGAATTCATATGAAATAGGAGCATTGTTAATTTGTCTTTTTCCTATTTTATACCGCTGAAAATCAAATTTACAGCTAGATAGCAAGAATTTTAAAAGCTTTTAAAGTTCTCCTGCTGCTTTTGGGTATGTATAGGAAACAGGTATGAGCTTCTTTTGTATAATAAATTTCTCTTTATAAATTTATAAAGGAACCGAAAACATTCTTTCCAGGCTTTTAACGGCCTTTTTTGCAAGGTCTTCTTTAACTTTTATTTCGTGTTCCATTTTTTCTAAAGCGTTTAAAACTAAATCTATATTTGTTTTTTTCATGTTAGGGCATGTTTGGCTGCGGCCGATATTATAAAACTTTTTATCGGGGCATAGCTTAACAAGACGGTGCAGTATGCCTTCTTCTGTTCCTATTAAAAACTCTTTATGAGAGGAATTTACAGCTTCCTTTATTATTTGAGCCGTGCTTCCTGCAAAATCCGCAAGCTTTACAACCTCAGGAGCGCATTCCGGGTGAACAAGAAGCCTTGCGTTGGGCTTTGCGGCTCTCGCAGCCTTTATATCGGCTGAGGTAATTTTCATATGGGTAGGGCAGAAGCCCTTGGGAAGTATAAATTTCTTTTCAGGAAGAAACTGGGCAACATAGCTACCAAGGCATTGATCAGGAACGAAAATGATTTCTTCTTCCTTAAGAGACTGCGCTATTTTAACGGCGTTTGACGATGTAGCGCAAATATCGCTTACAGCCTTTACTTCAATATCTGAATTTACATAGCATAGAACTGCAGCATTGGGGTTTTCTTCTTTCAGGCGCATCACTTCCTCGGCAGTAATCATATCTGCCATAGGGCAGCCTGCGTCAATGGCAGGAAGAAGAACAGTTTTATCAGGGTTGAGTATCTTTGCAGTCTCTGCCATAAAGCGCACGCCGCAAAAGACAATAACGTCATTTTCTGCATCTCTCGCAGCCTTTGCAAGCTCCAAAGAGTCCCCCACAACATCAGCAATATCCTGAACTTCCCCCGGCTGATAAAAATGCGCTAAAATCAATGCATTACGCTCTTTTTGCAGCTTTTTAATTTTTTCTGTGACTTCCATTATGCTTTCCCTTCTGTTTATATAGTAAATTTACTTTGCAGCTTAGTTAAAACTTTTTAGTATAGGTAAATTCATATTTAAAATCCTTTAAACTTTTACCATGCTTGAATTTATATGAAATAAGAATGCTGTCAATTTGCTTTTTTCTTATTTTATACTCTCCGGAACCGAATACTTACAGGGTCATAAAAGTAAATTGCCTTATCTCCGATAAAATAAATCCGATGCTGTATTTTATGGAGAGAGCGTTAGGGTTTGTTTGTAAAATCAAAATTTTAGCCTGTTTTACCTAGATGTAGATATTAAATAGACCTGTAGGTTTATTTAATATGCTTGTAGTTATTCTATTTATAAATAATGCCTAATTTTTAAGAAATAAGGATATTGGCTTTCATAAGCTTTTTTTCTATTTCATCAAGAATACTTTCACTGGACGCTTCTATGGTGTGAATATGCACACCGTCTGTCATGGCGGAAAGCATTTTTGTCCCCGGACGGCCAAGGCGTTCAATAAGATTTTCAACGGCCTCAGGAGTACGAAGTAAAAGAGAGCCTGTAAGCTCTCCATAGACGGGGTGCTCTATCATTACATCTTTAACGGTTCCTCCAGATTTAACTATAATCATAAGTTCTTCCTTAGCTGATGCTAAAGTATCGTGTTTGCAGAATATGATTCTAACAGCCTTTGGAGAAGCCGCCTGGTCAAGCCATACATAGCCGGAAGGCGTAGCAAATATGGGAGACCCACCTGCCCGCAGAAGGGCTATATCTTTTACTACAACCTGCCTTGTAACGCCCATCTGAGCGGCAAGCTCATTTCCTGTTATAGGAGCCGCAGAAGAGGATATCATTCTCTGTATCCGCTTTCGCCTTTCTTCCGTATCCATTGGACCCTCCTCTTTATAGTATTTTTGTACAGTGATTTTCAATTCAAATAACAATAAGATAATTTCATTTCACTGATTTAATGCTATGACAAAACCACAGCTTACTTAATGTTTAAAATAAAATTGTCTATATTATAACAGGTGTATATACAGATGTAAAGCAATGATGAAAATTGTAAAAAAGAGCGCTGCAAATTTAACTTGCTGCACTCTCTCAGATAACATTTTAATTATTTTCAGTTTCTATATACATTTCCTCTGTTCTAGTCTGTAAATCTTTTAATATATTTTCTGCGTAGCCGATATTTCCGCTATAAAGTTCAGTTAATGCGTCGGTAATTCCATTAAATAAAATTAAGTAAGCTTTTTGATAATCCATTATTTACAATCTCCTTTCATAATATGACCAATATTGAGCATAACAATATATGTTCATTATAGGGCATACTGAAGAAAAGTAAAGGGGGTAATAAGGTGATTTCATATGCTCCGCTGTGGAAGACTATGAAAGAGAAGGGGGCTACCACATATACATTAAGGAATAAAGGAAGAGAGGAGAACATCAGCGGCTCCACTTTGCTGCGGCTTCAAAATAATGAATCAGTTTCTACAAATACATTGAATACCTTATGTAAAATACTGAATTGCAAATTATCCGACATAGCGGAATATATACCGGATTAAATAAAAAACATCAAGCCGTATTAAAGCTTGATGTTTTTATAGTAAAATAGCTTTAAGGTAATAACAAAAATCTATTTTTCTATATGTATTCATTATTATAATGTATATTAATTTATATTGTTTTCCATGGGGTTAATAATATCTTCGGAAGGGGAAGGGGTATTTTCATCTTCGGCTTTTTCAGCGTTTGCCGGGGCTTCAGGCTTTGTTATAAGCTTACTTAAAATACTTCCGTAGAGATTATTTACATTTGCCTTCCAATTGCTGCAAATAAGCTTTGCCTGCTCTCTTGAAACAACGGATAAGTTGATTTCCATAAGGAGGGCGTCGTCTTCATAGATGCCGCATTTAACCGTATAATCGCCTGCGTGAATATCCTTAAAGTAATTAGCCGTGGTTTCATAATCTTTTTTGATGCATTTTCTATTGTCGAGAACGTATTTATTTATTTTGTTTCTTATATTTAAAGGAATACGCTTTTCAAAATAATCCAATGCTTGGAGCCCGGTTTCCGTAATGGTATATCGGGTGTTGTTGTTTTCTCTGACGGATTCAAGCTGATTATTTTCAACCATTTCAGCAAGACACTGCCTTAAGGTAAAATAGTCCATAAAATTCTCTTCCAAAGCAAATTGAGAAATTTGGCTGCTGGAAAGAGGAATATCCATTTTATCTATTAAGTACATGAGTAAGAGTTTATTTTTTACTTGTTGATACTCTTGATTTTCCAATAACTTCACCTCAAAGCTGAGTAATTATAAATATTATATAGTAAAATGCAGGTATTAACAAGACAAGCAGAGATATTTTTTAAATAAACCCTTAAAAACCTGTATATTTTAGCTAAAATATAATGTAAAAGTATGTTAAAAGAAGTTTTTCTATTCTTTAAACTTTCCCTGATAAGTATTTCTTTGTTTAAATTCCCTATCTATGGCATTCAAAAGCTCGAATTTTTTAACGGAAAATTGGGGCGCAATGACCTTATCTCTGGGCGGGTCCCCTGTAATACGGTGTATTACAATGTTTTCAGGAATAATTTCTATGGCGGAAATAAGGATGTCTATATACTCGTCAAATTCCAGCGCCTTAAATTCTCCTCTTTTATACATCTTTGCAATTTCTGTATCTTCGCATATATACAGAAGATGGAGCTTTATGCCGTCTATGCCTGTGTTTACGGCGTATTTTACCGTATTTAGCATATCCGACTTTGTTTCATAGGGAAGGCCTAAAATCACATGGCATACTACGTTTATGCCTGCGTCTTTAAGCTTTTTAACAGCGCTTTCAAATATTTCATTGTCATGGCACCTGTTTATGATGAAAGAGGTTGCAGGCTTTGAACTTTGAAGCCCCAGCTCCACCATTAAAAAGGTTTTTTCATTTATTTCTTTCAGAAGCGATATAATTTCATCATTTAAACAATCAGGCCTTGTGGCTATGGAAAGACCGACGATGTTTTCAAGGCTTAAGGCCTCGTAATATTTTTTACGCAAGGTATTAACATCTGCATAAGTATTGGTAAAGGCCTGAAAATAAGGAATATACTTAGCTTTGGGCCATTTCTTTTTAATTAATTTAATATATTCATAAAACTGCGCCGTAATAGAAGGATTATTTACAATAAAATCGCCGGAGCCTCTGCCGCTGCAAAAAATACAGCCGCCTGTTGAAAGAAGACCGTCTCTGTTGGGGCAGGTAAAGCCTGCGTCTATGGGGATTTTAACGATTTTTTCACCGAATTTATTCTTCATGAAAAAGTTCAAAGAATGAAAGCTTTTACCAGACCATTTCATAGAATCTCCTAACAGTAAAAAAGCTGCCATATAGGCAGCCTGATTTTAATAGCTATGCGCTGATTTTATTAACCAATTTTGCAAGTCTTGATTTTTTTCTTGCGGCGTTGTTCTTATGATAGATACCCTTGGAGGCAGCCTTATCTATGGTTTTAACAGCGTTTGCCAAAGCTTCTGCCGCTCCCTCTTTGTTACCTGCCTCAGAAGCAACAATTACTTTTTTAATTGCTGTTTTAGTCTTAGATTTAATCATTTTATTTCTTAAGGATTTTTTAGCAGAAACCTTAATTCTTTTCTTAGCAGATTTAATATTTGCCAATTTGCTCACCTCCGTTATAAAAAATAATTGCCAACAGCATGATGATTATTAATATACATCACACCCTGCTAAATCAAACACAGATAATTGTATATGATATTTGTCTTAAAGTCAATGAATATCTTAAAATTTTATGGTAAAAATACGAGTAATAAAGTCTTTAGGCAATTTTAAAGTAAAAGAAGCGGAGTCAATGTTTCAATAAATATGAAATAGTCGCATAGTTCATTTGCTTTTACCTTATTTAGTATTGAAAAGAAGCTTAAAAACGACGAAGTTTAAAAGTATACCCACTAAAACCAAATACTTATAAAATCATAAAAGCAAATGGACTATATATTAAAAGGAGGAACCATGGAGAAAAAGCAGTTCGGAAATTTCAGTAAAAGCATATATACAGACTTGGCCTTAGAAGTAAAAGAGGCCGTTTCAGAGGAAAAAGGGGAGGAACTGGACGGCGTTGAGATGGAAGTAAATGAAGACTCTGGCGTAAAGGTCACATGGGTAAAAATTACCAATGAAAACGGAGAAAAGCTCATGGGAAGGCCTATAGGCAATTATATAACCATAGAATCAGAAGCCCTGCGGACAAATGATGTAGATGCCCATGAAGAAATAATAAAAATAATGGTCGATAATTTCTCTCAGATAATAAATTTAAATCAAAATGAAACCGTATTAATCATAGGCCTTGGCAACTGGAATGTCACCCCTGACGCCTTGGGGCCCAGAGTAATATCTAAGACGCTTATTACAAGGCATATAAAGGAGCATCTTCCCGACAGCATAGACAGCCGCGTAAGACCTGTTGCCGCCCTTTCTCCCGGGGTTATGGGAATAACGGGAATAGAAACCTATGAAACTGTAAAAGGTCTTGTGGAAAGGCTTAGGCCCTCTCTCATTATAGCCATAGATGCACTGGCCTCAAGAAGCGTAAACAGGATTAACTCAACCATACAAATCTCTGATACAGGGGTCGCCCCGGGAGCAGGCATGGGAAATAAAAGGCAGGCCCTCAATGAAGAAAGCCTTGGTGTTCCCGTAATAGCCATAGGTGTTCCTACGGTGGTTGACGCGGCTACCCTTGTAAACGATACTATGGATTTGCTCCTTTCTCAGATGATTAAAGAAACGGGTTCAGGCCATGAATTTTATGATGCTTTAATCGGCCTTGAAAGCCAGGAAAAATATCAGCTTATATTACAGCTTCTAACTCCTTATTCAGGCAATATGTTTGTTACCCCGAAAGAGGTAGACGCCGTTATAGACAGGCTTTCAAACATCATAGCAAATGCGCTTAATATATCTTTGCATAAGGGTGTGACAAAAGAAGATATCAATCGGTTTATGTATTAAAAAAAGGTGCGGCAAAATATATTTTGCCGCACCTTTTAATTGTATCTCATACAATAAACCACCTGCTATGCAGGTGGAGGGAAAATGCTTTAGCTTCAAGAAAAATACCCCCTGTGATAAAATAAAGTGGGTTTGCCAACCACAATTATTAGATCATAGGAGGTGTGTCCGATGGACAAAAATAGTTTATCACATACAACCTGGGAATGTAAATATCATCTGGTATTTGCTCCAAAGTATCGAAGACAAATAATTTATGGAAGATTAAAGGCGGATATAGGAAAGATACTTAGAGAATTATGTGAAAGAAAAGGTATAGAAATAATAGAAGCAGAATGTTGTAGTGACCATATACACATGTTAGTCAGAATACCACCTAAATATAGTGTATCAGAGATAATGGGATATTTGAAAGGAAAGAGTTCTTTAATAATATTCGATAGACATGCAAATTTAAAATATAAATATGGGAATAGACATTTCTGGTGTAGAGGATATTATGTTGATACAGTAGGTAAAAATGCGAAAAAAATAGAAGAATACATTAGAAATCAAATACAAGAAGATAAAGTAGCAGATCAAATTTCATTGTTAGAATATATTGACCCGTTTACGGGGGAGCCAGTGAAAGGAAATAAAAAATAAACCGCTTTAGCGGTTATTGGGAAGTAAATGCGGTTGGCAAACCGCTTCGATGCGTCCTCAGACGCATGCCAGTAAGAGCCCCTTATAGGGGCAGAGCAAACTACCGGCTAAGCCGGTAGTTATGATTGATAATGTCTTTTATAACCTCATCAGGAATAACAAATTCAGGAGAGCCGATATAGCCTGGGGCTATTTCGTATTTATCAAAGCAAATGACGATTTTACCGTCGGAATTAATATAAAATCCCTGGTCCTTTCGGATGCTTTCAAAGGATGACATACTTTCATGGTCTATCCAATAGGTGTCCGGTTCTATTTCATTTTGCCTTTTCATTTCTTCCAGCAGATATTTATTTAAAACCTCAACGTAATCGGCATCGGGCTTAAATAAGGATTCTAAAGTGACGACGGTTCCATTTTTCTTATCTATGGTATAAAATTTATGAATTGTTGAGGAGGAGCCTACAGTATTCACTAAATATACATCTATGGCAAGGTAATCATCATTATCGGTTTTTATGAGATAGCCTGAGTCCATTCCGAAATGAACATTTTCTCCCGGGTATTTTTCTTTAAGTGCTCTTACGTCTTCTTCAAAGGCTGCAATTACAGAATCGGCGTTTTCTTTAAAATCCTGATTTATTTTATCTTCAAGCTCTTTATCAAGAAGGCCTTCGATTCTGGGTGTTACGATATTAATCTCATAGCCTCCGTCTTTAAAGGAGTATTTGCCCAAAGTAAGCACTTTGACGATACCGCTCATACCGGGAACTTCCGATAGGGTAGAAGCAAAGGATTCATTTAAATTTAAGGTCGCTACCAATGCGATGGCAACTCCTGCCGCAATTCCTGCCGCAGACCTTTTTTTAACTGTTTTATTGTTATATTTATTTATAGTTTCAGAAACTCTTAATTTCAATTCATCGGACGCTTTTATATTCATATAATCTTCTTTCATGTCTTCTAATTTCTTATTCATATCGAAGCCTCCATTTCAATTTTTAACAGCTTTAATGCTCTATATAATCTCGTCTTTATTGTATTTAAATTTTCACTTTGAATAAAAGCGATATCCGATAAAGGCATATCCTCGAAGAATCTAAGGACCAAAACACTTTTATATTTGTAATCAAGCTTATCTATAATTTCCTCAAAATCTAAATGATCAAAATTCTCATTTTCCGTAAGGGCCTCTTCCATATCCGCCGGATCCAGATATACGATACGGTTTTTCTTTCTCAGATAGGTTATTGCCGTATTTGTAACGATACGGTAAAACCAAGGGCCCATCACGTCGGTGTTTCTGAGGGTTTTTAAAGAATTAAGAGCCTTTATTACGCTGTCGTTGACTATATCCTCCGCATCTTCTCTGTTACGGGTAAAGGTATAGGCAAAGCGGTATATCCTGTCAATATTTATGGATATATAGTCTTCAAACATTTTATTCGTCGTCATTTGATTCCCTCCTTATACTGTTAAGACCATTATCCCCTATGAAAAGTTTTAACAGATTCCTATTTTATTATTAGAATTTATCCCAGAAGGAAGATATATAGGCAATAAACTTGAAAAAGACCAAGTTTATTGCCTTATAGATTGAAGGGAAACTTATTAAACTTAAAAATAAAAAGGCAGCTTTCAAGTTTTATAAGTATAGTACTCTTCCCATAAAGAAGTAACAAAACCTATTCACTATAGACTCAAAAACACGAATTTTATTCGGAGACGGTACATTTTGAGGTTTGCGTGAATATAGGGTTTTGTTACTGCTTAATTTTAAATTTACTATATAAGCGCAAAAGGCAAAGACAGTATAGGCTTTATGGAAAGGAAAAAGCAAGCCCAATGCATATTTTTATTGATTCAACAGAAGAAAATGTAGTATGATTTTTAATATAGAAAATAAACTTAAAAAAGGTTAAGCTTATTTCCCATTGATTTAATAAGCATGACAATGAAAATAAAGATGAAATGTGGAGGTGCGCCGTGAATAAAAATGAGATACTGCTTCTTTTGACAGATCGCTGGTGTGATTGGGAAGCAAGCTACGCTATTGCTGTAGCAAATTCATTTTCGGATTATAAGGTGAAAACCATTGGCATAGATACAGATAATAAGGTATCCATGGGCGGCATAAAAGCCGCAGTAGATTTTAGTATTAAGGATTATAATAATTTTGACCACCTTTCTATGCTTATTATTCCCGGCGGCCTTTCATGGGAAGAAAATGATTACGATGAAATAGGGGCGTTTGTTAAAAAGGTTCGAAGTTTTAATATTCCCGTTGCTGCCATATGCGGAGCAACCTATTTTCTATGTAAGCAGGGATTTCTTAACAACATAAGGCATACAGGCGATTCTTTAGAGCTATTTCAGGGGGTAAAAGGATATGAGGGAGAAAAACTCTATATACCTGCCCAAGTAGTTTATGACCAAGGCTTTATTACAGCCAATGAAACGGCGGCAGTGGAATTTGCCTATGAAATTTTTAAGATTTTAAAAGTTGACAGTGATGAGGAAATCAATCAATGGTTTGATAATTTCCAAAACGGTGCTGTTCGTTAAAGCGGTATAAATTTAAGCCCCCCGCTTTAAAGCAGGGGGCTTAAATAAAGGCGTATTATTTTATCAAGAAGTTGTCTTATAAAGTAAATTTCACAGAAGGATGCAATAAAAATCTATTTTTCATAAACGGTTTAAACATATAGAATGGCTATGTTTAAGTCATTCATAGCCAACAAAGATTAAAATATCTTTGTTGGCTATAAGGGGGCGTTCGCCTGAAAATACTTTAACAGTTTCCCTGTAAGTGTTTCCAGGTTCACTAAGCATAAGATATACGATTTTTATTACTGTTTAATTTCAAATTTGCTATAGATAACAAATTTGAAAACCTGTTTGTTACCTATAAGGAAATGCTCACTTAAAAACTGCTTATAAGCTTACGCTTATATAATTTTTTAAGTTTGCTTGGTGATTTATATAAATAAGCAAATTAAATGGCATAAATAACATATTCTGTCGGCAGAATAGAGGAGCCATAATACCGGATATAGAAATTATATGTGGGGTCGGCATCGTAAATTATTCTTGGGAGCTTCCACATATCCTTGTGATTATGATATATGCTTAAGGCGAGCTTCGGGTGGTTATCCTTTATTTTTTGGATACAGCCTAAAAGAGCTTCTTCTTCGCCGCCTTCGATATCCATTTTTATAAAAGTCACATCTTCTTCTATATCGTCGTCAATTTTAACTACAGGAATGGCATATTTTCCGCTTTCTGCAAGCTGGTTGATGGAGGATATGTCATCGGAAGAAATATACATGGTTCCGTTTTTGCTGCCGGCGCCTTTTTTATTGATAATAATATTATCAAGCTCAAATATCTTTACGTTTTTTTCTATATATTCAATATTTTTAGATACGATTTCATAAGAGTAAATTCTCTTATAACAATCCTTTCCAAAGGCCCTTGTGTAATCGACAATACTATCTCCGATATATCCGCCTATGTCGACAAACACTTCATTTTCATCGCATTTCACAATGTCAAGGTCAAAATACTGCCTATAAGTTCTGTCGTATATGCCTTCTATTCTTTTAGGGTCAGACATAAGCCAATAATAGAGTATGTTCACTAATATTTTTTTTGAGCGGTAGTCTTTAAGCAAAGGATAAAGCCACTTGAAATCTTCAAGATGATTCACCAGTGCGTCGGCTCTGTTGTCTACAAGCTCATAATTACCTTCTTCCGGATAGTATTTTCCCCAAAGATTATTATAATCGTTATAATAATTTATTGAATTTCTGTAAAGTTGGGGATTCGTTTTATTAAAATGGTTCAGATTACGGATAATAGCTTTTTTAATTTCATCTACGTCCTTATCTTTTATAAATTCTATAAGACGCTGGAAATCTGTGTCCACCTCCGTCGGTAATCGGTGAAGATTTTCAGGGACAGTTGTTTCCAGAGACTCAAAGTGCGTGGACATATATTTATCCTCCTTAAAATTTTTATATTCTTACCTATTCTATGAGAGGATACAGATATATGTGTAGTTTTAATTTTTAACTTTAATGAAAGTTATGGAAATACTGTTATTTTTAATAAATTCAGAAGCTTCAACGAAGGCTGCATGTAAGCAATTATATCCTTTGCATGTGAATATCCTTAAAATCCTTGTATTTTAAAACAAAGCCTAAAAATCTATCCATTGCAATATGAGATAACCAAATAATACAAACAGAGTGCAATAATAGAGTGTTTAAAAATATATAATTTATAATAAGCAGCGCTAACGGTATGGAATGGGTATGGATTAAATTATAAGCAAAGCTTCCTATTTTATCATTTATCTTATAAAATATAATTGCAGCGTCTGGAAGAAAGAAAAGAACGATAAAAAGCAGAATACTAAATCCCGAAGAAAAATATGTATATAAAAGATATAAAAATAGTATGAGATGCTCTAAAAATACGAGTTTTTTAACCATAGATGCCTCTCTGAATTAATATAATTTATTGACCGCCAAAAGAACAAAAATATATTCTGTGAATTAAATGACAGCCCTTTATTATTTACAGTATTATGTATTTAAAAAACTACTGCAACCATTAAATATCTGTATATGATATGATAAGCAACAGAATAGAAGCATCTGTGGTTTATCATTGGAAATACAGGCAGATTTATTATATTGCAAACATATAAACCCTATCATTATGATTGCATGAAGGTGCCGGTTATGGATAAAAAACAGATTTGAGAGTGATAAAAACCAAGAAAAATGTAAAGGAAAGCTTTGTATATTTACTTGAAAACAAGAGCTTTAAAGACATAACTGTCCAAAACATTATAGATACAGCCTTAATTAAACGTCCAACATTTTATAAATACTATAAGGATAAATACGACCTTGCGGAGCAGCTTTCTGATGAATATATTCAGCAGGCTAAATCCTATTTGAAAGACCGCTTTAAAGAAATGGAAGACCAGGATTTGGTTTATGTAGTTTAAAAAATATATGCTTATTTAATTCAGCAGAAATTCTATATATTATCCTTATGGAAAATAGAGACGGATACAATCAATGTATACAGGGACTTTGAATTGCTTCTTAAAGAAAGCTGCAAGGAATATTTACTTAAAGAGCATAAAACTGAAGAGATTATTGCAGATTATCATAGCAGCTTATATGCTTCAGTGATATTGACTACAATAAGGTGGTTGTTTTATAATGACGGATATTCAGTTAAGAATATTATAGAGGATTTGAAATCCGTCTTTAAGGGGATATTATAAACATAAAAATTCACAACTAAATCTACGATTAATACAGGAGATACTATGAAAAAACTTATTTTAATACTTTTTATTATATTTGCTCAAATCATTTTTATAGGCTGCAACAGCAATCCAAAGGGCATTTCAGAAGAGACGAATACAGCCCTTCCATTGGAAGAACCTTCAGAAGATTTTCAGGAGAAAGAAGAAAATAGTGAAGCGCCTACAGAATCGCAATCCCAGGAACCAGAGAATACAGAAATTACAGAAGAGCCGGATAAAGCCAAAGAAATACTAGAGACTATGAGCTTAGAAGAAAAGGTAGGCCAATTGTTTTTTGTAAGGCATAAAAAAGAGACGGCCTTAAACGATTTAAAAGCTTATCACCTTGGCGGAATTATTCTTTTCGGGGTGGATTTTGAAAATGAGACTGCAGAAAGCATAAAAAATACAATAAGTGAATATCAGAATAATTCCCCCATACCTTTACTTATAGGCGTTGACGAGGAGGGGGGAGACGTGAATAGAGTAAGCAAATATCCTGCGTTTCGCTCCACTCCTTTTAAATCATCTCAAAGCTTATATAATGAGGGGGGATATGAGCTTATAGAAAAGGATACGGTTGAAAAATCTCAGTTTCTTAAAAATCTTGGAATTAATGTAAACCTTGCCCCTGTATGCGATGTATCTACAGACCCCAATAATTTTATTTACAGGCGCTCCTTTGGAAAAGGGGCTGAGGAAACCTCAGAATATGTAAAAACTGTAGTTTCAGCCATGACTCAAGAGAAAATAGGCGCAACCCTTAAGCATTTTCCCGGTTACGGAAATAATATAGATACCCATACGGAAATTGCTGTTGATGAAAGAGACTATGCCCAATTTGAAAATAATGATTTTCTTCCCTTTAAGGCGGGAATTACCGCCGGCGCAGGAAGCATTTTAGTTTCTCATAATATTGTTACTGCCATAGATAAAGATTATCCGGCTTCACTTTCTGAAAGGGCCCATGAAATACTCAGAAATGAATTGAATTTTAACGGCGTAATCATGACCGATGATCTTGCCATGGAAGCCATAAAAAAATACACAGGAAATGAAGAAGCCGCAGTAAAAGCTATATTGGCAGGAAACGATTTAATTATAGCAACAGACTATGAAACTCAGATTCCCGCTGTAATCAATGCCGTAAAAGACGGAACAGTAGACGAAGAAATGATCAATCAGGCGGCCATAAGAGTCCTTAAGTGGAAGATGGACCTTAACTTATTTGCAGAAAGCTAAGTTTAAAATACGCATTTTCTTTAGAATTCTTTATATACCGGGTATAGTTAAATCCAAAGAAAAAGCGATTTTTCCATCATCGGAATATTATACATTAGGTGGACGCCTACACTACCTAACGGCTATGAATATCTTAGTATAAATGTATTTTATAGTTTTTATAATAAAGATTTCATTAAAAAAGCAGGAGCTGTTAGCTCCTGCTTAATTTTTCTAAAGCCTCGTCTTCTGTTGAGACAAAGAAAATATCCTTGCCCTTATTGCATTCATATATAAAATCCTTTAAGGGTTTACTTGTATATTTTGAAAAATTCCCTGTAACAGCAAACTTAATATGATAATTAATAAACTTCTGCAATACTTCTCCTGCAAGGCCTGTGCTTAAAATAAAGAAATCATCTGATAGGGCCTCTTTATTTATGGCGATACGGCTGCAGCTTGTTTCATAGCTTATGCTTGCTATAAAATCAAGAGCAGATTGAGAATCAACAATCAGCTTTTCATTACTGCATATTGAGACTATTTTTAAACCGTTAATTTCTTTTACGTGCATATCCATGTGTTTTCTCCTTTGAGGCGGTGTATTGTTTTAAGATAAGGATGCCTTATTAATTTAAGGGTTAAAATCTTCTGTTTTTCTATCATAGCTATTAGCCTTTTTATTTATGTTATTAAAATATACCGGCCAAAACTTCTTCTTGACTAATATTATTTCAAGATACACAATATATAAGTTACAGCGTCAAGGCTATTTAATATTTAGAAAGTAATCCTTACTTAAAAAATGCTTTTCACCGCTAAAACTCGTATATGAGCTGTCCCCAAAATATTCAAATCCAAGCTTGGTCATAACTTTTTTTGACCCTATATTATCAACTGCATGCCTGCAAAAGAACCTTTTCTCTCCTAAAGTGTTTACAGCGAAGTCTAACATAGCTTTTCCTGCTTCTGTTGTCAGACCCTGCCCCCAATATTTTTTCATAATATTATATCCCAGTTCATAGCAGTCCAGTTCATCTTTAAAGTTTATGCCCCCGGAACCAAATAATTCCCCGGTTTCCTTTAGTACGAATCCCCAGCCGTAATGATAGTTGCTGTTAATATTTTCTACTTCTATTTTCAGCCATTCAATGGTATCGTCAATAGATTTATGGGTGTCCCATATCATAAATTTTGCTACATCAGGGTCCGATGTCCAGTTTTTAAAAATATGATTGGCATCATCAAGAGAAAGAGGGCGAAGGAGTATTCTTTCACTTTCCAATACAGGTGTTACCATCTCAAATCCTCCTGTCTATATAAAATATCTTTGATTTATGCTTAACTAATTATTACTTTGGGCCTTATTCTAAGTAACAGGGTATTCATAAGCGACTACACCTTCAACCTCGATAAAGCCTTCTCTTAAATAAAGCTCCTTTGCCCTTTCATTATCTGCATTGACACATAGAACTGCCTTTTTATAATTCTTTTCTTGTGCAAAGTTAAGTGCCGCTCTTAGTAACTGTCTTCCTAAGCCTTTCCCTTGATATGCAGGTAAAATAGCTAAAGGCCCGATATTCATAGCAGGCTCACCTTCATAATTATCCTTTGAGCCTCTGATAATCCCTACAGGAGCCTTATGATGCATTAGAAAAAGCAGGCCGCCCTCCAGATATTCTGAGCTTTCTACTTGTTTATGCATCATTGCCGGCGTAATAGGGGTAGAGTTCCCTTTAAGGTTTGAAAAGGCAATGTTTCTGATATAGCACCAATCCTCCTCATCTTTATGAGGCTGAAATTCTTTGATGGAGTAGCCTTCGGGGAAACTCACAGCCTGGGAACCTGTAATTTCTTTAGTCAAAAGATACACATATCTTTCGGCTGTAAAGTTAAGGCTTTTTATATTATCCGAAAGCTCGCTGTTTATGAGGGGAATAAACAAAAATACCTTGTCAATTTCCTTTATATGCTTAATTATCTCCCCTAATAAAGCAGAATAAATATCCAAATTATGATTTTCAGAATAAAAAATACGAAAGCGCCCGTTTTTCCCTCTTCTGTGATAATCATCAACGATAAGAGAGGCGGCAGCTATGATGTTACCGTCTTTTTTCACGATAAATGTGGGGTTTTCCTCATCAGGAGAAAAGTTCTCCAGATCTTCGTCACATAAAAATGAATCATCAATTTTATTTCTATGTTTTAAACAAAAAGCCATAAAACTCTCTTTATCCTTAAGCTGCAATTTTTCTGCCTGCATAGAAAACCTCTTTTCTTTTACTTATTCTAATAATCGTTGATAAAGCTATCCTTTTCAAACATTACTGTCTTGATACTGTACTTTGTTTTGTATTCTTAATTAGGGTATCTGTTTGAAACCGGTTTTCCCAAGGAAGCTCTTTTTACGGCATATGCCCCATCAGGCAGCATATTCGCCCTTGAATCATTAAAAGGGATACCGCTTGAACCTTGTACGACCCTGAAAAAAGCATAATTTTAAGCTTCAATCGGTAATTATATATCTAACGGATAATATTTATAACATCTTTTCGCGGCGCAGCAGGTTTAGGCTCTTCTGCCCCATAACCCATAACAAAGGACCCATATACAATATGGTTTTCCGGAATATCCAAGTCATTTAAAAGCTCACGGATGAGAGGCATATGAGTAAGGCCCGGCAATTGATTTAACCAGCAGGAGCCGATACCGAAAGCATGCGCCGCCAGCATCATATTTCCTATGGCTAATGCTGAATCCGGCATGGAATTACCATTGTCTTTTAAGTTAGAAACAATAATAAAAGTAGGGGCATGATAAAGAAAGTCCGCATTTTCATCTTTTGCTTTTTCAATCAGGCTCACAATATAAGGGTGGGTTTCAGGAACAATGGGGACAGATAAAAGGGATTGGCGGATTGCCGCGTTTACCTTTTTCATTGTTTGTGCATTTTGTATTGCAGTAAATTTCCAGCTTTGGGTTCCCATTCCGTTGGGAGCATAGCTTCCTGCCATAAGAATGGTGTTTAAATCTTCCTCTGATATCTGATCTTTTTTGAAGGAGCGTATGCTTCTTCTTGTTAATATATTTTCTATGATAGTAGTCATTTTCAGTCTCCTTCTTTAGAAAAACGTTTCTTATATTTATCAGTATCTCTGCCTTTACAGATAGTGTATAAGAATCGTTTATAGTTTGTCTCTGCCGTATTCTTTTATGAAACATTTTTTATCCCAAGGGACAATATATAATTCCGCCAGCTGGTTTTCTGCCGGGATTTCAGATCTTCAGGCCTCACCAAGGGCTCAATATGCTTTGTTGCTGAATTCTGATGACCGCCGCACCTTATATCCTTGGTGTCATATTTCTATATACCGTTTTATTAGGCGGCTGTTATTCTTCACTTTGCTATAAAAACAGCCTCTAGGTTTTTATTTTACCATAGAAAGCTATTTTTTGTTTAAAATTTTTTACAGGGTTCCAAGGACCTTATTTCTATTTAATAGCCGCGGTGTCAAAAATAATCATTTGTTCAGTATTTGAATTTGATGAATACTGACTCAATTTATAACCTGAAGAAATCACAATATTTTTAAATCCTGTGCTTTCAGGTATTGATTTAAATTCTCCAGTCCGCACCGTCGTAACGAAAATCGCTCCAATTCAGTTTGGATAAGCACCCTCATCATACTATTTTCCATACCTTCCGTAAGAAACGATATGAAGGAAAATATTCAAGGCGGACGCTGCAATTAGGAGATAGAATTGGGATAGTATAGAAAGCTATTTTTCTTTTGGATTAGGGCATGTTTGTAAAATCAAAACTCTAGTTTATTTTGCCTAAAAGATATGACTTCTTCGTTGAAAATCCTCAAGATAGCGCTGCTATCTCTGCGGTTTTCTCCTCGAATTCACACTTTTTTGCAAAATAACCGTCGGTTTCTCTATTTACAAACAAGGCCTAATTTTGTGGTAAAATGACTGAGAAAATTATAGTGTATCAAATCATGAAGGGTAGCGATAGATTAGAATTTAAATAGTAGTTTTAAACTAAGGATATTTAGAATAGGGGGAGGGATTATATGATTGATATGAATAAATTTTCACTAACAAAACACGATGATGAATTACTTGATATGATAAAGCCTGTAAAACAATATTCTAATGAACATAAGGTTTTAGCATTGTGGGCTATTGATTGTTTAAATAGAGTTTTACCACTATCTGAAACAAAATATCCCAATGAAACTATTTTGAAAACAGCAGTAGATACTTTGCAAAAATGGATAAATGATGAAATAAAAATGTGGGACGCAAGGAAATACACATATACAGTTTTGGCTTTAGCAAAAACTATGGAAAAAACCGATAAACCGTATTCGCAAATAGTAAGAGCAGCTTCACATTGTTTAGCTACCTGCCATGTTCCTGCTCATTCTGAGGGAACAGCAATGTATGTTGTTTCTGCCATAAAGCTTTTAAACAAAAGTAGAGCAGATGTCATAAAATTAATGGAAGATGAAAGAATATGGCAGATAAATCATTTAAAAGAATTAATGAAATAGCCCGTATGAGAAATACAATCAGAATAAAGCTATACGCTTAATGAAAGGCTGTTAAATTCTAAGTTGCCAAAAGTTCTAAGGGACATTTATATTTGTTTACCTATTGTAAGTTACCTTGCTACTGCAATTCTAATGACAATTGAGCCTGATAACCCCTTGACATCAAGGTATATTTTCGATGATTTTGACGCTCAACCCTTGTTTTTTATAAAATAACTGTATTGATTATAACATGACAATGCTCATTTTTCGGTATCTATTTCAGTAAAAATAAAAACTGCCAAGGCTAAAAATTCTCAGTGAACTGAGGATTTTTAGCCTTGGCAGTTTTCAGAAGAAATCAATACTATTCCTGCTTATGATTTGTTTCTGTAAATTGGAATTTATGTGGCAAATGGTTTCTGTCGATGCATAATATTGAGCAATTCGCATTCCTGTTTCAGATAACGAAGCGGCCGATTTATATCATCCTGGGAAAAATCGTCAAACAAGATACTTTCAACAAATTCATGAATGTCTTCCAGCCTGCGCCGCAATCTGTAAAATTGCATTGCATCAATATTGACCTGATAGTCCTTGTGTGCTGCACGGTAAATAGCCATGAAATCCTCCCACGCGTAATCAAAGAAAAAAGATTCGGTAAACGAAAAGAGGTCGGTTTCTACTGGTGCAAGTTTTAATCCCTCCAGTCAATTAGTATGAGGTTTTTAGATTGTATCAGATTCCAGCCGTGAGTGTCTGTATGGCACAGAGAATACCGTATTTTAGAATTTTGCAGTAAGGCCGCCATATCTTGAAGCGCTTCTATCGTTTGGTTAAGGACCGATATATAGGGCATGAGTATTTCTTTTAAGTAAACAGAATTATGTATATTCTTAAGCCGTCAGCCAAAGTCATACAAAATGAAACGTCAAAAGTTTCAATTAAGTTATTTACCGATACTGGTATTCCAGCACCATAAAAATGCAGTTCGGAAATAATCTGTGCAATTTCGAGCACCTGCGATGGTTTCAATTTTTCACTGCATAGGGTTGCTCCTTCGATAAAGGGAAATACCATGTATAGAAAAGCAGTATCTTCCTTTTTGTAATCTCCGCCTCTGGTCAGAATCGGTGCGGTCATTTTCATTTGAAGCTCTGTGTTTTCATGTAACCAAAGAACAACTGGTATGTAGCTGTCGATTTGTGCAACCCAACTTTTTGTGGAGGGCTTATGCTTGTCATATACCTTCAGAAAATAGCTGCCGCAATCAGCATGTATTTTCCACGCGGATGCAGACCAACCTGAAGGAATCTCTTGTAAAGATTGTACCTGTATTCCATATTCGTTATAAAGCATTTGTTTCATTGGGGATACCTCGTTTAAATTATGTGCTGAATTGGGATTTTATGGGCTAATGGTACTTATGCTGATTCGCTGGATGTGCTGTTATGACTACAATTAGATTGCTATACGTAAAAATATGCAATCTCCCACAGGTGCCCGTCTGGGTCTTTGAAATAACCGTTATACCCCCAGTCATGTTCTTGCGGCTCGCTCGGTAAACTTCCGCCTGATGTCACAGCCTTTTGCAATATTTCATCAACTTCCTGTCTGCTGTCAGCTCGGTAGCTTAGACTGATACTTGAATATCTGTAAGACGAGTCGGTCTGCCCTGCTGTCTTATTAAATTCAGTACGCAAAAAGAGTACCAGTGTCAATTCTCCTTGTAACTCGAACAGAATATGGTCGCCGCTATGTATTGCTTGTCCCAAGCCCAGGCCATTTTGATAAAAAATAAGTGATCTATCCAAATCATCGACAGCCAGCATGATAATATAAATATTGGGTTTCATTTTTATTTATCCGTTTCATTTATCCATTTTTATTTTAATTCCGGTTGTCTTAATATTTTAAAAGTCAACGCTAAATTAAAAATTTATTAACCTAAAAACCTTTGGTTATAAAACTAATAGCTGCCCATGAGAAAATCCCTATTTGTCTGCGCTCTCATGCTGCTCTACATAAAATTGATAACGCTCTTCATAAGAGACTTCTCGAATAATTTGGTTAATCGTCCAAGTGTAACCAAAAGGGTCGATAATTTCTGCATATTTTGTACCCATAAACTCGGATACCTCCTGCCCAATCGAAGCACCATTTTCTATGGCTCTTTTCAGCACCGCTTCCGTATCATCCACAATCATCTGAAGCCAGATGGAGTCTACCTCATCTTTTTTGGGAGGATAACAGTTATAAGAGGCATTCTCATCAATCAGCCGCAATTCAACGTTTCCAACTGTAATATTAACCTCATTTACACCCTCTTTATCGGGGAAATGAAATACATCGCCTCGTTTGGCATCAAATACGTTCTCATAAAATTCCATTGCCTCCATCGCATTTGCTACAACAATGTTCAATGTTAATTTGTTATCCATGTTTTTGCGCTCCTTTTCGTAATAGCATAGAAACATTATGAATTAGATTTGTATTTTATTGTATTTTCTGATCGGGAAAACGATCTGATACAAGATTTAAAATAATATTATGCTCAAGAAATGCCTTTAATCCAGAGAGGACTAACGCAAATCCTTCTGTGCCGCCAATCACTTGGTCTACAATCTCATCTCCATTCCTCTTAAACCCAGGTAATAGAAGGGTTGATAAATGCTTCATATACTTCGGCAACTGTTTACGGATAAGCATTTCAGCTTTTACAACTGGGTTATGAGTTAATTGATAAGTTTCCATATAAATAAAATCTCCTTTTCTTGTTTTCTATTTTGTAATACTTTTCAACCTATCCTCCAGCTGAGCAAGAACCAGCGGCCATGTCTGCTCATGCTTGTCCCTTGATTCTTTATCTAAAAACCCCGCATGATCTAATCGTAATACTGTTCCGCTTTCAACTTTTTTAAATTCCACAGTTACAACCGTTTCAGCCCCTTTGGTTCCGTCGGCATCCGTCAGCCATGTAAGTTCAACCAGTTGGTCAGGCACAAGCCGAAGAAAACGGCCATAGTGAGGATGACGCTTCCCTTCAAAGGCTGTTTCAAAGTAAAAAACGGCGTTGACTTCCCCCTTCATCAGAACTGAACCTGGTTCTGCAAACCATAGGTCAAACTGTTCAGTCCAAGCACGATACAATACATTAGAGGGAAATGGCATTGCTCTATCTGCAGAAAGACTAAATGGCCGTAATGATAAATCAGGTGTACAAATTGGCATCACTTGTTTCATAGGCTAATCCTCCTTATATTAAATGTCTATTATGATAATAACATATTATACAATCGGCTGTTAAAACTTCCCGACAAATTCAAATTTATCGTTATTCACTCCTATCGCACGAAAGGAGCTACATGCTTTCGAATATCTGCCCCTCTATGCCAGTTATATCATCGATAGGGATTGCTGTTCTATCCGTCATGACAATAACTCGGTTATATTCATCTATCTTTTTAACCGTACCGGCAGCAGCAACATAGGCCCCGCCGTCTTTTTTTTCGTCCGGCTGAAAATAGGTAATTACGATTTCAGGCTGCTCTTTAAGCCGGTTGGCTATAATCTGTAGCTTATTCCTTAAAGCGTCTTTCATATATTCGTCCAGTTCTACTTTCTCATCAGTCAGTCTTGCGGTTTCGTTGATAGCGGCGGCATGGCCGGTTAATGCGGCAAAAGGAGAGAACTGAGCTGCCCTATCAGTGGTTGCCATGTGAGGGTGTTTCCTAGAGACATGGCGCGGCAAATGGATGATATCATCGTATTCTTTCGTCATTCTTTATGCCCTCCAATTTGTTTGTTTCGAGCTAACGTAGTAGCACCTTCTTCAAGATTCATACCCTTTAGAACGGCATTTTTGCCATATTTCTTCTTTATCGCAAGTATTGTTCTCTGCACCTTTTTTTCTCGTTCAAGCGCGGCTTCTTCTTCCTCTTTTTTAGCCTGTGCATCCGTATAATTTGTGAAGAGGTCAATTTGTTCAAAGTCGCTCTTCTTTTGAACGGTTCTCTCATCAACAACATGATTCGCTGTGATATTAACTCTTCTGACCAGAAGATTTTTATCAACGATGCGTTCAAACAGCTCTGTGACAGCCTCCATAATCAACTTGGTGGAGGAAGTCTGTCTGCCAAGGTTTGCCGTACCATGGGCAGATTTCGGAACGGAACGTCCATAGCGGTCGATTGTAATTGGTCCACTGTATAATTTTTTTATCTTCGGGTTTGTCAGATTTTCAATATCATATCCCACGGTCAAAACAAGCTGGCCAGTAACAAGCCTTTTATCCACCAAATCCAGCACCAGCAGATCAGTCATTTCCCGCACAATCAGTTTCGCTTTGTCAAAGGGATAGGCATATTGCAGTACCTGACCCGATCCGATACTATTTGTGCTGGGCTTATATGCCTTAATATCGGCAATTGTACATGGTTCCCATCCCCACGCATGGTCTATCAATAACTCTGCATTGACGCCGAACAACTTGTACAGCAAATCCTCGTTGTAGTGATCTGTGGGCTTACCAAGGGAGCACCTTGCAATATCTCCCATGGTAAAGAGACCCTTTTCCTCCAGCTTCCGTGCATATCCTTTGCCAATGCGCCAAAAGTCTGTTAGAGGCCGGTGTGACCACATCAAGCGGCGGTAGCTCATTTCATCCAATTCAGCAATCTGCACGCCGTTTTCGTCCACCGGGATACGCTTTGCCTGAATATCCATAGCAACCTTACAAAGGTACAGGTTTGTGCCGATTCCTGCTGATGCCGTGATGCCGGTTGTTTTGAGGACATCAAGAATCATTTTTGTGGCAAGTTCACGGGCTGAAAGATTGTAGGTTCTCAGATAGTCGGTAGCATCAATGAATACTTCGTCGATGGAATATACATGGATATCTTCGGGTGCGATATATTTTAAATAGATATTGTAAATCTGGGTGCTGAACTCTATATAATGTGCCATTCTCGGCGGTGCGATAATATAGTCCAGCGAGAGACTCGGTAATGATTTTAACTCGGTATCACAGAAAGAAGATCCGGAAAAGGCTCGCCCTGGTGCTTTTCTTAGCCGTGCCGCATTTACTTCCTTAACCTTCTGCACAACCTCAAATAGCCTTGCTCTGCCGGGAATACCATATGCTTTGAGGGTAGGGGAGACTGCGAGACAAATGGTCTTTTCGGTACGGCTTGCATCAGCGACAACAAGGTTAGTATTCATCGGATCAAGCCCTCGCTCTATGCATTCGACCGAAGCATAAAATGATTTTAAGTCGATTGCGAAATAAATTCTATTTTTCATATTTATTCTCCGGTCACCTCCTTAATAATTTATCTGTTTAAGATTATATCTCAATCATAATATGCCCAACTACAGTTTCAAAATCTTCACATTCGTATGTTTTATTTATAAAAGATGTACTAATTATACCATGATAACTCTTATTTTTTGATGTCTAATTTTGGAAAGTTAAAAGGGGTTAAGGCTAAAATTCTCAGTATGCTGAGGTTAGCCTTAGCGATTTTTAAGCAGGAGCAGAAATCCCCGCTCCCGCTTAATTCTTCATACTGTATCACTCTTTGGTATTGTATTTCTTATCAGAGGTCTTTCAGTATAATAAAAGGGGAAATAGAAAAACCCCCTCACTACTAATCCGGTTTCGTGAGGGGATTGGACTAAATTATTTTCAATTTTACATAAGTTTTTTCAATCGAACCAGTATCCGTTTTTTGTATCGTGTATGGATTGCTATGCGGGGAGACCGGTTTCCGCTGCCAGTTAAGCTCGCTTTTAATTTGACAAAAAGGATAAAAATCAGCTTCTGTTACTCCTTAATAAATGGGGTAAGATACTGATATTTCCCTAATTATCAACAGCTTATATAATCGGTAGTATCACTGACGTAAAGTATTCAGCAACTTCCTCCGGAGATTGTTTCATATCGTTTTTCAGCCACCAACGCACAATATTGACGAAGCTGCCCGAAATATGGTCGATGAGGAATTCCTCCGGTACAAGGGCATTTTTTCGAAGGCACCCGCCAAGGATGTGCAGTGTTACCAGTTCATTAAAGTATTGATGAAAATAGCGCTGGAACAGCTCACCGCTTTCGCAGGTCAAAAGGACGAGCATAGTCCTTCCATGTTCACGCAGATGGTAAAGAATATGAGTAACAATTGCCTTTGGGTCATCGGATGCCCTAGAGAAATCATGGGTCAGTTCTGCTTCCGGTGCTTCAGAGAAAACATGTTCAAACATCTCGGTGCACATTTCCCGCAAAAGGTCGTCTTTTGTTGGGAAATGGGAGTAAAAGGTCGTCCTCCCCACATCGGCCCCGTCGATGATTCTTTGCACCGTGATTTGTGAATAGCTGCTATGCATCAGTAGTTCACTGAATGCATCAAAAATTGCCTCTCTCGTTTTTCGCTGTCTTCTGTCCATATGCGTATCCTTTCGGAACATTTTTATAGATTTGTTCGGTAGCGCACATTCCGCAAAAACCGCTTCTTGTGCCAGTCGTGCGCTCTTGGTATATTAAATACCGAATAATATATTCGGTTATGAATTTACTATACCGAAAGTTAGCCAAATAATCAAGTAGCAGTATTGGAGGGATAGAATATGCTCAAAAAAATAAGCGACTTGTTCGCAGGATTGAAATGGACCATTGTTTCCGGCGTGTTTTTGGTATTCAGCCTGGTTTTGCTGCTGACTGGAAAAGAGCTTTTGATTGACCCGGCATGGGTTACGGTTATACTGTCCGGATACCCGCTGCTTTACCTTGCAATCACCCGATTAATCTATGAGAAATGGATATCCTCTGCTTTGTTGATATCCATTGCAATGATTGCCTCTATCGCCATCGGAGAGTTTTTTGCTGCCGGTGAGGTTGCCTTTATTATGGCGGTGGGTGCCATATTGGAAGATAAAACGGTGGAAACAGCTAAAAAAGGG
This sequence comes from Anaeropeptidivorans aminofermentans, assembly GCF_940670685.1. Classification (GTDB taxonomy): domain Bacteria; phylum Bacillota; class Clostridia; order Lachnospirales; family UBA5962; genus Anaeropeptidivorans; species Anaeropeptidivorans aminofermentans. The sequence goes on along the minus strand of NZ_OW711693.1, from coordinate 2,655,708 downwards.
TTAAAACAATTGATTAATCTCGTTCCTGTGCAGGGCAGAAGGCTCAGACCGGATATAACAGGAATCAATGAAGAAATGGTATCCGTAGAGCAGGTCCAGAGGGATGATATTCTGCGGGTACTGCCCGGAGAAACTATCCCGGTGGATGGCGAAATAATTGCAGGGAATACCTCTGTCGATCAATCTATCATGACTGGTGAATCGCTGCCGATAGATAAAGGTGAGGGAGACAGCGTGTTTAGCGGGACAATGAACCACTTTGGCTCGATTGACATCATTGCCACCAAGGTTGGCGAAGACTCCTCTCTGCAAAAGCTGATTCGCCTGGTGGAGGAAGCAGAAAACAGTAAGGCTCCCATGCAGCGGATTGCGGACAAATGGGCTACATGGCTGTTCCTATCGCTTTGGCTATTGCTGTGATTACTTTTATTATCACAGGAGAATTGATTAGGGCCGTAACCATATTGGTTGTGTTCTGCCCCTGTGCGTTGGCCTTAGCTACTCCCACTTCTGTCATGGCTGCAATCGGCCAGGCTACCAAGCATGGGGTTATTATCAAATCTGGTGAAGCCTTGGAGAACATGGGAAAAGTCGATTGCATCGCCTTTGACAAAACCGGAACGCTGACATATGGGAAGCTTGTGGTTGCAGATGTTCTGCCTTTGGCTGAAAGCGTTGATAGGGAGCAGCTTCTGGCTTTGGCGGCGTCTGGGGAAGCCTATTCGGAGCATCCTTTGGCAAAGGCGGTTGTAGATTATGCCAAAGAGCAGGGGATCTTAATTCAATCAGCAAAGGATTTTCAAATGATACCGGGAAAGGGAATCCGAGTAACTATAAACAGGCAAGTGCTGCTGTGCGGAAACCCAGAGCACATGAAAGAGAATGGCATACATATAAATGAACGGGTTGCTGATACTTTAGCTCACTTTCAGTCACAGGGAAAGGCGATAATCCTTGTTGCCAGAGCTCAGTCTTTAGTGGGAGCAATCACCCTTTCAGACACTCTGCGTGATACCGCAAAAGACATGGTGAAAAAACTGCATGATATGAACACCGATATTGTCTTATTGACAGGTGACAATGCACAGATGACCAAATACTTTGCGGACAAGGTTGGCATTAACTTAGTGAAAGCAGAACTGCTTCCGGCAGACAAGGTGAGTAGAATTAAAGAGCTTAAAGACCAGGGGCGTAAGGTCTGTATGATTGGTGACGGAGTAAATGATGCACCCTCGCTTAAAATAGCCAATGTAGGTGTGGCAATGGGCAGCATGGGAAGCGATATTGCTGTTGAAGCGGCAGATATTGCTTTGATAGGTGACGATATTGCAAAAATTCCATACTTGAAGAAGCTGTCCGATTCTACGGTCCGTACCATAAAGTTCAATATTGTTCTATCCATGGTAATTAACTTTATAGCTATTCTGCTATCAGTAGCCGGTGTACTCACCCCGGTCAGCGGCGCTTTAGTCCATAACGCCGGATCGGTACTTGTTGTATTAAACGCGGCGCGTTTGTATGATAGGAAGTATCAATAGCTTAGTTTCCAAAGCCTTAAAGATATACATATACACAGCATCTGAAACGTCACTAAAACCGAATTCATCCACAGCATAAAACTTGGAATCGTGAAATTATGAGCGATATTTACAGATATACTTTCGATTAAGTATATCTGTCTCCCTTACGCTTTTATTTTCTTCCTTTTTTGATATCTAATTTAGTAAAGATAAAGGCTGCGAAGATTAAAATCCCCAGCGTACTGGGTATTTTAATCTTCGCAGCCTTTCAACAGAAACCGATATTTTCGTTCCTTTTTATTATTTTTCTTTTTAATAGAAATTTGTTCTTCGAGTTTAGGAGCTGAATATCAAAATCTCAGGGGCATTTTTCTTAGAGGCCGTTCTTATTTATTTTAAATGAAAAATACCGCCATTTCCAAATTCAAACTTTCCTTTTGCTTCTATCTCGAAATGCTTCTTTGCAATACCTAAATCAATCAGATCCATTGAGTAGTCATCCGCGATTTGAGCGCTTAAGATATTGTTCTCATACTTAAACATTACTTTTTGTGTGTTTTTAGCACTTGGAGCAAACAGTACAGCTTTCATTCCGTTTTGCACCCATTGAGGCAAAGGCTGATCGCTTATGATTCGTTCTTCCATACCCTTTATTTTTCTATGTATAGCTGAGCGTACCATTTTTTCTGTTAGGGAAGGAGCCGCCACTTTACCTACGACTACAACACAAGCCAATTCCTCGCTGCTATCAATAGTTAATTCATCCTTGTCAAAGGTGCCTCCAACCCAACATGTTCCAAGACCTAAATCAGTTATAGCAAGAACTAAATCTTCTCCGTAATATCCAATCTTTTCTTTCAAATCTTTATCGTCTTTCTTGCCTTTCATCAATATAAGAGAACGTACATTGGTAAATAACCCATAGCTTTTTCTTAATTTCTGAAAGGCACCGCTTCCGTCCTCTATGAATGCCATTGTTAAACCAGATGTATCATTTAATCGGTTAATAAGCGAAATAATATTTTCTTTTTCCCAATCTGCAATCGGTTCCTTTTCAAACTTTCTCCGTGAAACTCTATTTTCTATTGCACTGCGCATAAAATTACCTCCAATTATTCTTATATAGCTGCCTTTATAGTTGCTTTTATCTCCACTCAATTTCAGCTTTTTTTCTGGGAACCGTCCGCATATATTTAACATCGGGATATCCCATTGCAAGACAGGTTACCACGTTTTCTTTTTTGGTAAGGCCAAGTTCTTTTCTAATCCTTTTGCTTCGCTTTGCGGCCACTGCAAAAAAGCCCACATATAGCGTACCAAGCCCCATCGACTCAGCCATTAATTCCATACTCATGGATGCAAGTGAGGCGTCCACATCATCATCCGAAATAATAAAGAGAGCTGTTGGCGCGCCATGGAAAAAGAAGCCCGGTTCTAATTTATATCCGCTTACATCATAAGGGAGCTTAATAAATTTGCTTACAATTTCCAACAGGCGTTTCAACTTCTTGAATGTTTTCAGTGCCTCATCTTCAAATATAGGAATGCTTTTTTGTGCAACAATATATCTTATCCTTTGCTTATTGCTCCCAGTAGGGGTAAAGCGCCCTGCTTCTATGATTTTTTTGATTACTTCCTTTTCTATTTGCGTATCTTTATAGTGCCTTACCGACCGTCTGAACTGTATTGTGTTGAGAAGAATATCTTCATCAATACCGAAGGTGTTTTTATCATATGTTTTTACTTCATTCATGTCATGTCCGCTCATAATAAAAGCATCTTTTGGACAGATAGCAACGCAGTGGCCGCATTCAAGGCATTTTTCAGCCAGCATTGCGGCTTTCCCGTTTTGCAGCACAAGCACATGATGAGGACAGTCTTTACAACATAGCCCACAGCCAATGCATTTTTCTATATCAATTTTTACAGTACTATTCATTACGCACACCTCAATATTCTTATTCACATGATTGATTTCACCACTATGTGAATTTTTTTCTTTTTCTATAGACGGATATGGAAATTTGCAGTTAATGTTATCCGCTGATAAATATATTTTGATTTTACTGATAAAATTCTTTCATCAAATGTTCAATATCCATAACTAACTTTTTCAGTATATTTAATTTTTCGGAAACATTGATATAATAAAAGTTTTTAGTCCCTTCCTCTCTCATTTTTACAATTCCGACATCCTTCAATATTTTCAATTGATGTGATATGGCGGGGCGGGAGAGGTGTGTTTTTGCTGTGATTTCACCAACACGCATTCCGCTTTTGCAATCGGATTCCATTAAAACCAGAAGTATTACCTGACGTGTTTCATCACCGATGGCTGTTAAAATTGATTGTGCATTTTTAAAATCTTCTTGTATCATTTCTATTTGTTCTTTTTTATCCATAATTAACTCCTTATTCCTCGTTCTTTAGTTCGCACTGATAAACTATTAAACATATAATACCTTTAAAAAAGAAAGAATACAACATTGAGAAAGCAAAACGAGACGAACTTTTTTCTTCTGCTTAAAAAAACAGTCCATATATTCTGATACGTCGTCAGGCCCTCTTTTTCTATTATGATTTTATTTCAAATCTTTTTACAAAAAAATGATTTCGGCAACATTTTGGGCTGTATTTAAAAACTCAGCTTCTGCATCAGTTTTTTCACTGAAAAAGGGGCTAAAATCGTGCATTTTACGCTCCGATTTCAGCCCCTTTTTTATATCCAAATCATGACATATTATAGTCAAAGCCTGCTTTTTGCTTTCGAAAATATAACACAGCATCAGAATTACGCTCTCACATGCCTTATGGGTATAATTTTGATGACCATTGGACTGGGTCCTCCTTTGGTGTTATTGAATTATTTCAGGTTTCCGATTTCTGTAGTAGCTCCTCTAAGTAGAATAAAAAATATAAATAACATCGAAAATATTACCAATGATTTCATACAATCATTAACTGCTAAAATTACCGCTCCTTTTGAATTGTATACTGATAAAGAATGACAGCCAGATTATGGCAGGTTCATTTATTTATCATGTTTGCTGATGAATTCCTTTGCTACTTTGCCTGCTGTAAGCGGAAGCTGCATCCACACATACGCATGGATGGAATTTTCTATATGCTCAATTTCATATGTATCCAAGAGACTGGCGAATGCAGATAGGATACTTCTGATTTTCTCATCTTTCCATTCTTCTTCGCTTGGAAGAAATAGAATAGGGCACTTTACCTTTTTATAATACTGCTCAAACTTCACATCCCAATAATTCTCAACATATTCCGTTCTAACATAGTTTAAATAGCAATATGTAAAATTACCGTTTTGTATCTGTTGCAGATTGTGTTCAAAGAAGGCTGAGAAATATTCATTCCATAATCCTTGTTGTGATAAACTCTTTCGTTTTTCCTCGATATACTCTTCTTTTGTTTTAAATACAGGGTCTTCCCTTTCAGCTAGTTCAGTCCGCATGATTTCTTTTTTATGCTGAATTTCATTTTCCGTTCCATTAAATAACCCGTATTCTCCAAACTCATTATATAAGGCGCCTTCACATATGAAAGATAGGACAAGCTCTGGGTGTGATGCCGCTAAACTAAGTCCAATCTCTGCTCCCATGGAGCTACCTACAATATGGCAGCGCGCTACATTTAGTTTCTTTAATAATAAATATATATCATTTGCCATATTGTCTATATGATATCCCGTTAAGGGTTTATCGGATTTGCCATGCCCTCTAAAATCAGGAGCAATAATACTGTATTTATTTTCAAATTGCGGTAAAATACCTTCCCACATATTTAAATTTCCGCCGCTAAAGTGGAGAAATAAAACAACTGATTTATCATTTAATGTATATCGTACATTAAGCCCTATATCGTCTATCTGAATTATTTCCTCTATCATTTTTTTTGCCACCTATCCTATAAAAATATAAATTTATTATCTAAAACAATTTTTACTGATTTTAAAATTGTCTGATGGCCTTTATCTGTCCTATTAACTTTTCTTAATTTTTTGACAAAAGTACACAAACTTCCACATGCATTATTGCTGTAATTCTGATGACCATAGACTTCATTTTTATAAAATAGATATACTAATATAAGCTATTTATTATTTGTTTTTATAAATTGAATTTTGATCATCTATCAATTCACCGTGAATGATTACCCGCCCTCCGTCTGGACATTTTACATCAAATATCGAAGCCTTACCATTACCATAATCTAAAATTGCCCCGTTCTGTAAAGCATAGACCGAAGGATAAGCACAATTCCACAATTCATGACACAAAGGTGGGCATAAATCCTCTATAATAAAACAATCACCTTTTTTATGATAACCGCTCCGGCATTTGCTTTCAACAACCGTTATTTTAATCCTTGACATTTGCTTCTCCTTTTCAAGTTTAGACTTACTTGTTTATATATCAGGCCCACATATTAATATTTTTACATTAGGTAGGTCTGCAAACATTATTTTTCTGTCTTCTTAACTATCCGAAACTTTTTCCTATCTCTAAAATTTACTATATTATCTGTATTTTTTCTATTTTAAAAGGCAAAAAAGCGACTTTATTTAGCCCATTTTTTGCCTCAGAATTGTCCCAGAACCACAACATATTGTATAAAATACTATTTTTTATTCCTTTGACCACAATAGTCATCATTACTATACTCTCAACGTGCCTTGTATGTGCACAATTCCGATGGCCGTCAGGTATAGTACCCCCTTGGTGTCAGAATATATTTTATAAACTGTTCCACTCTTTTATCTTTACTATAAAAATAACTTTCTATATTTTTTATTTTACCATAGAAAGCTATTTTTGTTCAGGGTTTTTCAGGATTCTGAGAATCTTATTTTTATTTAATAGGCACAGCCTCAAAAGTAATGACATCTTTAACATTTGATGGATACTGCCCAAATTTATAATCTGAAGAAATTACGATATCTTTAAACCCCGTGCTTTCAAGTATCAATTTAAACTCTTCCAGTCCATACCATCGTAACGGAAAGCGCTCTAATTCGGTTTGAATAAGCACTCCCTCGCGCCATTTTTCATACCTGTTATGAGAAACAGTATATTGATTTATATAGTCAACTTCCACGATTTTGCTTTCTAAAGTAATGATGTCACCATTAGAACAGCTCCATGTTCTTGTGGAAACCGTATCTACAGAAAAATCTGTCTGTATGAATATATCAACAATTAATCGTCCTCCGGTACATAAATGTTTATGAAAATTCTGCAATGCCCTTATTGAATCCGCTCTTTGGTGCAGCAGAAGAAACGTTCCCGTTGGAACTATAATTGCCTCATATTCTGTATTCTGTATAAAAGACTCCATCTTTGCTTCAAAAAGCTTAGGATTCAGCCCCCTTTTTCTGCAATTGTCATGGCATATATTCAGCATGTCTTTTGAACTGTCAAATCCATCTACTGTAAGCCCACTTTCTAAAAGCGGAACCAGCACACGGCCTGTTCCCGTTGCAGGCTCAAGAATATGCCCCCTGCATGAGCTTAGTCTATCAATGTAAAATTCTACATCTCCATAAGAATGCCCTATGGGTTTATCTATATCATATACCTCTGAAGACAATCTGCCATAATAATTTAACATAGTTTATCTTCCCTTCATTCTTTGATTTATTCCCAATATATTAAAATCTGCTTATAATTACAAAATAAGATTGCACATGAATATCAATTTATTTTACTTTTCTAACAGGAATATAAATATCCATAACAGTATCCTTTCTATGATGACAGCGTTCATCATAGAATTCAAAATCAATTTTACTTTCATCGTAAATATACCCACTGTCTTTAAACCAATCTTCAAAAATATATCTCCATGTACTTGCAATAATCTTTGCAAATGCCGTCTGTTCTTCATCATTTGAAGTATCTACAGGAGTCGTAGTAAAAACTGCATACTCGGCCTCTGGAACCTCTGCTGTCAGCATATCTTCCTCTGCCTTTGAGAAGTCATCAACAATTACACCTAAAAGATATATTACATTTCCATCTTCAGATAATGGAACACACAATCCAACCTCACCATGTTTAGCCGGATTTAAAATTCTGTACATTTTGCTTTCTAAATTTTCACCTTTATAATTGCTCCAGTAGGATGCAATATCTTTTGTATATGTAATTCCGGTAATATTGGTTTTAATTCCATAACCGGCAACTTTAAATGCAGGTCTTTTTACAATAACAGGATTCATAATATAACCTCCAATTTCAAATGTTGTTTTTGTATCAGCATATCGAGCCATCCGTATGATATACTGTGTGGGACTATAACCATAAGCTTTACGAAAAGCCTTAGCAAATCCACTGGGGGTTTCAAATCCATAATCAAAAGCAATATCAATAATTTTTCTGCCATTGAATAATTCTAGTGCTGCTAAAGACAACCTGCGTCCTCGTATGTATTCCATGACAGATACACCCTTACATAGATTAAAAACTCTGCAAAAATGGTACAGGGAATATCCAGATTGATTGGCAATTTCTTTAACAGTAATATCTTCTTTGATATGGTCTTCAATGAATTTAATACATTTTTCAATTTCTTTCCTATAATTCAATACCCGCCATCTGCCCCTTTCTTACATAGATAGCTTTATTATAACAACAACTTGTAAAAAAAGCTGTTCCCGTTTTGCTAACTATGAATACCCAATAAAATTATAACTAGTTTATAACAGAAGCGGCCCTGTTCTTTTTAAACTAAAAGAGGCTAAAATCGAGTATTTTAACTCGGATTTTAGCCTCTTTTCTTCCTTTAAGCGACGGCATCTTGTGGTCAAAGTCTACTTTTGCTCTTAAAACCGCAAGACGTCATCATTATTACAGTCTCCACATGATAACTAAACCCGAACATATCAAAGGGCTGAACTTCCTTTATATTATATCCCTTTTCCCCTAGGAATTTAAGATCTCTTGCTAAGGTATCGGGATTGCAGGAGACATAGACTATTTTTTCAGGCATAAAATCTGCTACAGCGGAAAGGAATCTTTCGTCGCAGCCCTTCCTTGGCGGGTCGACAACGAGGACATCGGCCTTTATTTCTTTATTTATAAGGTCGTAGATTACTTCTTCCGATTTGCCGGCTATAAACTCTGCGTTTTTTATATTATTTACTTGAGCGTTAAATTCGGCATCTTTTACGGCATCTTCTACGATTTCTATGCCGATGACCTTTTTTGCCTTTTGGGCGAGAAAAAGGGAGATGCTTCCGATGCCGCAGTAAGCATCTATTACGGTATCGGTTTCTTTTATATCGGCAAATTCCAGAGCTTTTTTGTACATTTTTTCTGTTTGAACAGGATTTACCTGATAGAAGGATAGGGGGGAGATTTTAAATTTCATTTCACCCAGATAATCGCTTATATAATCGGAACCCCAAAGGGTTTTTGAAGAGATGCCAAGTATGGTATTGTTCTTTTTTGAATTGTAGTTAAGAACAATGCTTTTCATTCCTTCTACGACTTTAAGGGAATCAATTAAACTATCCTGATTTTTGAGAGGCTTTCCTTCTTTTAAATTTACTGCGAGGACAACCATGATTTCTCCGGTTTTAAAACCTGTTTTTATTAATACGTGGCGAAGTATTCCTGAATGGTTTTCTTCGTCATAGGCAGGTATGGCGTTTAAGACAGCGTATTCTTTAATTTTTTCAAGGATAGAAGAGGAAGTCTCCGTCTGTATATAGCAGTCGGTAACAGGAATTAAATTATGGCTGTTTTTGGCGAAGAAGCCTACTTCAAGATTTCCCTTTACATTTCTTACGGGAACCTGAGCTTTGTTTCTGTAACCCCTTAAATTTTCCATGGGAACAACAGGGGATACTTCTATATTTTTAAATCCGCCTATCCGCTCCAGGCTGTCTTTTACCTTTTTCTGCTTTAGTTTAAGCTGGGCCTCATAGTTTAGATGCATAAGAGAGCAGCCCCCGCATTTATCTGAAACAGGGCAGGGGGATAAAACCCTGTCGGGAGAGGGCTTTCTTATTTCTATAATTTTACCGTAACCGTAGCTTTTATTGACTTTAAGTATTTTTATAAGGCATATATCCCCGGGCAAAGCCCCGTCTACAAAAAATACAAAATCATTAATCTTTCCTATACCTTCGCCCTTTGTTCCTATATCGGAAATCAGTATTTCAGTTTCATCGTTTTTCTTAAACATATCTGTCCCCTTATGGCAGTTCTATTTTATATTAAGTAGGTATCCCCTTATAATTAACAAAAAAAACTTTCATTTTTGTCAGCTTATTAAAATTCGCAGTATTCACATACAGTTCCTCGGCAAAGGCAATGCCTGCATTTTACATACTCGCAGGAAGGCTCGTCCATAGGGCCTTCCGTAAGCATAAGCCGCATACTTTCTACTGTATCTAAAAGCTCTTTTCTTATTTTTTTCGTGTTTTTTATTTTAAACATATAGTCGCTGTAAATAATCTCACCGTATGGAGGATGGGTGTCGAAACATTCTTCTATAATAATAAAATACGCCGCAAGCTGTAAAAGGTCACCAAAGCGGGGAAGCGGTTCTTCTCCTATGGTTCCGCTTTTAAGCTCTACAGGTAAAAGCTTGCCCCTTTTTGAAAATATATAATCAGGCTTTCCCTGTAAGCCGTATTTTTCGCTTTTTAAAAGCTTAGAATAGATAACATTTTCTTTTCTGGGGGTGTTTTTCTCATCAGAGTAAAAAAGCCGGTATCCTGAACCGGGAAATTTAATTTTCTTCTTTTTAACCTGGTATTTTACATGGGAAATTATAAAATAAATCAGCCTTGCAGCAAAAAGAACCGAAAAAACCAGTATAAGTATTAAAAGATAATCCTTCATATATTTCACCAAAATTCTAAGGAAATTATCCACAAAATATCCCCATAATCTTCTGGGGATATTTAAAGTCTGCCGGATTATTGTATTATAAACCATAGGTTTTGATTATACATTTTCTAAAGAAAAATGTATTCGTGAATAAGATTAAGCAAAGCTTAATTTTATTCATATTGTATGATAAATTTAAAGTTAAACAGTAATAAAACCCTGTATTCACTTTAACTTAAGAATATACGTTTGAGAAAGGAATTCGTATTTTTGAGTTAAAGTGAATAAGGTTTTATTGTTTCTTTATAAGAAAATTACTGTAAGTAAATATAGTAATATAAAAAGCCTGCCATGAGGCCGACTATTGCACTTATTACAAAAAGAGCTAATTTTAAAGATTTCAGGAGCTTTTGTTTTTTATAAAATTTGTCATGAAATTCAAGGCCCTTTGAAAAATTGCCCTTGGCGGAGCCTTCTATGCCAAGGGCCTCATTTCTTTCTTTATAGAGCCTGCGTATTTCCGACGCTCCGTAAAGCCTCTCGTAATACCACTGATAATTGCAGTATGCGAATTTATTTATTTCGTTGGCAGATATAAAATCATTTTTATTTTTCATCGAAATCAGATTTTCTTATATTTCTGGCTAGCATTTTATGGTATCCAACCCAATTGCCCTGCGTATTGTCGCTTTGTATCATTTCCTCGAACATTTTTACCTTTGCATCCATGTCGTCTACACAGTGAAGGATAAAGGCTTCAATAGTCTGAGGAATTTTTGGAGAGCCGTATTCCAAAAGCCCGTGATGGGAAAGAACCAGATGCTTTAAAAGGCTTTCAAGCTGATGAGGAAAATTATCTATTTTGGAAGCTTCCTTTCCTATAAGCTCCGAGCACATAACTAAATGACCGATTAACTGGCCGTCATCTGTATATTCATTTTCAGGAAAGGACGAAAGCTCGTAAATCTTTCCCACATCATGTAAAAGGGCGCCTGCGATAAGAAGGTCCCGGTTTACGTATTTATATTTATCGCTTAAATACTGGCATATGGAAACCACCGACACAGTATGCTCAAGAAGCCCTCCCATGAAACTGTGATGCATCTGCTTTGCCGCAGAATGGGTTTTGATGTTTTCGGATATGATGCTGTTTTTATAAAATATGTTTTCAAGCAAGGTTCTGATATGAACATTTCTTACGGAGGCTATATATTCCTTTAGCTGATTATACAAAGAGGTTATATCCTTATCCGTAACGGGGATATAATCGGAGGGATCGTATTCTCCATCTTTGCTTTTTCTGATTTTACTTACTTTAAGCTGAACATCATTTTGATAGGTAACCACAACGCCGTCGACTTTAATATAGTCATTTTCTTCAAAGCTTTGAATATCGTTATTAAGCTCCCAAACCTTTGCGTCTATGGTTCCCGTTTTATCCTGCAGCTTCAGAGAAAGATAGGTTTTTCCGGAGCGGGACTTTAAGCTGTGCTTCTGTTTACACAGGAAATGGTCTATTATTCTGTCATCTTCTTTAAAATCTTCAATATATCTCATTAAATTCACCTATTCTAATAATACGGCTATAGCCTTAAAGCAGTAAAATATTCTGCTTTTATAGCAATCTATTATAAACCGACAGGCAATAATGCTGTCTTAATTTTTAAACCAATTTAATTCTATCATAAAAACCATATATAGTAAAATAATTTGAGTACAGTAACAAAACCGTGTATTTTATACTTATAGTCAATTTCAAATGAAACAGTAATAAAAATCGCATATTTTGAACGGCTTAAACATAGGGATTTTATATGTTTAAGCCGTTTATGAAAAATAGATTTTTATTGCTTCCTTCTGTGAAATTTACTATAGTGAACCTGAAAACACTTACAGGGAAGCTAGGTGAACGTTCTTTTATAGTCAGCAAAGCTCTTTTTATTTTTGTTGGCTATGAATGGCTTAATATAAGCGCTTCTATTATATTTAAGCCGTTTATGAAAATAGGTTTTTATTACTGCCTCGAAAGCTATTTTACTATAGGAACAACTTAAATCCAGGGGAAGATAATCTCTGCCCGCGATAAAGGGAGCGGCTTCATAATGCGCACTCCCTTAAAATTTATTTTGGATTGTTAAAGTATACGGCTGGTATCTCATTATTGATTATGGTATTTACAAGAGGAAGCTTTCTAGTTATGTTTATTTCTGCGGTTTGGAGCGGATTTACTACTTTTATTTTTGTATCAACCTTTATCCATATTTGAAAATTTACCTGATTTATGCCTACGGATTCAAAAGAGGAATTATAATCTACTACGGCGTTTCCCATGGGAAGGGCTGTAACCGTATAACTGGGGCCGATATTCGCAAGGGTCTTTATACCGGCAATGCTTCCTATGGGAAGGCTTACCTTCTGAGGTCCTATGTTATTTAAGTTTTCGGAAATATCTACGGCTATCTGATTGCAGATGGTGTTTATTAATACGGTATTTACGGCGATGGAATTTATCTTTCCATCCTCCGATTCACTTTTTTCATAAAAATCGCTGCTTGTAAGCTCCAACTGGGAAATCGTCTTGGCGGCGCTTTCGTTTATGGACATATTTACCGTTGAAACAAGCTCGTTTTCCAAGACCTCAAGAACCAGAGGAAATATTTTACTGTCTATTATGATAAAGGCTGTAAAAAGCAGAACAAACACAAACACTAAAGACATTAAGAAAATACCTAAGCGTTTTTTACGCGGCCTTGTTTTTTTACGCCTTAAAGCTTTGCCCATATAAACCGACCCTTCCATATGTGCTATACTAAATATATGTACAAAGCTTTATATAATATTATAATTATAATAAATTTAAAGTTACTATAATTATATTGGAGGAAATAAAATCTGGAATAGGTCTTCTATATTCATATGAAATAATATAGGTTTTGGAGTAAGTACAACTCAAAAATATATTAATATTTTCTTTCCATGGTTAAAAATGGAGGTTTACGTAGTATTTACTCTTATATCTTAAGGCGATATAATATAAGAGCAGAAACTACGCTTATGATATAATATGAATAAAATCATACGTTGTTTGATTTTATTCACGAATACATTTTACGAAGTGAAATGTATGAGCAAAAACTACGCTTATGATATAATCATATAAGGCGGATTCAATAAAAGGGTAACTATATTGGAGTGATTAAAATTAAAATTGTTTTGTCTGCCCTTAATTCTAAATTCATACATTCTTCTCTTGCCTTAAGAAGCATCATGGCTTACTGCGGAGCGTATGAGGAACATTTAATTTTAAGGGAATTTACTATAAATAACAGTGAGGACTTTATTTTAAGGGAGCTTAATAAAATAAAGCCTCAAGTGATTTGCTTTTCCTGCTATATATGGAATATAGAAATGATAAAAAACATATGCGGAAATTTAAGAAAGATTTTAAAGGAAACCATCATCGTCCTTGGCGGGCCTGAGGTTTCTTATGAAATAGAATTTGAAAACCTGAACGCCGATATTATTATTACGGGGGAAGGGGAAGCGACTTTTAAGGAGCTTGCGGAAAGGCTTATAAATGAAGAAGACTTTTATGATATAGACGGAATCGCATATCAAAAAGACGGCCGGTTGATTAAAAATAAAGACAGAGAATTTTTGGATTTAAACACCATACCCTTCGTATATCAAGGCCTTGAAGGTCTTGATAATAAAATTCTTTATTATGAAAGTTCCAGAGGTTGCCCCTTTAGCTGTCAATACTGCCTTTCCTCTGTTGAACATGGAGTAAGGTTTTTATCTGTTGAGCGGGTAAAAGAGGATTTAACCTTCTTTTATGAAAACAGGCCGAAACAGGTAAAATTTGTTGACAGAACATTTAACTGCAATAAAAAGCATGCTCTTTTTATATGGCAGTACCTCATAGAAAAGGATAACGGTTTTACTAATTATCATTTTGAAATATCCGCCGACTTGCTTGATGATGAAATGATCAGTACCCTGGAAAAGGCGAGGCCCGGGCTTTTTCAGCTGGAAATAGGGGTTCAGTCGACGAATTGGGATACCTTAGGCGATATTAAACGAAGGACAAATTTAGACAAGCTTTTTGAAAAGGTTAAGAAAGTTAAAAGCTTCCATAACATTCATCAGCATCTTGACCTTATTGTAGGCCTTCCCAAAGAGGGATATGAAAGCTTTAAAAAATCTTTTAATGATGTTTATGCTGTAAAGGCGGACATGCTTCAAATAGGGTTTTTAAAGCTTCTTCGAGGCTCAGGACTAAGAAGAGATGCAAAGAAAAATAAAATCGTCTATAAAGAAACGGCTCCTTATGAAGTATTATATACCAATGAATTGACCTATGATGAATTTTTAAGGCTCAAAATGCTTGAAGAGGTATTTGAAACATATTATAACAGCGGAAAATTTAAAAACACTCTTGAATATGCCGTTAATACCTACAGTGACCCATTTTCTTTTTATGAGAGCTTTATGGAATATTGGGAGGATAAGGAGCATCATAAAGTTTCCCACAGTAAAATTGAGCTTTTTAATATACTCTTTGATTTTCTTTCGGATATTAGTGAAATGGATATGAGGATTGCCTGTGATTTGCTTAAATTTGATCTATTTTTAAATGAAAATATTAAAAATCTCCCGCAATGGGCCAAAAGAACGAATTATGCAAAACTTAAAGAAAACCTGGACAGCTTCTACGACGCCGATGAAAATAAAGAGAAGTATTTTAAAAATCTTTCGGCGTTTAATGCAAAGCAGCTTGCCAGAATGTGCCATATAGAGGAATTTGAATACGATGTTTACACGTTTTCTAAAACAGGAAATATAAAAAATAACAAAACCTATATTTTATTTAATTATTATGAAAGAGACGCTCTTTCAAATAATGCAAAATATGATTCCGTAACGCTTTAAGGGGGTAAATAATGACTATAAAGGAAAGAGTAGAGGGAGTTTTAGAACTCCTTGATACATATTATCCCATGGAGGGAAAATGCTATCTTGATTTTGAAAAGCCCTATGAGCTTATGATAGCGACGATTCTTAGCGCCCAGTGCACAGATGATCGGGTAAACATAGTGACAAAGGACTTATTTAAAAAATATCCCGACTTGGAGTCCTTTGCAAGGGCAGATTTATATGAAATGGAAAAAGACGTAAAAACAACGGGCTTTTTCAGGAACAAAGCCAAAAATATCATTCTTTCTTCGTCAAAACTTTTAAATGAATTTGATGGCGAAATGCCTTCGGATATTGATGTCTTAACCACCTTTCCCGGGGTAGGAAGAAAGACCGCCAATGTTATCAGGGGAAATATTTTTAAAATACCAAGTATCGTTGTGGATACCCATGTGAAAAGAATCTCATTTAAACTTGGCTTTACTAAAAATACCGACCCGGATAAAATAGAATTTGATTTAATGAAGATTATTCCAAAAGACCATTGGCTTAAGTATAATCCTCAAGTGATTGCCCACGGCAGGAAAATCTGCAAGGCGCCTACGGCAAAATGTGAAATCTGCTTTATGACGGAGTACTGTAAATTTTTTAATTCAAAAAAATAAGCTATTTTAATTAATTATAATAAATTTAAAGTTTTAAAGTAACAAAACCGTATATTCATGCAGGCTCAAAATGTATTTCCAAAGGAAATCCGTGTTTTTGAGCTTTTTATGAATAGGTTTTGTTACTTTTTTATAGGAAATTTACTATATATAATAATTCATCTGCTTTTATGACCCTGTAAGTTTTTAGCTATAGAGAACATAAAATAAGAGAAAAGCAAATTGACAATGATACGATTTCATATTTAATCAAGAATATCTAAATAAAAAACTTCTTTCGTGGGATACTATAATATATTTAACAAATTTCAAAAAAGCTTGTTAAATTGTATATAGTCAGCAAACTTAAAAGCAGCTTGATATAAGCAATCAGATAAAAGCTTGCCGGCTATATAGTGGAATGTTAAGCTCAAAACTTCAAGACTTGGATAGTTTTAAACTTAACGGAGTGTAAACAATAACCGCGGAAGGAGTTTTTTTGTGGATAAAATTAAAACGGCGGCTTTAGGAATTATAGCAGGCCTTGCCAATGGGCTTTTTGGCTCCGGCGGCGGTACTATTGTGGTTCCGGGCATGGAAAGGTTTCTCGGCGTAGACGCCCACAAAGCCCATGCTACGGCCATTGCCGTCATACTTCCCTTGACTGTATTAAGCCTGTTTGTTTACATGGGAAAAACCGAAATTGATTACAAGGCTGTTCTTTATATTTCCGCAGGAGGCATTGTGGGAGGCTATATAGGGGCTAAGTTTTTAAATAAGCTTTCAGGAAAAGCCCTGCACAAAATATTTGGTGCCTTTATGATAGCAGCAGCCATAAGGATGATTTTATGATTATGTATATAGCCATAGGGCTTGCATCTGGAATTATAAGCGGAATGGGCATAGGCGGCGGAACCATATTAATCCCTGCCCTTGCAATTTTTTATAGCATGGAGCAGCATGAAGCCCAGAATATTAATCTCATATATTTTATACCTACGGCTATAATAGCGATTATCTCCCATTGGAAAAATGGCAATATTGAGAAAAAGCTTGTGCCGAAATTAGTGATATGGGGGCTTATTGGTGCTTTTGCAGGGGCCTTTATAGCAGTTAAAATGGAAGGGGAGCTTTTAAGGAAAGCTTTCGGCTTTTTTCTGCTGGCCATGGGCCTTTATGAAATATTTAAAAAACATGAGAAGGAGGATAAAAAAACAATGGAAGATAAAGAATTTAATGAAATTAAAAAGAAATTTGAGGAAGCCGATACAAAGGGTAAAATTAATATTTATGTAAATACCCAAGGGCTTACCAACGAGCAGTATAAGGAGCTTTTAAGACTTTATCCCTATAGTGAAATAGGAGAGCTTGAAAAGGCCCTTGCTTAAATTTATAGTAAATTTAAAGTTAAATAGTAGCAAAACCATATATTCACGAAGGCTTAAAAATGTACCGTTTCCGAAGGAAATCCGTGTTTTTGGGCTTGCAGGGAATAGGCTTTTGCCACTTCTTTATAATAAATTTACTATTAACAGGGGCCAAAATTTTTATAAAAATAATTTTTTGATGAGGTTCCTGTGGGAAAGTCCCCAAAGTTCCTTTAAAACTTTGAATGCCTTTGCATTTTATCTGAAATAAATTCGGACAAAATGAATAAAATCTGCGGCGCTAAAAGTTAAAAATTAATATATTTTTCATGTGTTTGCCGTGACTTTTTACCTCAATACCCTTGACATATTCGATAAAACTGGTATACTACAAATTAAAATTGCTGTAGTTTGAGGATTTGAGAATAAAGTCCTTAACTATGGAGCATGCAGGCTTAAAAATACCGTTTTTAAAGCTTGCTGGATAAATGCTAAGATGGCGAGGGGGCATTGCCCTTTAGGTATATCCATTTTTCCATAAGAGAGAAGACGTCACCGGCTGCAAGCGTCTTTTGGAAAAGTATACTGAACTTTCCCGCTGGAGCACAAAGGCTGAACTATTCAGTAAGCCTTTGCGTCTAAACACGTTACGTTTGCTAAGTGCCGGCTTCTGCCGGAATTAGGGTGGTACCGCGAATAGTCTTCGTCCCTTTTGGGACGGAGGCTTTTTTTATTATTATGAAAAGGAGCTGTAGTATGATTAAACGTCTTGAAGAAATTAAGCTTGGCTCGGAGAAGCTTCTTAATGACGCTAAGAGCCTAAAAGACATAGAAGAACTTAGAATTAAATATTTAGGAAAAAAGGGTGAACTTACTGAGCTTTTAAAATCCATGGGTGCTTTGTCGGCAGAAGAAAGGCCGAAAATGGGCAAGCTTGTAAACGAGCTTCGTGAGCATCTTGAAAATGCAGTATCTGTGCATACTGAAAGGCTTAAAGAAGCCGCATTAAACGAAAGAATCCTTCTTGAAAAAATTGATGTTACAATGCCCGGAGAAAAAATAAGGCCTTTAGGCCATAAGCACCCTATTACTCTTGTCATTGATGCAATAAAAGATATATTCATGGGCATGGGCTATGAAATAGCGGAAGGGCCGGATATAGAGCTTGATTATTATAATTTTGAGGCTCTGAATATCCCGGAAAATCACCCTGCTAAAGATGAGCAGGACACCTTTTACGTTGACGGCGGTTTTGTTTTAAGAAGCCAGACCTCCTCTGTTCAGGTAAGGACGATGGAAACCCACGAGCTTCCCATAAGAATCATAGCTCCGGGAAGGGTTTTCCGTTCCGATGAGGTAGATGCTACCCATTCTCCGGTTTTCCATCAGCTTGAAGGTCTTGTGATTGATGAAAATATCACTATGAGCGATTTAAAAGGCGTATTGAATGTATTTGCCAAGGCTCTTTTAGGAGAAAATACAGAGGTTCGCTTTAGACCCCACCATTTCCAGTTTACGGAGCCAAGCGCCGAAATGGACGTATCCTGTTTTGTATGCGGCGGAAAGGGCTGCCGTACCTGTAAGCAAACCGGCTGGATAGAGCTTCTGGGCTGCGGTATGGTTCATCCGAGAGTTCTTGAAATGAGCGGCATAGACCCTAAAAAATACAGCGGTTTTGCTTTTGGTATGGGCCTTGAAAGAATTGCCATGCAAAGATTTAATATTCCTGATTTAAGGCTTATGTATGAAAACGATGTTAGATTTTTAAAGCAGTTTTAGGAGGAGAATTACATGAATATACCTATTTCTTGGCTTAAAGAATATGTAGATATAGATGCTTCAATGAAAGATTTTGTTGAAGATATGACCATGAGCGGCTCAAAGGTTGAAACTGTTGAAAGTCTTGGGGCTGAAATAAAAAATATCGTTGTTGGAAAAATACTAAAGATAGAAAAGCACCCCGATGCCGATAAGCTTGTAATAACTCAGATTGATATCGGAAACAGCACCATTCAGATTGTGACGGGAGCAAATAATATAAAAGAAGGGGATTATATTCCCGTTGCCCTTGACGGCGCTGTGGTTTCCGGCGGAAAAGTGATTAAAAAATCAAAGCTCAGAGGGGTTGAATCCTGCGGAATGCTTTGCTCTATTGAAGAGCTTGGATACGATACCCATGATTATCCCGAAGCCCCTGAAAACGGCATCTATATCTTCCCTGAGCCTCAAGAGCTTGGGAAAGATGCCTGCGAAATACTTCAGATAAAAGAAGATGTGGTTGAGTTTGAGATAACCTCCAACAGGCCCGATTGCTTTTCAGTATTAGGCCTTGCAAGAGAAGCCGCCGCAACTTATAATAAAGCACTTAAATATCCTGAAATAAGCCTTAAGGAAGAGGGCGAAGGCAATATCAGCGAAATGGTTTCCGTTGAAATCAAAAACCCTGAGCTTTGCCCAAGGTATATTGCCAGAGTCGTTAAAAACGTGAAGATATGCCCCTCACCTCAATGGATGCGCCATAAGCTTACGGCTTCGGGCATACGCCCTATTAATAATATTGTGGATATTACAAATTACGTTATGCTTGAAATGGGTCAGCCCATGCATGCCTTCGATATAGAAAACATAGATGAAGGCAAAATAATCGTAAGAAACGCTTATGAAGGCGAGAAAATAACAACCCTTGACGGCATAGAAAGAAATCTCGATTCTTCCATGCTTGTGATTTCAGACCCCAATAAGGCTGTTGCCATTGCAGGGGTTATGGGAGGGCAGAACTCCAAGGTAACGGGAGAATCCGGAGCCATCTTATTCGAGTCTGCCAATTTTAACGGTACTAATATCCGTGTGACGGCAAAGAAGCTGGGCTTAAGAACAGACGCCTCTGCAAAATATGAAAAAGGCCTTGACCCCAACCAATCCATAGAATCCATTAACAGATGCGTTCAGCTTGTTGAGGAGCTTGGTTACGGAGAGGTTGTAAAGGACGTTGTAGACTGCTATCCCAATAAGAGAGAAGTTTCTTATGTGGAATTTTCCCCTGAAGGCATCAACAAGCTTTTAGGAACGGACATATCAAAAGAAGCTATGGCAGAAATGCTTCAAAGACTTGATATCAAAGTTGAAGGAAATAAAGCTGTAATCCCTACCTTCCGCCCTGATTTAGAAAGAGAAGCAGATATTGCCGAAGAAATTGCAAGATTATACGGCTATAATAAAATAGATACAACCATCGAAAAGGGAAGAAAAACCGTAGGAAAGAGAAATCATAAGCAAATTGTAGAGGATAAGACGGCTTCAGCTATGGCGGCCCTTGGATTTTCAGAAATTATGACCTATTCCTTCGAGAGCCCTAAAGCCTTTGAGAAGCTTAATATTCCGGCCGATTCTCCTTTAAGAACTGCTGCAAAGATTTCAAACCCCTTAGGGGAAGATTTCAGTATCATGAGAACCACCACATTAAACGGCTTGCTTACTTCTCTTTCTAATAATTTCAGCAAAAGAAACGAAGAAGCCCTTTTATTTGAGCTTGGCAAGGTATATCTGCCGAAATCTGTGCCGATGACGGAGCTTCCCTCAGAGAAAGAAATTTTATCCATAGGCTTTTACGATATGAAGGCTAAAAAGGATTTTTTCTACATGAAAGCCGTAATTGAAGAGCTTTTTGCATATTTAAATATTCATGAAGAAAGAGAATATGTACCGGAAGAAAATATTGCCTATATGCATCCCTATAGAACAGCAAGAATTTTCTCAGGAGAAGATGAAATAGGATATATAGGAGAAATTCACCCGGAAGTATGTAAAAATTATAATATTTCTCAAAAGGCATATATATGCATAATAGAAATGGAATACCTTATCAAGCTTTCAAGTGCTAAAAAGGAATATAAGAGCCTTCCCAAATACCCTTCTGTTACAAGAGATATCTCTATGCTTGTAGAGGACGGCGTTTCTGTAAGGGAGATAGAAAAAGCAATTAAGGAAAAAGGCGGTAAAATACTTGAAAAATTAAGCCTCTTTGACGTTTATAAAGGCAACCAGATTGTAGAAGGGTTTAAATCCGTATCCTATTCTCTTGAATTTAGAGATGATGAAAAGACCCTCACAGACGAAGAAGTTTCTCAGCAGATGAAGAAGATTCTTAAAAATCTTGAAATGAAGATTAATATACAGCTAAGAGACAAATAATAATAAAGTATATTATATAATTATTAATATTGTTTAAAGGAGCGGATTTATTCCGCTCCTTTAAATTTAGTACAAAGTATATGAAAATTCAACCAATACAGGGTAAATTATATGAAAGTTAAAGAAAGGGCGTGAAAGTTAACTGAAAGTTTATGTATAAGTTAACTATTATTTTTTGTTTTGTGATTATTGATAATTTTTTGAGCAATTTTTGTCGATAAAGAATGTGATTAAATGACTTAATATAAGATCACATAGTTGAGGAGGAGTATATGAAGATTTCAAGTTTTGTAAAAAGTATAATTACTTTATTTATTATTCTTTCCGCAGGTATTATCAGCCTTGGATACATTCTTATCAACCAGCTTAATGAATCAAAGGCAGTTTTGGCAGGGCAGGTAAGATATGTTCAGCAGAGCCAGAAACTTACCGAAGTAAAGAACTTTCTTTCAACCCAGGCAAGAGCATATGTACTTTACGGAGAAAATAAGTATTACGAAAATTATTTAAGCGAAGTTAACAATACAAAAACTCGCGATGTAACACTGTCAAATCTTAAAACATTAGGGCTTTCAAAAGACGAAGAGGCTCAGATCAATAAAGTCATGGAAATTTCAAATACCATGGTAGAAGTTGAGCTTGAATCCTTGAACCTTTACAAAAATGAACATGCAATCGTAAAAGCAAGGAATAATTTATTCAGTGATAATTACAGCAATCTTGAGACTGAATTTGAAAATGCTTTGAATACCTTTCAGTCAACGCTTTTAAGCAGAGTGCAAAATGACGTTGACACTCAATGGCAGAACGCCATGCTGATTCTTTATGCCTGCCTTGGCGCAATGGGCATTATGTTTCTGGTTACGGTAGTTTCCCTTTTGAAAATACTTAAAAAGATTAAACCTATAAACCACCTGATTACTGCTTCCAACGAAATTGCAGAGGGTAATCTCAACGTTAATTTCATGAACACAAGCAACGACGAAATAGGCTCTGTTTATCAGGCGTTTATAAAAATAACCAATACCCTCAAAATGATTATAGATGATCTTAATGATATGACAAGAGAGCATGCCGAAGGTAATTATTTTTATGCTATGGAAGTTGAAAAGTACGCAGGCTCTTATCAGGATATGGTTACAAAGGTGAACTCCATGGCAGATTCCTATGTAGGATATCTTACAGAGGCAATTAAAATCATGGGAGAATTCGAAAGCGGTAATTTCCATGCGGAGATGAAACAGTTCCCTGGAAAACTTGCCACAGCAAACAGAACAATAGATAACTTTAGAGAAAAGCTTATTGAAATTAACTCTGAAATAAACGCTCTTTCAGCTGCTGCATTGGAAGGAGATTTATCTGCCAATGCCAAGACAGAAGGTTTTGAAGGCGACTGGCTTATAATGGTTGAGAACCTTAACAGATTTGTAGATGCCGTAGGAGAGCCTATAAGAGAAGCCATAGGCGTATTTAAAAACGTAAGCACAGGAGATCTCAGCGTAAGCGTTGAAGGCGATTACAAGGGCGATTTCTACATGATGAAAGAAGCCATTAATTTAACTATAGAATCCCTTTCAAGCTATATTACGGAAATATCAAGAGTTTTATCAACTATGGCCAGAAGTGATTTCAATGTTTCCGTTGATATGGATTTCAAGGGCGACTTTGCTGAAATAAAAGATTCTATCACCATGATAAATGAAAGCTTAAACGGCGTAGTAAGAAATGTTTTACTTGCGGCAAGCGAAGTAAATTCCGGAGCAAAGCACATTTCAGAATCAAGCACAAGACTTGCTGAAGGTGCTACAGAACAGGCTACAACCATACAGGATATTAATCTTTCCATAGAAGTAATCAATAAAATGGCAAAGGTTAACGCAGACAGCGCTAAAGACGCTAATAATCTTGCGGAAGCCTCTATGGAAAATGCAGAAGCAGGTAAGCAGGAAATGAGCAGAATGCTCACAGCTATGAACCAGATTAAAGAATCGTCAAATAACATTGCAAAAATAATAAAGGTTATAGACGATATTGCCTTCCAGACCAATATACTTGCTCTTAACGCCTCTGTAGAAGCCGCAAGAGCAGGGCAGCACGGCAGAGGTTTTGCCGTTGTAGCGGAAGAAGTAGGAAACCTTGCCGGCAGAAGCCAGAACGCCGCCAAGGAAACCCAGATGCTCATTGACGATACAATTAATAAAATTAACGACGGTACTAAGATAGCTGAATCCACATCAAATGCTCTCGGTACAATCGTAAGCAATGTAAATAATGTTTCTAAGCTGATTTCCAATATATATGCTTCCAGTGAAGATCAGGAAGAAGGCATCAACAAGCTGAATGACGGTATAAATCAGATGACAGCTGTTGTTCAGGCCAACTCCGCCACCTCTGAAGAAAGCGCTGCCGCTTCTGAGGAGCTTTTCAGCCAGTCAGAAATGCTTAACGGTCTTCTTAAGGAATTTGTTCTTAAGGAAAGCGAAGAATAAGTACATAGAGACATTTATAATTAATTATAGCCGGCCTAATATTAGGCCGGCTATTTTATGTAAAAATACAGAATATAGAAGCTTAAAGGATGAAATTATTCATTTCTGATTTATATTTACAAAGACCGATTATTTGAAAAGTATCTGAAGTGTTGATGAATTACATGAAATAATTCTATGGAAGTTAAAAATTGCATTATTATGTTTGCAGGAGTATGAAAGAATTTATTGCAATATTTGCCCATTTAACATATAATGATTAAAATTAACAATCATTGATAAAATAGTAACAATAATCTCTTATTTATACAAAATATTGTATATTTCTTACTTCTTATTAAATTCAAAAAAACAGGTTTTAAAAAACTACAACTCATAAATGCAACAACTTTCACTAATCAAATTAATTATTTAGAATAATTTTGTTGATTTATACAATGAAGTAATACATGTATTCCATATTTGCATACATATGTGAATATAATTGACTATAAATCTCGGTTATGATATTTTTATGACATACGAAGCTTATGTAAGATTATTTAGTAAATAAAACTTAGGAGGTATTAAATGGCTACATACAAAATACGAGAAATGAGCTGGGTAGAATTTGACAAGCGCAGGAAAGAAACCAACACGGTTATTATTCCTACAGGCGCATGTGAAATATACGGCCCTCATCTGCCCATGGGCTCAGACGGTTTTGCGGCAGAGGGAGTAGCACAGCTTATCGCCGAAAGAACAGGCGCATTAATTGCCCCTATGACAGAGATTGCGGATTCAGGCGCTCTTTTGGATTATCCCGGAACCATCACAGTTTCTCCCGCCCTTTATCGTATGTGGATGAAGGAACTTATTGATAATTTAGTTAATTACGGCTTTAAGAACCTTCTTTTTATTACAGGGCATGCCGCAAGTGTAGCGCCGATTTCATCTGTTGCCATGGAATACCAGATTGAAAAAGGAATTAAATTTGCTCAGATTGACTGGTGGAGATTTACAGCGCTTCATGGTGACGATATATTTGACATGAAAGGCAGAATGGCCCACGGTCATGCAAGCGAATGCGGAACTTCTGTTATGCTTTATTTAAGACCGGATCTTGTAGATATGGATAAGGCAACTTGCATTACCCCTCCGCCTGAAACCGGAGATTTTACAGATATAAACCATTATGTACCTATTTCTGAAAAAACACCGAATGCAACCGTTGGAGACGCAACCTTGGGCACAAGAGAAAAGGGCGAAAAAATAGTAGAAAAATGCGTAAACAGAATTATTGAGTTTATGGAAGCTAAATGGGAGATATAATTTAAAAATATTTATTAAAATAACATGGGAGGTGTAAACACAAAAGCTGCTTTTAAAGCAAAAGCCGCTGATGTGGAAAATATATGAGAAAATATTTAATCGGTGTAGTACAGATGGATACAAGAGACGATAAGGAGGCCAATTTAAAGGCGGCCTGCGGCTTCATTGATGAAGCAGTCTCAAAAGGCGCTAAGTTAGTTTCTTTCCCTGAGGTATTTAACGTTATAGATGACGGACAGGAAGCTCCTGAGGAAATTCCTAATGGCCCTACGATAAGCCTTATGGCAGAAAAAGCAAGAGAGCATAAAGTATGGATACATTGCGGTTCCATAGCGGAAGTCAATCCCGACGGAGACAGAAAATACAATACCACAGCTCTTTTAGACCCTAACGGGCAGATGGTTGCAAAATACAGAAAGCTCCATACCTTTGATATAACCCTTCCCGACGGCACTTTAACTCAGGAATCTGCAAAAATAAAGCCCGGCGATGAAATGGTAACCCTCGATACGGAACTTGGTCACTTCGGTTTTACTATTTGCTACGATATACGTTTCCCAGAGCTTTACAGATATTTGGCTCTCCAAGGGGCAAATATTATCTTTACCCCTGCAAACTTCGCAACCCCTACCGGAAAAGACCATTGGGAGACCATTTTAAAAGCAAGAGCTGTTGAAAACGGATGCTATATCGTTGCCTCTGCCCAGATTGGCAAGAAGAGAGGAAAATCAGATTCCTTCGGTGCTACTTTAGTAGTTGATCCATGGGGAACAATCATAAGCAAAGCAAGAGAAGAAGCCTGCGTTACAATGGCGGAAATAGACCTTGATTATCTTGATAAAGTAAGAGGAATGCTTCCGATGCTTGTAAATCGGAGAGGCGATGTTTATGACACCATAAGGAAGGTGAAATAGTTATGGAATGGACGAAAGAACTCACAGATCGGTTTATGACTACAGACCCTGCAACTTATGGCCACTATCTTGGCGTAAGATTTATGAGCCCAAAAGTTAAGCCTTTAAATAAAAGCCTTAAAATGATAGGCCCTGCTTATACCGTAAAGCTTTTAGGAAAAGACTCCTGCGCCCTTTATAAAGCGCTTCAGGAAGCACCGAAGGGCTCTGTAATCGTAATAGATCATTCAGGAGACGAAGTATATGCAAGTACCGGAGAAATGGTTGCCAGAAATGCAAAAGCATTAGGAATGGCAGGCATTGTTACAAGCGGTATGGCTACAGACTCTCTTTGGCTTTCAGAAATGGATTTCCCCGTATTCTGCACAGGTACATCTGTTGTTACAACAAATGTATGGGGGGTTTCAGGGGAATATAATATCCCGGTGTCCTGCGGGGGCGCTACAGTAAATCCTGGAGATATTATTTTCGGAGATGCAGACGGGGTTGTAGTAATGAATCCTGAAAATTATGAGGAGCATCTTGAGAAGGCAGAGGCAGCGGTTAAAAGAGAAGTTGAAATGAGAGAGAAGTTCGCAAGGGGAGAAGCAGCCCTTAAGAGCGTAGACGGCTTGATAGAAGCCAATATCCCAGGCATCATCGCCGAGAAAAGATAGTATTTTAAAAAAGCATTGCCTGTGGGACGATAGAATCCACAGGCAATCATAAATAAATTTAAGGATAGAGCTCCTTAATAATTTCAATAAACGAATTAACAGGGCTATCCTGCTTTTTAGGCTCCAGATATGAGCAGACGAACCAGCGCACGGAAGGATAGGTACAGTCCAAAACCGCCACGGTATCCGGAATAAGGTCTTCTAAAAATTTAGGAACTCTTGAAATGCCAACCCCGGCAGCAGTCAAAGCAATTTTAGCATTTAAAGTATTTGTTCGTACAGTATAGACCGGCTTAAAGCCTAAGGTGACGGTTTCAACAGCCTGAAAATCTTCGGAGCTTGCTTCAAGGTTTATAAAGATTTGATTGCTAAATTCAGCAAGAGTAGGTTTTTGTATTTTTAGAAGAGGTGAAGTTTTGCTGCAAAGGGTAAGCCAATCTCCGCCGAAGAGCTTAATCGTTTTTGCATAGCGAATTTTTTCAGCACAGGTATTCATACAAAACATAATATCAAGCATTCCTTTTCTAAACTGACTGACAAGATTCGTATAATCGTATTGAAGGCAGTAAATTCTTATATCAGGATTCTCTTTGGTATATTTTTCAATAACAGGCTGGGCAAGGGCGTGCTCATATGGCCCAAGGCCTATGCGAAGGGTAACTTTCTTAGAATCCATATTGCTTATTCTTTCTATGGCCTCATTATAGTTATTTATTATGCTCTGGGCATAAAGGTAAAATTCCTCCCCTTCAGGGGTAAGCTTAACCTTTCGGCTGTTTCTTTGAAAAAGGGTGACGCCCAGTTCAGATTCTATTGAGGAGATTTGTCTGCTCATTCCTGCTTGGGTTATATGGTTGTCCTCAGCGGATTTTGTAAAGTTAAGTGTGTTGGCCAAACTTATAAAATAAATGAGTTTCTGTATTTCCACAGTACCAGACCCCCCTATATATGTACATAATAAATAATCTTATTGAAACCGGAATAAATACATATAAAACCAATAATTACTTATATGACCAGTATATCATTATATAAAATTTTTATATAACATGTCAATTGAACAAATTTCCGTAAAGACTTATTACAGCTTAGCTTGCTCAAAACATAAATTTAAATCAGTAAAAGGGCCTGAGAATATAAAAGGCCTGTCCCCCAGTGTTTTACAGTCAATTACCGCAGGTTAAATGCAGTTTATACTTATTTGGCCGTAAAGTCAAATAATGTATGTCCTATGTATAGGAATTATACATAAAACAAACTGATTTAATAAAACATGAGAGAAAGGAAATGAAAAATATGAAAAAAAGATTAGCACTTGCTCTAAGCTTTTTCATGGTTTTAGGTATGCTTGCAGGCTGTGGCGGAAAAGGCGGAGAAACAACAGACAAGCCTTCGGAAGAACAATCTACGGAATCGGCGGCTCCTTCAGGCGAAGCAAAGCCCTCAGAAGCTGCTTCTAACGCTGACAGAAAGGTTAAAGACACGATAGTTCTCGTTAATGAGCTTGAGCCTGATACATTGGACCCAAGAAGAGGAAACGGCGTAACAAATAATATTATCATGAACTTAATTTATGATTCCCTTGTTGGACAAAATGACCAGTTTGAGCCTGTTCCAAGGCTTGCCACAAGCTGGGAGTGGATTGACGATACCCATATCAAATTCCAGCTTCGTGATGACGTTGTATTTTCCAACGGTTCAAAATTTACGGCATCAGACGTACTTTTCTCTTTTGCAAGAACAAAAGTGGATTCAACGTCTCAGTCTACCATGAGCTGGTATGATGAGGTCAATTCAGTTGCAGAGGGAGATTATACGGTAGTATTGGCTATGCATTTCCCCTATGCGCCTATATTCAGTGTTCTTGCAAACGGACGTACATGGATTGGCGACGAAGAAACCATGACGGAAATGGGAGAAGAAGCTCATGCACGTAATCCTGTAGGCACAGGCCCTTATAAAATGAAAGAATGGGTAAGCGGCTCTTCAATTACCCTTGAAAGAAACGATAATTACTGGGGCGAACCTGCAAAAACACCTAATTTTGTATTCAAGGTAGTTGCAGAGCCTACAAACAGAGTTATAGAGCTTGAAACAGGGGCGGCAGATATCTCTCTTTACATAGCAGGAAGCGATAAAGATAGAGTGAATGCAATTGACGGATACCATATCGAATCCGGCCCTTCCGAAAAATATTACCTGATAACCATGTATATGCCTGATGAAATTCTTTCTGACCAGAAGGTTCGTTATGCATTATCCTACGCCATAGATATACCTGCTTTGGCAGACGGCGCCTTTGACGGAACGGCTCATGCCATGACAGGGGTTTATCCTTCAATCGTTGAGCATTGGAAAGATATGGGCGGCTGGGAATATAATCCGGAAAAGGCAAAACAGCTTCTTGCAGAAGCAGGATACCCTAACGGATTCGATATAGAACTTCATATTCTTCCGGGAACGGATTATCAGAGAATGGCTCAGATAGTGCAGGCCTATTGGCAGGCAATCGGCGTAAATGCGCGTATTGAGCAAAGCGCTCTGGCTACAAGAGAAGCACAGGGACCATGGGAAGCTTCTATCCGTACAGCCACAGCCAACGAAATTTCAAATATACTTATAATTTATGAAAAGGCTTTTGCTTCAAGAATTTCATCTAATGATGACCAGCTTGAAGAAATGCTTCAGAATCTTAAGACAATTTACGATTTTGATGAACGTAAGATAGCCCTTTCGGACATTCAAGATTACCTCTATGAAAAACGTTATGCAATCCCCTTTGCAGAGGTTGACACGATTTACGGCGTAAGCGATAAAATTGAGAACTTCAAATTTACCTCAAGAATAGCTTACCAGAATATACCTGAATGGGTTGTTTACGAATAGGAAATAGCGGTAAAGAAACTGATAAATCTAAAATGGGGTTTTACAGGTTTACTTAAATACATGCATAAGCTTTAAAATAAATATGTTTTTTGAAGTTCAATTACCGTAATTATGAGCAGCCGGGCCAAAGCCCGGTTGTCTCAAAATACGGCAAACGGGCTTTTTTAAAATAAACAGATGATATTATTTGTTTTTATCCGGCCTGTTTATAGAAATTAAAATAAATTTATTAGGCTGTATAAGGCATATTTAAAAATATGCCGAAAGCAGTGCAAAAGCTACTATACATATCTATAAAAGAAGTATCGCATTTTCAGCAATCTGGAGCAGTGCCGTAAATTCTGCGGCTTACTGCCAACGATGAAAGGGGTTACATAACATGCTTAAGTTTATCGGGAAACGAATACTTATGATGATACCTATAATGCTTGGCGTTGTTTTGCTGGTATTCAGCATGATGTATTTTTCTCCCGGAGAGCCTGCCAAATATATACTTGGGGATATGGCTACGGAAGCGGATATAGCTATATTTAACGAGCAAAATGGCTTGGATGATCCGTTTTTTATACAATACCTTAATTATATAAAAGATGCGCTCAAGGGAGATTTAGGTATTTCTTATACGACGAAACAGCCTGTAATAGATGAAATTTTGACAAGGTTTCCCACGACCTTTAAGCTTGCTTTATTCAGTACACTGCTGGCCGTAGTGCTGGGAGTTGCTTTAGGCATAATTTCGGCCGTAAGGCAGTATTCTTTCTGGGATAATTTCGCCAGGGTATTTGCCATGGTCGGTGTTTCTATGCCGAACTTCTGGCAGGGACTTTTGCTTATTATACTGTTTTCCGTTGTTCTCAACTGGCTGCCGTCCTCCGGCTTCACAACCTGGAAGCATTGGGTGCTTCCCGCCATAACCGTAGGAACCTCATCGGCGGCATCTATCATGAGAATGACCAGGTCAAGTATGCTTGAAGCAATTCGCCAGGATTATGTAAGAACTGCAAGGGCAAAAGGCCAGAAGGAAATGGTTATTATCGGTGTTCACGCTTTTAGAAACGCTATAATTCCCGTTATGACAATCATAGGAATTAACTTCGGGAGAACCCTTGGGGGCTCTGCCATCAGCGAGGTTGTTTTTGCCATACCGGGTCTTGGAAATCTTATTATTCAGGCTATAAACGTAAAAAATGCGCCCCTTGTTCAAGGAGGAATTCTTTTTATAGCCCTTGTTATGGCTTTATGTAATTTGGTTGTTGATGTGCTTTATGCCTATGTTGACCCCAGAATAAGGTCTCAGTACGTAAGGCCGAAAGTTTCAACCATCGTTAAAAACCATACGAAGAAGGCGGGTGAATAATATGGGAGATAATCACTATGACGAAGAATTTTCCATATCCAGCAGAGGGCAGATGAAAGAAATTATCGCAAGATTTGCAAAGAACAAGGCGGCTGTTTTCGGCCTTGTTATCATAATGCTTCTTGCCATTTGCGCTATATTTCCTGCCCAAATATCCGGGCCTGATTATACTACAATAAATTTATCTCAGAAATTTCTCTCTCCTTCTCCTGAGCATATTCTGGGTACAGACGAGCTTGGAAGGGATATGTTTACAAGAATCATATGGGGCTGCCGTATTTCTCTTGCCATAGGACTTTTAGCAATCGGTTTATCTACTGTTATAGGCGTTTCCATAGGCTGTATTGCCGGCTTCTATAGCGGTGTTACGGATAATGTACTTATGAGGCTGATGGATATTTTAATGGCTGTTCCTAACCTTCTTTTAGGCATATCTATCGTTGCGGCTTTGGGAAATTCCATCATGAACCTTGTTTTTGCCATTGGCTTAGGCTCTATGCCTGCTTTTGCCCGCGTTACCCGTTCTTCCGTTATTACCATAAGGGACCAGGAGTATATAGAGGCGGCAAGAGCCACGGGAGCGAGCGATTTCAGGCTTATGTATAAATATATTCTGCCCAATGCCATGGCTCCTATCATAGTTCAGATTTCCATGGGTATTGCTACGGCTATTTTAAGTGTTTCCGGCTTAAGCTTCATAGGCCTCGGCGTTCCTGCGCCTACTCCTGAGTGGGGCTCTATGCTTTCCACAGGCCGAAGCTTTATAAGGGATTACTGGCATGTTATCACATTTCCGGGCCTTGCTATAATGCTTACGGTATTTGCTTTTAATCTCTTTGGCGACGGGCTTCGCGATGCTCTTGACCCAAGGTTAAAACAATAAGGAGGAAGTATGAGCGATAATTTATTGGAAGTAAAAAACCTTACGATACATTACTTTGTTGATAAAACCGTAGTAAAGGCGGTTAACGGCATCTCCTTTTCCGTAAAAAGAGGCGAATCCCTGGGCCTTGTTGGTGAAACAGGAGCCGGAAAAACCACAACTGCTTTAGGGGTTATGAATCTTGTGCCAAATCCTCCGGGAAGGATTGTTTCCGGTGAAATACTTTATAAAGGCGAAGACCTTTGCAAAAAGTCGGAAGCCGCCATGAGAAAAATCCGGGGCCGCGAAATATCCATGATATTTCAGGACCCTATGACAGCCTTAAACCCTGTGCTTACAGTAGGCCATCAAATATCTGAGGTTATACGCCTTCACGAAAAGGTATCAAAGGCAGAGGCCCTTATTAAAGCTGCGGAAATGATGGAGCTTGTAGGCATAGAAGGGGGAAGGCATGTAGAATATCCCCACCAGTTTTCCGGCGGAATGAAGCAGAGAATCGTCATAGCCATAGCCCTTGCATGTAATCCTGCCCTTCTTCTTGCAGATGAGCCGACGACGGCTCTTGACGTTACAATTCAGGAGCAGGTTCTTGAACTTATTGAAAACCTGAAAAGAAAGTTTAATACCTCCCTTGTGCTTATTACCCATGACCTTGGGGTTGTGGCGGAGGTCTGCAATAATGTTGCGGTTATTTATGCAGGGGATATTGTTGAATACGGAACATTGGAGCATATTTATAATAATACCCAGCACCCTTATACTCAGGGGCTTTTTGGCTCCATCCCCAATTTCTATAAAAAGGTTCACAGGCTTCAGCCTATAGCAGGCCTTATGCCGGACTCTTCAAAGCTTCCCGACGGCTGTGCATTTGCGCCGAGATGCCCTCATGCTATGAATCAATGCCGCAAGGGAAATATAGATGCGGTTGAGACAGAGCCGGGTCATTTCGTTAAATGTGTTCTTATGAAGAAGGGTGGTGTGTAGAATGGCCCCTATACTTGAAGTAAAAGACTTAAAAAAATATTTTAATACCCCCAGAGGCAATCTTCATGCCGTTGACGGCGTTTCATTCAGTATAGACAGGGGAAAGACCTTAGGGGTTGTAGGTGAATCAGGCTGTGGAAAATCTACCCTTGGAAGAACCGTTATACATCTTCATGAGAAGACGGAAGGCAAAATCATATTTGAAGGCAAGGACATCAGCGATGTCAATAAGAGTGAGCTTAAAAAATTAAGAGAAGATATGCAGATGATATTTCAAGACCCTTTTTCTTCTTTGAATCCCAGAATGTCCGTAGGCCAGCTGATAGCGGAGCCGCTTATTATTTACAATAAACACAGCGGAAAAGAGCTTAACCAAAGCGTTGCGAAGCTTATGGATACTGTAGGCCTTGCAAGAAGGCTTTCCACTTCATATCCTCATGAGCTTGACGGAGGCCGCCGCCAAAGAATCGGTGTTGCAAGAGCTTTGGCTTTGAACCCTAAATTTATCGTGTGCGACGAGCCGGTTTCGGCCCTTGATGTTTCCATACAGGCGCAGATTCTGAATCTTATGCAGGACCTTCAGGAGGAATTCGGCCTTACTTATATGTTTATTACCCATGATATGTCTGTTGTACGCCACATTTCCGATAATATCATGGTTATGTATCTGGGCATGATGGTTGAATTTGCAGATTCCGAGGAAATGTTCCACAGAAGGCTTCACCCTTATACAAAGGCTCTTCTTGCGGCCGTTCCCGTTCCTATTGTAGGAGCCAAAAAAGAAAGAAACGTTTTGAAGGGAGAAATAAGCTCTCCCATAAACCCTAAAGACGAATGCCGTTTTGCAAAAAGGTGCCCCTATGCTAAGGAAATATGCTTTAAAAAGCTTCCCGAGCCTATAGAGGCTACCCCGGAGCATTTTGTCGCATGCCACAGGGTAAAGGAAATCAATGATTTAGATTAAAGCAAAACAAGGTTAAGGCAAGT
Source organism: Anaeropeptidivorans aminofermentans (assembly GCF_940670685.1). Classification (GTDB taxonomy): domain Bacteria; phylum Bacillota; class Clostridia; order Lachnospirales; family UBA5962; genus Anaeropeptidivorans; species Anaeropeptidivorans aminofermentans. The sequence continues at coordinate 2,621,741 of NZ_OW711693.1, read as the reverse complement.
AAGAAAAACCATAATTAATTTGTTTTACAATACTATTTTACTTTAATTCGAGTATAGTCGTATCAATAAAAGCAGATGCCTTAGGCATCTGCTTTTTAAGTGTTCATAACAAAGGATTGGATAAAAGATTGCCTTGGAAAAGGTAAAAAGGAAGATATACTATAAATCTGCATACTGTAAATAGAAAGAAAATCTTTTTAAAACACATACTGCACATAAAGCGTATGTTTTTTTGTTTAGAGATGTACATATTATATAAGCTGTTAATAAGATATACTGTAAATAAAATCAGTTTTTATTATATAGTGAAATAGCCTTAAGCCAGCAGCAAAAATCTATTTTACTATATAATAAATTTCACAGAAGGATGTAATAAAAATCTATTTTTTATAAACGGCTTAAACATATAAAAGCTCTATGTTTAAGCCATTCAAAATATACGATTTTTATTACTGTTTCATTTGAAATTTACTATGGTTAACAAAGGTGAAAGCTGTTTATTAACTACAAAAAGACGCTCACTTAGCATAAATCAACCTTAAGCCAGCCGGCATTTTATAAAGAAGCATACTGCTGTTAATTATTTTAGAAGGGGAGGAAATTAAATGGACGATAATAACAAGAAAAATGTAATCGGAATCGTGCTTTTAGTTGTGATGTTTGTATTTTTTATACTTTTCAGAGTATTTTATCAGCAGGGCGCAAAGCTTCTTAACGGCATACACCCATGGGACTATATTGCCTTGGTTGTAATAGTCGCTTTGCTGGGGATTTATCTTGTAAGAACGACAAAAAAGAAATAGCCAAGTTTGGATAATCTTAGAAAACAAAGCAGTATGCTTTATGAATTATTTACTGTGCGGAATAAGCTTAGGAAGGTAAATATAGTAAATTTATTATAAAGAAATAACGAAAGCCTATTCCCATCAGGCTTAAAAATACGGATTTCCTTCGGAAATGATACATTTTGAGCCTTCGTGAATATACGGCTTTGCCGCTGTTTAACTTTAAATTTACTATAATTCAATGAAAATTATTTTAAAAGCCGCAAATACAGCCAAATTATAAAAGCATCAAAGGAATTCATCTTTGTTTGACTGTAAAATTTACTTAATACGGTTTCACAAGAAAGGTGATTTACAATTGGACAAGCCTGCTATTAAATTTGAAAATGTAACTTACAGATACCCGGGGGCAGAGAAGCCGGCAATAGAAAACGTCAGCCTTGAGATAAAAATAGGAGAGACCGTCCTTCTTACAGGCCCTTCCGGCGCCGGAAAATCTACCTTATGCTATATGCTTAACGGCATTGTTCCCCATTCTTTTGAAGGGGAGCTTCAGGGAGATATTATTGTTAACGGGGTAAATACAAAGGAGAGAACCATAGGAGAGCTTGCATTTATATCCGGCATGCTTTTTCAGGACCCCAACGGTCAGCTGATTAATCCGACGGTTGAAGATGAAATTGCTTTTGGACCGGAGAATAAGGGACTGCCTGTAGAAAAAATCAATGCTTCCATAGACAAATACATTAACTATGTGAACATGGGGAATTTTAGAAAAAGGTCGCCTCAGGCTCTTTCAGGAGGGCAGCAGCAGTCGGTTGCATTTGCATCTGTGCTTTCAATGGAGCCTGAAATATATGTTTTGGACGAACCTACATCGAATCTTGACCCTTTAGGAAGCGATCTTACCTTGAAACTTATGGATAAAATCGCAAATGAGGCCCATAAGACGGTTGTTCTGGTAGAGCATAAAATAGAAAAGGTAATAGACTTTGTAGACCGTATTATAGTCCTTAACGACGGTAAAATTGTTTATGACGGTTCTCCGAAAGCAGTTATGCTTAATTATGAAAGGCTTAATAAAATAGGCGTTATGGCGCCGCAGCTTACCCAAATGCTTTCAATTATTAAAAATAGAAATCTGCCTTCTATAGAAATTCGGACTAATTTTGACGAAGGTCTTCATGAGCTTCGTAAGGCTTTAAATGGAAAAGAGTTTAATATAAACAAGGAAACAGAGGAAAAAAGCTTTAAAAAATTCAGAACCTTTCATAAAAAAGCCATTGAGGTTCAAGATGTTCATTTCTCTTACGTGCCGGAAACGGAAATACTCCACGGAATCAATATGACGGTATACGAAGGAGAGTTTTTATCCATCGTAGGCCAGAATGGTTCGGGGAAAACTACTATAGTAAAACATTTTAACGGTCTTTTAAAGCCGACTTCGGGCCATGTGCTGATTTTCGGCGAAAAAACTTCAGACCATACGATTTCTTATCTTTCAACCAAAGTAGGCTATTGCTTTCAGAACCCGGACCATCAGATATTTTCATCAAGAACATGGGACGAAATAGCCTACGGACCTAAAAATTTAGGCGTAAGAGATTCGGAAATAAAAGAAGTAGTTGAAAAAGTTTCTAAAATTTTAGGAATAGAGGACCTTCTTGAAGAAAACCCTTATAATCTTAGTAAGGGGCAAAGGCAGCAGGTTGCGGTAGCCTCTATCCTCGCCATGAGCCCTGATGTTATTGTAGTTGACGAGCCTACTACAGGCCAGGACCCAAGGCAGAGCCGTGAAATGATGGACCTTATGAAATCCCTCAATGAGGAATATGATAAAACAATTGTTGTAATAACCCATGATATGAATATTGCCGCAGAATATTCCGACAGACTTGTGGTTATGCACAGCGGAAATGTCCTGGCGGAAGGGACGCCAAGGGAGGTATTTGCCCAGGAGGAGCTTTTAAAACAGTCTAATCTTGAGCCGCCTCAGATTACAAAGGCTATGCTTAAATTAGGAATGAAAGAGCCTTTGCCAATTGATTTGGCGGAGGCAGGCATAGTATTTGATGATGTTTTGGGGGTGAATGAAAATGACTGATATAGAAAAATCCTTCCTGTATCAATTAGACCCGAGAACAAAAATGGTTATGATGATCGGCCTTATCTTCATAGGCGTAATGATAAAGGACCCTTTCATAACCACTGGATTTATGGTGCTTATTTATGCGCTGTACAGGGTTTCCGGTGTACCTGCAAAAACAATAGCAAAAAATACAAAGCCGCTGCTTCTGGCATTTGTGTTATTTTTCCTGCTGAACTTCCCCTTTGCAGAACCAGAGGTAGGGGAGCCGGTTTATTTTTATATTTTCTCTAAAGGGGGCATTGCAGTAACCGCCACAGGCATACTTACAGGCCTTGGAAACGGCCTTAAATTCATATTATTTATATGGATAGCAGACCTTATAACTACGATGACACCTACGGGAGATATTATCCTTGCTTTAAATAAGGGGGGCGTTCCCCCGGAAATATCCATAGCAATAGGAATCGCATTTTCTTACATACCGGTATTAAAAAACGAAATAGGAACCATCATAGAAGCTCAAAAATCAAGAGGGGCAAGCTTTGAGAGTAAAAATGTCTTTAAAAAGATAAAGGCCTATGTTCCTGTAATCGTTCCAGGTTTATTTATTTCTCTTTTAAAAGGGAAGGAAATATCAAGAGCAATTGAAGCAAGGGGATTTACCTATGCTCCTGAAAACAGAACCTATAGAAATGAAATTTCCCTAAAGATGAAAGATGTTGTTATAATATTTATTATTATTGGGCTTCTTGCAGGATTTATTTATATGTCAAAGAATTACCCCTTCCTTGAAAGAAAGTTTGTATTTAATTTACTATTCAGTTAATTTAGAGATACTTTGATTTTGATATATAGTTAATTTGCTTTTATTCTAAAGTAATAAAGAAAAAGAAGATTAAGGCAGTAATGAAAACTTATATTTAAGCCATTTATATTCAACAAAGGTGAAAAGCTCTTTGTTGAATATAAAGAAAATGTTTATCTAGATTCACCGTAAGTGTTTTCAGCTTCAATAAGTATAAAATATATGGTTTTTGTTGCTGCAGTCATATGGTAAGATTAAAATGCCGTAATGGTATTTTAATCCATTCAGGATTTTTTCCTGTTCCGTTTGACAATGATACCATTTAGATTTAATCAAATACAGGCTAAAAATATATAAAAGGAGGATGGAAATGGAAGCTGCAAAGAAAAGAAAACAATATTTGAATTCCAATCAAATAGGCCTTACCGCCGCATTTGGAGGCGCCGCCTTTGCCTTTAGGGCGTTGGGTATCGCAATACCCCTTGTGCCTCCTTTGGTAATGGACCCAGGTGCACTTATGCCCTGCCTTGCAGGCATGGCAGGAGGCCCTTTAGTAGGCGCTATCGTAGGCGTAGCCAGAGGAATCCCTTCGGGAACCCCCGTAGTAGACCTTTGGGCACAGCCTATTAAAGGCATTTACTGGGCCCTTGTGTGGAAATATGTTATATTAAGGATAAAAGACCCTAAGAAAAGATGGATTGTATTTGGCGTACTTACCTTCCTGCTTCAGTTCTTTGTGGAACAGCCGATGTTTACTGCAGGAAATTCCTTCTTGCTTGATTTGTATCCTTTCTATCCCACATGGCCTTTTACTATGGCATGGTACGCAGTATTATATTCAATATTCCAATTTGTTATATTTGCCGCTATCATAAAGGCCTTCCCCGGTATGTTCAATTGGGAAACAGGCAAAAAGAAAAGCAATCAGAACATATAGCGAATTTGCTTTTATTCCGAAGTGAATATTTGGATTGAGACACTTAAAATAAGAGAAAAGCAAATGCACAGCACTGGGATTTCATATTTATTGAAGGATACTGCTTATTTTAAAAACCAATCAATACATACTGCATACTCCGGCAGTTTCTTTATGCCGGAGTGTGCTTATTAATAAATTTCAGGAGGAAACAGAATGAACACAGACTTAAAAAACAAGCTATGGGCCATGATTGATGAAAACCCCAATGAGGTTTTAGGCCTTTGCTCCGATCTTATTAAAATAAACAGCGAAAACCCGCCGGGAGAAATGGAGATTATAACAGATTTTATATGTACGTTTCTTGAAAAATATAATATTGAATATGAAATCATAAGGCCTGAGCCTAATATACCCAATATTGTTGCAAGAATAGGCTCTAAGGACGGAAAGAAGCTTGTCTTAAACGGCCATTCCGATGTGGTTCCTGTAGGAAAAATAGAAGGATGGGATTTTGATCCTTTCAGCGGTGAAATCAAAGACGGAATTCTTTACGGAAGAGGCGCTTCCGATATGAAAGCCGGCCTTGGCGGTCTTCTTTATTCCCTTATGGTTATAGCAAGAGAAAATATAAAGCTTCAGGGAGAGGTTATTCTTACAATCGTTCCAGATGAAGAGGTAAGCGGCTTAAACGGAACCAAGTGGCTTGTTGAAAATAAAATTGCAGCAGGAGATGCCTGTATTATAGCAGAGCCTACATGCCATTATAATTGCGAAATAGGCCAAAAGGGAAGTACATGGCTTAAAATCTGGGCAAAAGGAATACCGGCCCACGGAAGCCTTTCACCTTTCGCAGGAGAAAATGCCATTGAAAGACTTTTGAAGGTTATAGAAAACATAAAGAAGATAAAGGATATTCAGGTAAACCTTCCAGAAGATGTAAAAGCGGTAATGGTTCAGTCAAAAGAGCTTGCCAAAGAAAAAATGCTGAAGCAAAAGGGCGCGGAATATGTTCTTGACCATATATCCTTTAACCTTGGAAGAATCAGCGGCGGAACAAAAGTAAATATGGTTCCTGATTATGCAGAAGCAGAAATAGATATGCGTATTCCTCTCGGTGTAACTACGGATATGGTAGCGGAGAAGGTAGCATTTTTAATAGAGGAATCCGGGGTTCCGGGCATTGATTTTTCATTTAGCTGGTTTTCAAACCCCAACCACACAGACGCAAAAGCTGAAATTGTTGAAAAGGTTGCTGAAAATGTAAAAGACGTAATGGGGATAGAACTTCAAAGAACATATCAGTGGGCGTCAAGCGATGCAAGGTTCTTTCGATATGCAGGTATTCCTACGCTCCAATACGGCCCCGCAAACCTTGAAGGAATACATGCTTACAATGAAACGGTTCAGACCCAGGAAGTTATTGACTGCACAAAGGTTTATATAGGCGCTATCCTTGATTTCCTCGGAGTAGAAGCATAGAAAGGCTTGGTATTATGACATTAAATGTAGGACTTATAAGGGTAGTCACCCTTAAAGATAAGATTCTCTTAAATAAGCATGGAGATATATTAATGCGGAATTTTTCAGGGCTTCAAATTGAATCCAGATGCATTGAAGATCAAGACTATGGTATTTACAGCCCTGAAACAGATGCAATAGCGGTTCCTAAAATTGTTGCTTTGGCTAAAGCATATGAAAGAGAAGGAAAAGACGTTATTTTCATTAGCTGTGCGGCGGACCCTGCTATTAAAGAAGCAAGAGCGGCCGTAAACATTCCTGTTTTAGCTGCAGGAAGCTGCTGTGCAGGCTTGGCGAGAGCCTATGGTGATAGCATTGGTGCAATGGGCATAGAGGAATCCATACCCTATGCCATGAAAGCAATATTAAATGAAAGCCTTGTGGACTATATCAGACCGGAGAATGTGAAAACAACAATGGATCTTTTAAAGCCTGAAAATAAGGAAAGCATATTAAAATCTGCACTTTTGCTGAAAGAAAAAGGTTCAAACGCCATTGCTTTGGCCTGTACAGGAATGGCTACGATAGAAATAGCCGAAGATATTAGGAAAATTACGGGGCTTCCCGTTATTGACCCAATTATTGCTTCGGGAATAATGCTTGAAAATATAAGGCGTATGTAAAAGTATCGAATGCAGGATTTTGTACTTTATAGTAAGTTTAGTTAACCAGTAGCAAAGCCTGCTGGGAAGAGGCTTTTGCTGCTTCTTCATAATAAATTTACTTTATTTAGAAAGATATGAAACCTATGGTCTCCTTTAATAAGTAAAGGCCTTTATATATTTTGATACTTTAAAACTATAATTAAATACTATCGCGAACAGGCTTGAAAACAAGACCTTTAGCGATAAGAAAGCATTCTTTTTAAAATGACTTATAAGTTTATGCTTATATCCTTTTTAAGTTCGCTTAGTATAAATAATATAGTGTCTGCTATTTTGCAGACACTATATTATTGCCCTGTAATTTGCTATAATGAAACAGGGTGATATTATGGAACTGGTTATGAGAGAGGCTCTTAAAATAGGTAAGCTTAAAGAAGGGACCCTTGTGGCAGGCGAAAAGGGCCTTGATAATATAGTAACTTGCATTGATGTAATGGAAGTTCCCGACCCAGACGGAAAATGGTTTAAGGAAGGAATGCTGCTCCTTACCATGGGCTATGCCATGAAGGACGATATTAATATGCAAGTAGAGATAATAGAAACTTTAGCCGAAAAAGGGGCAGCGGGAATTATTATAAAAATAAATCGGTTTATCAGTAAAGTTCCAGACGAAGTAATAAAAAGAGCAGATGAGTTGGGCCTTCCCGTTATTTCTTTGCCGAGCCATATTCCTTATGTAGATGTGACATTTCCCCTTACAGGTTATATAATAAAGCTTAGAGAAAAAGAGCAGCTTACAGAAGAGCGCATAAAATCAATTATGGATAAAAGCGACGCTGCAGAGGAAAAACATACCATTTCCAAGCTTAGGGAGTTAAAACCCGGGCTATGCCTAAAGCCTCCCTTTACCATAGTTAAAATATATTTCAGATTTCAGCAGGATACTAAAAGAACTATTAATTTTGAAAAAATACACGCCTTAGGAAGTTGTATAAACTTTACCTGCAAGGGCAGCTTAATACTACTTATTTCCGGAAGTCAAAAGCATATAAAGAAAGTGATTTCAGAAGAAATATTGAAAGAAAGCTTTTATGAAAATGAAAATCTGCTTTGTCTTGTAGGAGAAGAATTTAACAGCATATGCGATTTTAAAAAAGAGCTTGCCTTTCATGATGAATGCGGAGAAATCATAAAAAGGATTATCAGAGAGAAGAATTTAATATTCATAGAGGAATACTATGCCGCTATTCTTATAAAACAAATATCCGAAAGAAAAATTACCCAGAAAATAATAAAAAAAGCGCTAAGACCGCTTCTGAAGCTTGAAAGCCAAGAATCGGAGATTATGCTTGAAACCCTTTATTATTATACAAAGTATAACGGAAATAAGACTCAGGCAGCTAAGGAAAGCTATATGCATAGGAATACCTTTAATTACCGTATGGAGAAGCTTTCGGTTATTTTAAATTCAGATTTGCAGGACCCCGATGAAATTTACAGATATAGGCTGCTTTTGGAAGGGTTTTTTATGTTTAATTCCTCGGCCAATATAAAAGAAGAAATATAAAAATCCCCTAAGGGGATTTTTTATTGATTGGATATGGGCGGTTTATAGCACATTTACAGTGAAACAGTAGTAAAACCGTATATTTAAGAGAGTTCAAAAATGTGTTTTAGAAGAAATATAATAAAGCGCCTTTGTAAAATGGCCTTTATTTGATTTTATATGTTGAAAGGCTTATATCTATTAAGTTATAAAGGCAATTTCACTATGTTTCCGAAGGAAAGCTGTGTTTTTGGATTCGTAGTGAATGAATTTATCTTACTTCTTTATAAGAAATTTACTATAATTTTAGGGCGGATTGATAGATTTATTAAAAATGATTATACTGTGCTCCGGCTTTCTGCAACGCTCTCTTTAAATTCTTCATTTTTTAAAGAACCATGAGAGTGAGAAGCGCCGAGAAGCAAACCGCTTGTTATTGCCGTAAGAGGTGCTACGGCTACAAGTCCGAAGCTTCCTATAAGGGTCTGAAGAATTTCCGTTGATACATATTTAAGATTTAGTATATTTAAAATCGGGGTGCCCTGAGCCATAAATACCATTAAAAGCGCTATGTACCCCCCAGAATAGGCCAGAAGCAATGTTGTGGTCATGGTTCCTATCACAGAGCGGCCTATGGACATACCGGATTTTATAGTTTCAAATTTTGAAAGGTCAGGCCTTTTTTCCACGAGCTCTCCTATGGCGGCGGTTATATCTACGGCAACGTCCATTATTGCGCCGGAGGAGGCTATAAATATGCTGGCAATAAATATTTCCGTCAGATCCAGATGAGCGTATCCTGAATAAAGAAGGGATTCGGAGGATTCCATCACGGCGCCGTGTATTTTGAAAAGCCTTGTAAATATTAATGCCATCAGGCATGTCAGGAGTATTCCTGTGACGGAGCCGGAAATTGCGGCAAGGGACCTTTTATCAAAACCGTATATAAGGCCGATGATAACCACAGTAAGGAGAATTGTGATGAAAATGCCTACGGCTATGGGATTATATCCTGAAAGAAAGGCAGGAACAAGGATTTTCCAGATTAATACGATACTGCAGGCAAATGCCAGAAGGGATCTTGCGCCTACAGGACCGGCAAAAGCAATAATTATTATCATAAAGGCGGCTGCCAAAATAACCTCCAAGTCCAGTCTGTAATGGTCTATTAAATTTACAAAGCGTATATTACCTTCTGTATAATCAATAACCACAAATATCTTATCGCCCACATTAAACATTTTATCTGTGCGCATGGAGCCTGATAAATGGTTTATGCCGGTTGTTACCTGACCTTTGAATTTTCCGTCCAGTATTTTTATCTCACAGATTTGTTCACCGAATTTAATGAGCCCGGAGGTGGTAATATTTGATTCGTCAACTGCCATAACCCGGGCAGCCGCCTGAGTCGTATTTTCATATATAATTTGGTCATACTTCGTAGGCATAATTAATACTACAGCCATTAAAAAAATTATTCCCAGAACGGGAAGCCAGTCTTTCTTGAACTTTTCGGATATTTTCATTATTAACTCCTATATACTTGAATTTAAATAAAATCGCAGCATTGTCAAATTGCTTTTCTCTTGTTTTATACCTACTTAGAGCCAAATGCTTACTATGGAATAAAAGCAATTTGACTATATATTTGATTAAATATGAAAACAAATTAAGGTTTGATTTTTAAAACATGCCGTAATGAAGTTTATTTTCTTATTGTCTTATCGCAACGAGCAGTCCGCCTGAAAAGCCTGTATGAGCTTTAAAGGCGGGCTGCTTCGGAGCTGAGCTTATATATTAATTTACTTTAGTGAGGGCTTTAAGATTTACGAAAACGTCCGTATTGTCGTAGAAGCCTGAGAACAAATTCTGACCGGCACCCATTGCATATACGGGAACAGGAAGTCCTGTATGCCACCAGGAGGTCCAGCCGATACCGGCTTTGTTGTTTAATATGTGGGTGATTGTTACGCTTAAGGGTTCATATTCGCTGTAAAGACTGTCATAAGGATTTACTTCTCTTTCAGATACGTCAAGCATTGACTGATTGTAAGCAGTTTTAAGTCTTTCAACTTCATAGTCGGTTAAAATAAGTTCCTTCTTGGTGTTTGCAGACTCGGGTGAAGTATTTAAAGTAAGACCGAAGTTTATTCTTATATCTTCCATTACATTTTCAAAGGATGCTTTGTTTTCTCTGAACTCAGCGATTTTCTTATCATATTCCTTAAAGGAAATCTTCTGTCTTGCAAGAAGGTCTAAGTATGTAGAATAGCCTGTGCCGGAATATCCGATTGTCATACCGCCTGTCTCATGGTCGCCTGTTACGAGAATCAAAGTTTCTTCAGGATGCTTATTGTAAAAATCAACTGCTGCTTCTATGGATTCATCAAAGTCGATAGTTTCCTTTACTGAGGTTGCGGCATCATTTGCATGGCAGGTCCAGTCAATTTTTCCGCTTTCTACCATCAGGAAAAAGCCTTTAGAATTATCAAGAAGCTCTATGCCCTTTTTTGTATAATCTGCAAGAGAAATTTCTCCTGCCTTTCTGTCTATAGCATAGCTCATTGAATCAGCGTCCGCTGGTGTAGGCGTTATGGCTATAAGCTTTTTGCTTTTATCATTAAAGCTTTTAAATTCTTCTGCAGTATTTATTACGGTATATCCTTTTTCTTTTGCCACTTCATAAATATCTTTCAGGTCTTTATTCTTTCCGGTTCTTGAAAGAAAATCGCCGCCGGCAAAATAGTCAAATTTGCTTTCTGTTAACTCAAGACCTATTTCATAGTAATTTCCCCTTGAAGCCTGATGCGCATAATAAGCTGCGGGAGTGGCATGGTTGATATTAACGGAGGATACTACGCCTACTTTGTATCCAAGCTGGTTTTTAAGCTTTTCTGCAATTGTCTCATACTTTACTGTTTTGGTTTCGTCCATGTTGATTACGCCGCTTAAGGTTTTCTTCCCTGTAGCAAGAGAAGTTGCAGTAGATGCAGAGTCGGGAGCAAATGAGCTTGAATCAAATGTTTGGGCGCTTCCGACAACAGGGAAAGCCGTAAATGTCAAATCCTTGCTCTCTACTTTTCCTGTGCCGGACATAACGCCAAGATAATCCATTGCTGAAGTTACCTGAGGATAGCTCATTCCGTCGCCGATGAACATAAAAATATACTTCGGTGCTTTTCCGGAGTAAACCTGTTCTTTTGCGGCAATAGCTTCAGCAGGAAAACTAAGTGACGCACTTACTAGGGTTGTTGCTGTCAGCGCAATAACTGCAGCAGCAGCTCCCGCTTTCTTAATAAAACTTTTCAATGTAATTCCCCCTGTAAAATAAATAATGAGGCAGCTTTGCCTATTAATTAAACCAAGCTTGAATCAAAGAGAAGCAAGCCGCTTTATGCCTAAATTATAAGAGGTACAGGTTAAGGAATATAGAGAGGTTTGGTAAACCATAAGTAAAATTTTTAAGTGCTTTTTAAAGAAAAAAGCCTTTGATAAAAATCAAAGGCTTTTGTATGAATAAAGATATTGGATTTAGAGTTTTGAAAAATCCTCTATATATCCTAAAAGGGTGTTTAATGAGTTTTGCCAGAATTCCTTTTTATTTACGTCGATTCCGCATAAAAGGCCTACGTCTCTTAAAGAATTTTTGCCTGTTGCGGCAAGGAGCTTTTTATAAGTATCTGCAAATTTCGGGCCTTCTTCAAGATATTTATTGTAAAGGCCTAAGGAAAAGAGATGACCATAGGCATAGGGGAAATTGTAATAATTATATCCGCTGTCATAATAATGAGGCTTTATAAGCCACATATAGGAGTGAATGCTGTCTTCGTTTAAAGCCTTGCCATAGGCTTTTTTAATGGAGTTTTTCATAAGATTATTAAGCTCTTTAACGGAAAGAGAGCCCTCTTCACGTCTTTTCATAAGAGCATCTTCAAAAGTAAACCTGCTGTAGATATCCACGATAACCTGAGCGCAGCCGGATATATAATTTTCAAGAATGATAAGCTTATCAGCAGGCTCGGCAGTTTTTAAAGCTTCAAAGCATATAAGCGTTTCGCAGAAGGTGGAAGCGGTTTCAGCGATGGGCATTGAATATTCCGTGTTAAGAGGAAGCTCCTCGTTAAGGCAGCTTCCGTGATAGCCGTGACCGAGCTCATGAGCCAATGTAAGCACAGCATCGAAGGAATCCTCCTGAAAATTTGTCATAATACGGCACTGCTTTATGGGATGAAGGTCCGCACAAAAAGCTCCGCCCACCTTGCCTTTTCTCGGCTTGGCATCTATCCATTTGCTTTCGTAGGCTTTTCTTGCAAATTCGCCTAAATCCTTGCTAAAAGCACTGAATTTTTCTATTATAAATTCCATGGCCGCAGGATAGCTTAGAGAAAGGCTTGATTTTCCCACAGGAGCAAATAAATCATAGTATTGGAGAGAATCCTTCAGGCCTAAAAGTGCTGCTTTTTTAGCAAAATATTTTTGGAAGCCTTCCATACTTTCTTCCATGGCGGAAAGCATAGCGGAAAGAGTATCCTTTTCCATTCTGCTGTCTTCCAAAGTCATATGAAGGACATTCTCATAGCCTTTAAGCTTTGATACGGTAATCGATTCTCCTTTTATGGCATTGAGACAGGCGGAAACGGGAAGGGCAATTTTTTCACAGGCCTTAATTTCTGAATTATAGGCTGATTTTCTCTTTTCTCTATTTTCATCATAAGCCATATTCCTTATTTCCGAAAGGGAAAGGGATTTTTCTTCTCCGTCTATATTGATTTCGCAGGATAAGCCCCCCATCAGCTGGTCATAAAGCTTAAGCCAATAAGATGAGCCGGTATTTCGCATTTTTGCTATAATAAGCTCTTCATTTTCAGAAAGCATATGTTTTGATGCGGATTTTATCTCATTGATATAAAATTCATGGTCTTTTAAAAAAGCGGATTCTTCAATTAAGGCATTGATGTTTTCAGTATTTTTGATATACTCTGCAAATATTGCTTCAGGGCCTGCAAGCTCCGATGAAATATCGTTTAAGACATCAAGATATCCTAAGGCTTCCGTATTTTTCGTATCGGTGCTTAAGGTAAGCTGGCAATAATCTGTAAGAATACGGTATTTTGCTAAAGCCGTAAGCCTTTTTACAAAGCCCTCTGCAAAATCGCGCTGGTTTAAAGAGGATTTGGCATAAGCTTTTATTTCATCTATATCCTTTTTATAGGACGCCATATCAGATTTAAATTTTTCGTTAAAGCCTTCGTATAAATCATCAAGAGACCATCTCATATTTGTATCCATATATTCACCCTTTCACATAATATTTATCATAAATTTCTTGTAAAGAAGCAGCATAACCTATCCGCTAGACTTGAAAGCATGGATTTCTTTCGGAAACAGTACGTTTTGAGTCAAAATGCATATACGGTTTTGCTGCGGGTTGAATCTAAATTTAATATAGTTTTATACTAAGATAGTTTTAATCAAGAAGCCCTTCATAAATTTCTTTGGGATAGCCGAAAGCCCCGTGATTTTCACAAATTTTAGCGGCGTATTCGGAAGCTTTTTCAAGAGCAGCTTCCATATCGCGGGTTTTAGGGTAGGTACTTAAAAAACAGCCTATAAATCCGTCTCCTGCACCCATAGTATCTATAGCTTTTGAAGGCTTTATACTCTGGGTATAAAGTTTTCCTTCATGAGAGAATAAAGAGCCTTCTCTGCCTAATGTAAGCCCTACGATTTCAACGCCCAGTGCATGGCATTTTTCTATGAGTAAAAGCTGCTCTTTTTCATTGAGATGAGAAGCTGAAAAAAAAGCATAGTCTATAAAAGGGCATACGCTTTCAACATAATTAAAATCCGTCATAAAGGCAAAATCAAAGGATATTTTTCCGAGGGGCTTTAAGTTTACGAGCGCTTCTTCTATATTTGAAAAAAAGCCGCAATGAATTATGTCGAAGTTTTTTATATACTCAATATCTTCATCAATGAGCTTTAATTTAACAAGATGCTGACTTGTCTGCCGTGGGCTGCATATGAAGCTAAAGGCGCCTTCTTCCTTTAGAACGATTTGGGGATGGGCTGATTTTGCGTATATTTTCCGGCATCTTTCAATATGAATACCTTCTTTTTTCAGTACATATTCAATATGTTCTGCTGCAAAATCGTTTCCAAATACGCCTAAATATCCGCAGTCCTCTATGCCGTTTCTTTTACAGCTTATAATAGTATTGACAGCGCTTCCCCCGGGGAAAAATATATTTTTATCTTTATAGCAGTCTGCGGCGTTATCGCCTATGGAAAGTATTTTCAATATAAGCACTCCCGAATTTTTTAATTAATTAACTACTATGATTATACTAAATAAACCAGATAATACCAACATGAATCTAATATTTTATATGAATTCAAGCGATGTACGGCTTTGCTGCTGGTTAACTTTGAATTTACTATATATTCTCTAAAGCAAATACTTGCAGGGGCATAAAAAACAAACTGGACATACAAAAAGACATTAAAGCCTAAATACTCTAATGCCTTTTCGGATTATTCACTGATATAAGATGAATAATGGTCTTTGTCTTTATTTTTATTTATAACGTCCTTATAAAGTTGCTCTACAGATTTCCCGAAATTCTTGCTCGAAAGATGCTGTATATGGCCATATGCCCTGTCGATTAAGGCTTTATTGTTATCGGGAGCCTTAAGGGCCTTGCATATGATTCCTGCAGCGTCTTCATTGCTTTCAAAATAGAAGCCGGTTTCTCCATCGATGATGATATTTTCAATGCTTCTGTCTTTTTTGGCTACTACGGGAACCTTTGCTGCGATGGCTTCAATATAAGTAAGCCCTTGAGTTTCAGATGTAGAGGCACAAGCAAAAATATCTCCCAGCTGATAATATTTTCCTATTTCGTCCCATGGCCTCGGACCTGTAAATATCACGGACTCTGAAACCCCAAGGGATTTTGAAAGGTTTTCCAAATCCTCTCTTTTGGGGCCGTTTCCTACGATTACAAATTTTACATTGGGCATATTTTTAAGCACTTCAGGCATGGCCTTTATTAACACATCTATGCTTTTTTCCTGTGCTATTCTGCCTACGGAAACGATGATAGGGTCATCAATACTTACCCCGATTTCAGCCTTTGTTTTTTCAATATCTTCTTTTGTATACTTTTCTCTTGAAAAAGGCTCAAAATCAAGGCCGGTAGGTATAACGGATATGGGCCTTTTTACCCCATAGGAAATAAGGGAATCCTTTGATTTTTGTACGGGGGTTATAACGGCATCTGCTCTGTTGCAGAATATTCTGCTGTAGCGCTGGGCCATTTTCGGCGTTATCAGATGCCCGTTTGCAACGTAATGGACATAATCTTCATACATCGTGTGGTAAGTGTGTACCGAAGGAATTTTAAGAAATGTTGAAGCCACTTTTCCAAAAATTCCTATGGGAAACTCCGTCTGCGTATGTATGACATCCAGTTTGAATTTTTTCATATTTATCAGAAGCTTAGGGGGGTAGAGCATGGTTACTCTGTGAGTTGTTAAAAACACAAAGGGCATACTGGGAAGCCTGAAAACATAAGGGACCGCTTCTTCTGCCTTAGGGTCTGTTGTGGTAAAGATATAAACCTTGTGACCGAGGCCGTTAAGCTCCTTTGCAAGTATGCGGGTAGATGTTGCCACGCCGTTTATTTGCGGATAATAAGTATCTGTAAATAAACCTATATTCATATTATTCTCCTCCATGGGTTTTAAGCATGTTTTGAAAAACTATGCGGAAAGCCAGTTAGAAAACTCCGAAATCTAATCAGGGCTTATTAACTATACATATCTGCCAAGGCATTTTCAATAGATTTTTCAATTTTATTTTTAAGGAAGTCCTCTCGAGAAATAGATTCCATGTCATTAGTACGTCTTTGAAGCTCAATAAGTTTGCTTTTTTCATTTTTTTCTGAATAAATACTTATTATAAGCCCGTAAGGCTCAAAAAACATAGGCTTCATATGGAGAACATTTAATAAAACTTTTTCAGCCGCATCTAAATTGCCAGATTCTTTTAATTCCCTTGCAAGAACATTCAGGGCCCTTAAATAATTTTCATAGTTTTGCTCGTAAGAAATGATTTTTTCCAGATTGGCTGTGCCGTAGGCATATTTAATTTCATTATTGGTAAGCGGCTGATCAAATTGGAGCATCTTTCTCTGGGATTTTTTATAGGAATCATTTAATGCCTTTAGAATACGTTCGTTTAGAGAGGGTTCATTCATAAGTTCCTGAAGAAAGGAATTTTCAGGAAGGTAAAAGATATTTTCAGGAATCTCCTTTTTTCTCACGGAATTTGCTCTTCGCTCTTCTTCAAAAAAATCTTCAAAGCTCTTGCCGTATTTTCGCCCTCTAAATTTCAGTATGGAATGTATTATAAGAAGTACGGCACAAAACATAGCAAACGGCCGTATTATATCTATTATTTCACTCATATTAAACCACCCTTTCTATCATAATTATATAGTAATTAATTTGAATAGTCTATCGAAAAAGTATAGCTCCTTTATGGCCTTTTTAAAGGCATCTTTTGTTAAGCCCTTAAATTTTCATTAAGTTCATTCAATTATAGGCCTATATATGTTATAATTATTGCGTTTTAAGGGAGGTTATTATGCTGAGGCTTAAGCTTAATGAAAGTCAATCGGAAGCTGTGAAACATGTGACCGGTCCGGCAATGGTTATTTCCGGTCCGGGAAGCGGAAAAACCACAGTCATTTCTCACAGGGTAAAATATTTAATAGAGGAGCTTAATGTAAGCGGAAGCGATATTCTTGTAATCACCTTCTCAAAGGCCTCTGCCATTGAAATGAAGGAGCGGATTAACGAGCTTATAGGCTCTTATGAAAAGGCTGAAATTTCTACTTTCCATTCCTTTTTCTTTAAAATTTTACGGGCCCACAGCTTCGTAAAAGTTGAAGACGTTCTTACAGAGAATGAAAAGCGGCATATTCTTTCTTCTATTTTAAATAAGCTTAAACTAAATGCCTATGCAGGCGATGACTTTATGGAAAGCCTTGAAGAAGAAATTTCCCTTATAAAAAATGATTTGCTTGATTTGGATTATTATAATTCCATGATTATCTCAAACGACTATTTTAAAAGCATATTTTCAGCCTATGAGGAATATAAAAAAGTGGCAGGGAAGCTGGACTTTGACGATATGCTGGAAAAGGCCTATGTTCTTTTAAGGGACAATCCTTCTGTACTTGATTTATGGTCAAAGCGATATCAATATGTGCTTATAGACGAATTTCAGGATATTAATAAAGCCCAATATAACCTTATAAAGCTTATTTCGGCAAATCACAAAAATATTTTTGCAGTAGGCGACGATGACCAGAGCATCTACAGATTCAGAGGCGCAAGGCCTGAATTTATGCTTAATTTTTCAAAGGATTATGAAAACGCCGAAAAAATAATACTAAGCACAAATTACCGTTCCACCGACGAAATTATCGCTTTTTCAAATAAAATAATAGAAAACAATAAAAACAGATTTGAAAAATCCATTAAAGGAACAGGAATCAATGGAACAAAACCGCGGCTTATTATGTCTATAGATATAGAGGAAGAAGCCTTTAATATCGGAAAAATCATTAAAGCCTTTAAAAATATTTCCTATCATGATATTGCAGTCCTTTACAGAACGAATATTCAGGCAAGAGCCTTTGCAGATGCATTTATGGATATGAATATTCCCTTTAAGATAAAAGACGGTTTTTCCCTTGTTTATGAACATTGGATATTTAAGGATATCCGCTCTTATTTTATTCTTGCCATGGATAGAAGAAGCAACGAGGATTTTATAAGAATTATCAATAAGCCTAATAGATTTATAAGCAGAAGCCATATAAAAAATGCTCTTTCAAAGAAAATACCTTTAATGGATTATCTTTATACCCCGGGAATACTTCAAAGCTTTATCCTTAGCCGTGTAGAGGAGCTTATGTATCACCTTAATGTACTTAAGGAAAAAAGCTCTTGTGACGCCATAAAATACATAAGATATGTCATAGGATATGACGAATATATAAAAAGCTTTGCAGAATACAGAAAAATAGACCCCAAGGGGCTTTTTGAAATAATAAACGAAATTACCGAGTCTTCAAAAAACCATAATGACTTTTTATCGTATCTTAATCATGTAGAGACTATTGTAGAAGAAACAAAAGAAAACTTTAAGGACTTAAATAAGGATGGCGTCAGCTTAAGCACAATCCATTCGGCCAAGGGCCTTGAATATCATACGGTTTTTATTGCAGGCTGTGTAGAAGGTCTGATACCTTATGAAAAAAGCAGGCTGCCTTACGAAATAGAAGAAGAAAGAAGGCTTTTATACGTTGCAGTCACGAGGGCCAAAAGAAATCTCTATATCTCTGCCATCGAAAAGCGCCATGGAAACGATGTGAAGCTAAGCAGATTCCTAGAGGAGCTTAAAAGCAAATAAATACACGAATATAACAGGGGCGTTTCAGTGCTTACGGGTTTTAACGGCCTTGAATATAGATAAACAGGGAGTGTTACAATGAATAATAAGAAAAAGGAAAAAAAGAGGATAGCTGCCGCAGTCATTGCTATTTTTCTTGCACTTCTCATGGTACTTGGCTCCATTGCGCCTTTTATTTACGGAGCGCAGGAAGACGCTTCTTCACAGATTCAGATGGAGTTAGAGTTAGGGTATTCCGGCCTTTACAGGGTCGGGTACCCTACACTTGTAAAAGTGAAACTTACAAATAACGGCGCTCCCTTTAAAGGTGAGCTTCAAATAAGGACCAATTCGGGAATGAATAGCGGCAGGGGAGCCATTGCCTATGCCCATACGGTTGAGCTTCCTGAAAATGGGGCAAAGCTTGTGGAAATGGAAATTAATATCGGCACCATAGGGGCAGGGGCCGTAAAAGCCCATCTTTACAATGATAAAAATAAGAAAATTACGGAAAAGGCTTTTACCTCTACTGCTGTAAACCCTGAAAAGTATATGGGGGCAGCCGTAAGCGACACAAGTAAAAACCTTTCCTATTTAAGAAATATAGAGCTTAGTTATGCTTATGAAACCGACAGCTTCGGCAACAGCTTTATCTTCCTTGAGCCTGAGGATATGCCCTCCTCCGATGGCCTTCTTTCAAATTTAGATTATTTATTTATCAGTAATTTTGATACGGCGAGGCTTTCAGAAGACCAAATCAGCGCCATATTCAGATGGGTTGAAAACGGCGGTTATCTTATAATAGGAACTGGGAAAAACTTTAGTAAGACATTAAAAGGCATGAATGGATATTTAAATATAAAGCCTGCCCAAGAAAAAACCATAAACGAGCTTGAAGGCCTTTTTACAGATATCTCTGTTATACTGGAAAGCGGGGAGCCGAAACCTTTAGGCCCTTCCTACGGATATTCCTATAAAACTGTCCCTGAGGAAATGACGGAGTTTTTTGACAAAGAAATCTTAAACGAAGACCTTACTCTTAATAATCCCATAGATACTACTGCAATAGAATTTGAAGGCATATTAAAATCCGACTACAGAAATTACGGCGATATTTTTTACGGATTAAGCAAAGGAAAGGGAGGCGTTATACTTTCCGCCTATGACTTTGCCCTCCAGGGAGGAAGCGGAGAAAAGCTTCTTTCAAAGGCTCTTTCTTATGTTTTATATGCAGAAAGAAAAGGTGTGCTTAAAGAAGATGTTTCAAGAAATACAGATTATATTATAGGTGCTTACAGTCTTCAGCAGATTCCAAGCGAAGACAGGCCTACCATATGGTATATTTATATAGCTATCATTATTTATTCTATATTCATAGGTCCCTTTCTTTATGCCATATTAAGAAAAAAGGATAAAAGAGAAAAGGGCTTTATTATCATTCCTGTATTTTCTGTTTCTTTGACCATATTCATATCCTTAATAAGCCTTGGAACCGTATATAAAAAGCCAATCCTTAATATAGCAAATGTAGTGGAGGCTTCTGCTGGTATAGACAGGGCCTTGGTGCGTTCAAACATTGCTTTATTAACTCCTGAAAAGGGAGAAATCAGGCTTAGTATGGCAGAGGGAATGAATATGCCTTCTCTTATGGGAGATGAATATGGGTATTACAGGGGAACAAGCATAGGCCAAACAGACGATAAGGAAAGGCTTTCCGCAAAGGCTCTTTTCGGGGCAAGGCCTGAAATCGTTTATTATGATAATCCAAGCTGGAGCCCAAATCTTATATCCTTTTCGTCAAATATTGATTTAGGCGGTACCTTGGAAGGCTATATTAATTTCATAAACGGTGCTATTGAAGGCGAAATTAAAAACAATACCAATATAGATATTGAAGATTCCATTGTTGAAATATCCAATATGGGCTATATAAAAACAGGGGCCATAAAAGCCGGCGAAACGAAAATTCTAGGAAAAGATTCTCCCGATTTAAATTATGAATTTCAAAGCCATTATTATGAAGCGTTAAATCGCTATATGGGCTGGGAGCAGAAAACAAATTCTGAAAAATGGCAGGACAATATGCGTTCAACATTAATGGATTATTACGGAGGAAAGAACTATACCTATACTTCTGTTCCGGGCAATCAGACGGAGGACAAAATAAAGGCTCATATTTATGCCTTTACAAGTGCGGATTTAAGCGGATTTTCCGGAAATATCAACAAGAAAAACCCTATAAAATATACCTCCAGTATGATTACGGCAGAGCTTCCGTTTTTTGAAGTATATACAGGGGATTTTACCCTTGATTACGGAATGATTCCCATAGACCATATAGAGGCTGATAATTATTATAATGATGACGGAGAAATGCTCTATATTTATGACAGCAAACAGGCGGATATTATATTCCATTTTGCTGAAAGAGAGTATATAAAGAAATTTACTTTCTCGGAATTTAATATGCTTTCAGAAGCGCCGGAAAGGCTTGAGTTTAAAATATATAACGTATCTGCCGACCTGTGGGAAGAACTGAAGTTTACCCCATATGAAGATTCAGCCACGGATTATTTTGACGAAGACGGATATATCAAAATAAGAATCGTAAATCAAGGGGCTGAAAATGTCGGGCTTCCTAAAATAAGGATTGAAGGGAGCAGTGAACAATAATGGTTGAAATAAAAAATCTTATAAAAATGTACGGAAAGTTTACAGCGGTAGATAATCTAAACTTAAACATTCCCGAAGGGGCCATATATGGATTTGTAGGGCCAAACGGTGCAGGAAAGACAACTACCATGAAAATAATGTCCGGTCTTCTTACGGCTACAGGGGGAGAAGTTTTTATAGACAATACTGACGTGGTTAAAAATCCCCTGGCCTTGAAGGAAAAAATAGGATATATGCCTGACTTTTTCGGGGTTTATGATAATCTTAAGGTTTCGGAATATATGGACTTTTACGAAGGAGCTTATTATATTCCTTATAATGAGAGAAAAGAGCTTACGGAAAGCCTTTTAGAGCTTGTAGACCTTTCGGAAAAGAAGGAAGAGTATGTAGATTCTCTTTCCAGAGGAATGAAACAGAGACTCTGCGTTGCAAGATGCCTGATTCATGACCCTAAGGTAGTAATTCTCGACGAGCCTGCTTCCGGCCTTGACCCAAGGGCGAGAATAGAGCTTAAGGAAATATTAAAGCAGCTTCGTCAAATGGGGAAAACCATAATTATAAGCTCTCATATATTATCGGAGCTTTCGGAAATGTGTACGCATGTTGCCATCATAGACAGAGGGAAGATCATGATCAGCGGAAGCATGGCAGACGTCATGCGAAGCCTTTCTGTAAACAGAATATTTAATATACGCCCTCTTGAAAAGATACAGGAGCTTATTTCCCTTTTGGAAGAAAAGCCAGACGTATCAGACATCTATGAAAGCACAGACAATGTGGAATTTTCCTACAAAGGAAAAGACGAAGATTTTGCTCTTTTAGTAAAAGAAATCATATTAAAAGACATTCCCATAATCAACATAAAGGAAAAGGAAGGAAATCTTGAGCAGATATTTATGGAAGTAACAGGCTCAGGAAAGGCTTTTACGGAAGGAGAGAACGCAAATGCTTAACCCGGTATTCAGAAGAGAAATAATGACTTCTCTCAGAAGCTTAAAATCCTATATTTCAATTATGCTTTACGTTCTGGTCCTTGCTTTGGTTGCCGGTCTTTCGCTTTTTGCCACAAGCTCAGGAACGTCCTATTCTTTCAGAGTGTCGGATACAAAATATATATATGCTTTTCTTTCCGGGTTTCAATTCGGTCTTGCACTTTTGATAACCCCCGCGCTTACGGCAGGGGCCATAAGCGGTGAAAGAGAGAAGCAGACCTTGAACCTCCTGCTGATAACAAAGATGTCGCCTTTAAGCATTGCCCTTGGGAAGCTTTCAAGCTCTCTCATTACAATACTTCTTATGATGGTTGCTTCCATGCCTGTATATGCCATTATTTTTTATTACGGAGGGCTTTCTTTTATGAATCTTCTTGCCATGATGGGCTATACCATGCTTGTTTCGGCAACCATAGGAAGCATAGCAATATTCTTTTCAAGTTTTATTAAAAAGACCATAGGGGCTACTGTATTAACGTATATTATTATTTTAGCCTTTACAGCGGGCACATTTTTCCTTTTAGCAATATCTTATGTTATATTTGAAGGCATGCTTTACGGAAATGGGGACTTCTACCTTTTTGCGGAAAGTATTAGAAAAATTAATGATAATCTCGCTTCAAACAATCTGTCGATACAGCTTATCGCAGGAATGCCTTTCATTGTATTAAACCCTGCCCTTTCATTTTTTTCTCTTATGGACAGCCAGTTTGGAACGGCATATTCTACGGAAATCATATACGGCATTACAAGCGTAGATTATTATTCATCAAATACGGGGCCTTTAAATATATACGTTTACAGTATTTTTGCCTATATCGGAATTATTGCCTTAATGATATATCTTACATCGAGAAGCCTTATGCCTGTAAAAAAGTCAAAACGATATAAATAGTCAGGTGATTATATGAAAGAGCTTAAAAGTATTTTAAAGCCTTTAAGACGAAAGCTTTTTTTAGAAAAAGCCTTTAATATTTTTCTTGTGGGGGTAAGCGGCGGATTATTTATTTCCGCTTTGCTTCTGCTGCTGTCAAAGTTTGTATACATTTCCGACAGGGCACTTATTATAGCGGGGATAATTACCATAAGCGCTGCTGTCAGTCTTTTCTATGCTTTATTTAAATATCCAAGCTTTTTGGATGCCGCAGCTGCCGGAGACAGTCTCGGCTATAAGGAAAGATTTATCACAGCCTTTTATGTAAAAGAAGGTACAGATGTGTATGACCTTGTCATGAAGGACGCTGTTCATAAGGCAAAAAGCGGAGCCCTTACAAAAAAATACAGGCTCACCATAAAAAGGAGTTATATCAAAATCCTTTTACTGTCTTTGGCGGCATTATTTATTTGCGGCTTTGTACCAAGTCCCAAAGCAAATGTTTTGGAAGAAAGAAAGGTCCTTAAGGAAAAGGTTTTGGAAAAAATAAAAGAGATTGATGAAAATAAAGAGGAGCTTCTTAAAGAAGCCAATCCGAAACAGGCTAAGGACACAGAAAAAATCATAAAAGAGCTTAAAAAAGAGCTTAAAAGCGCTAAAACCGAAGCGGAAGCTCTGAAAGCTTCCCAAAAGGCCCAGGAAAGCCTTAAAAAGCTTGCAGAAAAACCGGAGCAAAAAGACTTAAAGGAACTTGCAGAAAGCCTTAAGAGCCACGAGGCTACAAAAAGCCTTGGAGAAGCCTTGGAAAACGGCAATACGGAAGAAATAAGAGAAGAAATGGAAGCACTTAATGAGCTTTTAAAAAATGCCTCACCGGAAGACCTTAAAGAGATTGCAGAGGCCTTTAATGAAGCAGCCGAAAACTTATCGAAAGACAATGCCCTTCGAGAAAATGTCAAAAACTTAAGCAATGCTTTGAATAGCGGAAGCATCAGCGATTTAAATGATGCTTGGTCGGAATACGGAGAAATTATGAATCAGCTTTCCCAGGATAATCCCGAATTTAAAAAAGCCGTAGATAAATTTAACCAGACAGTCTCCGGCAGCCAAAGCCAGAATGAAAACAAAGAAAACAATGAGGGGCAGGAAAGTAATTCCGGAGAAGGCGAAAATTTAGGTGAAAATGGCCAAAATAGCCAGAGCGGTCAAAACGGCCAAAACGGAAACAGCCAAAGCGGTCAAAACGGAAACGGTCAAGGCCAAAGTCAAGGCCAAGGGAATTCTTCCGGCCAAGGCTCAGGCAAGGGCCATAAAGAAAATGAAGAAATATATTCAAGAGGCTTTCAGGATAAAGCCCATACAGATATTAATATAGAAGGTACTGTGGGAGAAAGCGGGCAATACGAAGAGCAAACTCAGCAGACCATAGGAGAAAAGGGAGAAATGCTTCCATATGATCAGGTCTACGGCAATTACAAAGAGGAAGCCTTAAACACCCTTGAAGATTATGATATCCCCTATGGAATGAAGGAAATTGTAAAAGACTATTTCACAAGCCTTGAATAAAACAGGCTGTAATATTATAAGAGCAATGGGTGGTTAAATGAATTTTTTATATCCTTTGGCATTTATGGGCCTTATAAGCATACCGGCTATTATTGCCATGTACTTGCTTAAACAAAACTACAGAGAAATAAAAAGCTCCAGCAATATTCTTTGGGAAAGGGCGGTATCAAGGACCCTTTCTCAAAAGCCATGGCAAAAGCTAAAGAAAGAGCTTCTTATGCTTTTGCAGATTTTGGCTGCGCTGCTTTTGGTTTTTGCTTTGGCAGGGCCTTTTATAAAGAGCAAAGGAGAGTCTCAAAACTATATCCTTGTTTTAGACGCTTCCTTAAGTATGCAGGCGAAGGACATATCTCCCAGCAGATTTGAAAGCGCCAAAAAAGCCCTTGAAAAAACCTTGGAAGAGCTTTCTCCCAACGGGGAATTTGCCCTTGTATCGGCTCAGAAGGAGCCCTATGTTGCGGTAAATTTTACAGATAATAAAAAGGATATATTAAATAAACTGAACACCATAGATATTACCGGTTCAACTGTTGACGAAGAAGGGCTTATTCACATTTTAGAGGCTCTTTACAATAATAAAGAAGCTCAGATTCTTGTTTTTTCCGATTACGGCTTTGATTTAAAAGACCTTCCCGTTTCAAATTTTCCCATAGGTTCATCCGGGGATAACTCTGCCATTACTTTGATGTCCCATTCTGTTGACAGTGACAGGATTGTTTCTTTAGTAAAGGTTAAAAATTACGGAAGCAAAACAATAAAAGACAGCATCGCCTTGTATGGAGATACAAGGCTTATTGACATTAAGGATTTTCAGGCAGAGCCGGGAGAAGAAGTAAGCATATTTTTTACAGATGTTCCCTTGGAAGAAAGAAGGCTTATGGCGAAGCTTTCGGAAGGGGATATTCTGGAAACGGATAATGTATATTACGATGTCATAGAAGAAAGAGATGCAGAGAAAACTATCGTATTTTCTCAAAAAAATATTTTCCTTGAAAATGTGATAGGGCTTATTCCTTCCGTGGAGCTTTATAAGGGAGATATAAGCAATATGGAAGATATATCCGGATATCATTTATATATTTTTGACGGTGTACTGCCTGAAAAAATGCCGGAAGACGGCCATGTGCTCATATTTAATCCTCCTGCGGAAAATGGATTTATTGAGGTTTCGGGAGAAGAAGAAATAGATAAGGTATTTAAAAATAACAATGAGCTGCTTAATTTTATTGAAGATATCGATTTTGATATCTCAAAATCTAAAATTATAAAAGAGCCTGATTGGGCAAACACCCTTATTTCTTCTGATAAAGGGCCTCTTGTAATGGCCGGGGAACGGCAGGGGAGTAAAACCGTTATATTTTCTTTTGACTTGCATCATTCGGATTTTCCGCTTAAAAAAGAGTTCCCTATTTTCATGTATAATCTTATGGGCTGGTTTGTCCCTGAAAAAATATCAAAAGAAGAGAAGCTCTATACGGATAGCAGCATAGAATTTAATATTTATCCCGGAAGCGAAAGCGTAAAAATCATATCTCCCGATAAAAAAACCTATACGCTGGCTCCGCCCTTTCCGGCAGGGAGATTCCTTGACGGGAAGGTTCCCGGAATATACACTATGGAGCAGATAGTTGACGGAAAATCCATATATTCAGATTTTGCCATAAATCTTTCGCCGGAAGGGGACGAAAGCAATCTCCTTAAAGAAACGGCCTATGATTCTTCATTAAACGAAGGGCTGAGAGAGGCCTTTAAAAGCATAGAGCTTAAAAACCCCTTTATTATTATTGCGCTCATTGTAATACTGGCGGAATGGTATGTTTTAAACGGCTTTAAAATAAAACGGCCTGATATTATAAGAGGATTTCTTATATTCCTCATCATAGTATCGTTACTTGATATTAATATAAAAAGGTCCGCCGAGAAAACCACCACCATATTTGCGCTGGATATGTCATCAAGCGTTTCATTAAATATGGAGGAAACCATAGATAAGATAAATAAGGCATTCAATAAAAAAGACGCAAAGGATATTGTGGGTTCTGTTGCTTTTGGGGAAAGGGCGGTAATTAATTCCTATCCTTCGGAGGAAGTAAGTTATTTTGACTTTAATTCCTATGTTAACAGCTCTCATACAAATATATCCGACGGCCTTACTCTAGGAAGCACAATTATAGATGAAAAAACCAAGAAAAGAATCGTGCTTATTTCCGACGGAAACGAAAATATTGGCGATGCCCAAAAATCAGCAAGGAGCCTTTCCGCTCTTTCAATTCCTGTAGACGTATACTATACTGCTTCTGATATTACAGATGAGGCGCAAATAACATCTGTTAATGTGCCTAAGGCCATAAATAAAAATTCAGGCTATCAAATAGACGTAAATATTTACAGCCTTTCTGAAAATTCGGGAAACCTATTGATATATAGGAATGATAAACTTATAGTTAAAGAAGAAATAGAGCTTAAAGAAGGGGAAAACAGGCTTGTGTTTTCCGATGTTATGGAAGACGGAGGAAATATCATATACAGAGCAGAGCTTGCCCCTTTAAAAGACGCTATATATGAAAACAATACTTCCTACGCCTACAGCTATGTTGAAGACATGGCAAGAGTTCTTATTCTGTCAAAAGACGGCTCAGGAGATGAAATAACATCGATTATAGAAAATTCCAGAGTATATTATGATGTTTATGACCCTATGGAGATTCCCGAAGATATAGAGAGCCTTAATATGTACGACAGCATTGTTTTGGCAGATATATCTTTAGAGGATATGCCGGAGGGGGCCGATGGGGTCCTTGAAGCATATGTTAAATCAGGAGGGGGCCTTGTGGTTACAGGGGGCGAAAATTCCTTTGCCCTTGGAGGCTATTACGGTACAAAGATTGAAGAAGCCCTCCCTGTTTCTATGGAGCTTGAAGACGAAGGGAAGCTCCCTAATCAAGGCATGATTCTTGTGCTTGACCGTTCAGGCAGTATGTCCGGCGGAGCATATGGCATAAGTAAGCTGGAGCTTGCCAAGGAGGCGGCAATACGCTCCGTAGACGCATTAAGC
Organism: Anaeropeptidivorans aminofermentans; assembly: GCF_940670685.1. Lineage (GTDB taxonomy): Bacteria > Bacillota > Clostridia > Lachnospirales > UBA5962 > Anaeropeptidivorans > Anaeropeptidivorans aminofermentans. The sequence goes on along the minus strand of NZ_OW711693.1, from coordinate 2,593,849 downwards.
GAAAAGGATTATTTCGGTGTAATAGCCTTTGATACGCAAAATATCTGGGTTTCCGATTATAATATTTTAGGCTCTAAAAAAGAAGATGTAAAAAACAAAATAGCAAATATTTCCCCCGGGGGCGGAACCTCCATACTTCCTGCCGTTACAGAAGCATACAATGTTTTGAAAAATTCCGATACAAAGCTTAAGCATATTATTTTGCTTACAGACGGGCAGGACGACGGCAGGGGATATAATGAGATTATAAACAAAATGAAAGCGGAGGGAATTACCCTTTCTGCCGTTTCTGTGGGGCAGGATTCGGATAAAGTTCTGCTGAAAAGGCTTGCAGAAGATTCCGGCGGAAGGTATTATTATAGTGATGAATTTACCGACTTACCTAAAATATTTACAAAAGAGACCTTCATGGCAGGGAAGAAATATATTAATGATGAAGAGTTTTATCCCATTATAGGTTCAGGGGGCAGTATTTTACAGGGAATTTCCGAGCTTCCTTCCATCGGCGGATTTATTAACTCCACAGGAAAGCCAAGAGCAGATGTTATCCTTTATGCCAAGGACAAAGCCCCTCTTCTTGCTTCATGGCAATACGGCCTTGGCAGAAGTATCGCTTATTTAAGCGATTATAACGGCCACTGGTCGTCAAAGCTTATCAATACCGATGAAGGAGTAAGGCTTTTTAGAAATATGATGAGCTATGCTTTAAGAAAGCAGGTAGGCTCAGACATTACGGTGGCCGTAGAGCCTATGGGAGATAAAAGCCGTATTTTAGTAGGCCTTCCTTATTTAAGCGAAGAAAAAACCATAGAGGCAAAAATAATCTCTCCTGATATGACACAGACAGATGCACAGCTTAAAATAGTTTCTCCCGGTAAATATGAAGGGGAAATCCCTGTTAGTGATACCGGCGCATATATTATGAACCTTGAAACCTTAGTTAATCAAGAGGAAGGCGTTATTGTAACAGGATTTAACATACCTTATTCTCCGGAATATGATATAAGAAATATCGCTCAGGGTAAGGCTAAGCTTATGAAAATAGCGGAGCTTACAGGGGGAAGATTTATAGAAAATATGGACGATGTATTCGAGCCTCTTCCCCAAAGAGTTTATGAGTCTTATAATATAGGCGGAATCATATTAATCCTTGCCATAATACTTCTTCTTATGGATATCGCCAGCAGAAGATTCCCGTTTATAAAGAGAAAATTTATTAAAAACAAAGAGACTATTAATAAAATTGGTAAAACTGCCGAATTAGATAATGATGTATCTATTCTCCTTGATGGGGCAAATAGGAAAGAAGGTAAAAATAAGAACGTTGAGAAAGCAGCAGAAATAAATAATCTTCAAAAAAATAAAACTGCTGATTTATTACTAAAGAGCAAGCAAAAACGTTCAGGCAGGTGATTATGTGGATAGCAAAAGCAAGGACGGCATTTTTGAAGATGCGATTTTAAGCGATGATGAAATATCAGAGCTTATTGGTGCGCCTTTAAAATCTGATAATGAGGGTCTAAGCGCCGATGCAGAAGTCCTTGATATAGATGAATCAGCTTTATCCTATAGTGAAATAGACGATATTTTATTAAATATAGACGGTTCTTCTGAATTTAAAAAGATTGAAGATATAAAAAATAAGCTCAGCTTTGAAAGCATGAGCGGAATGAATTTAGACGAATTTCAGAGTCTGCTTGAAAGCGATGCCCTTGACGAGGTTTTAACGGTTGATTTGGATAAAAATGAATTACATTCTCAATTGATTAATGAGGAGGCTTCTGATGGGCCTATGATGTCCAAGTCTTTAAATGAAACTGATCAGGAAAATATAACTTTAGAAGATTTGGGGTTTGATGAAGATTTTGACTTCGACCTGAGCGAGCTTGAGGATATGGACCTTGAGTTTATTAATGATGTCTCTGTTTATGATAATGTTGAAAGGCAGGACCCTTTTGTCAAAATCGTTAAAAGAGAAGAAGACAGGCTAATAAACCATTCAGACGTAAATGAGCTGTCTATAGATACCATATCTGACCTTATAGAAGATGATGACGAAGACGAGGAAGAAGAGCTTGATTTTCAGGAGGAAGAAAAAGGGAAAAAACGAATTTTTGGCATTATCAGAGGAATGAGCGCCCCTTTAATTATGTCCTATGCTCTTACGATGGTGCTTATTGTGTCTATCATAGGCGGAGTGTATATTATAAATAAGCTTAAGAGTGCTTATTTGCCTAACAGCGAAATTCTATTAGGCGCTCCTATTGCAGTTCAGTCTTCTTATTCCAGTGACAGAGCTAATTTCATTTATCTTGATGAATCTGATGTTGAAAATAAAAGCGATTATCCCTTTAAGATCGTGAAGTTTTATGCAGGAAACGAAGAAACCGTCTTTTATTTTAACCAGAAAATTAATTGGGGTAATTATAATATAAAATTATACGACGATGATAACAATACTTACGACACTGAGATTAGGGCTAAAGATAAGGCTTATACTTCAGATAGAATAAGGTTTAAACCAATTAATTCTCATACGAAAGGTATTGTTTTAGAGCTTACAGATAAGAATACAGAAGAGGTAATGCTATTTCCTATCCGTTTTGAAAGCTCTATATATCTTGTTCCCCAAATATATTTAAATACAAAAAGCAATATGGTTTCCGAAGGGGAATCTGGAATAAGAATGGAAAACGCATCCTTTAATTTTTCCGGCTCATCAGTTAATTATAAAATATATATGGGCGGAGAGGATTATTATAATTTTGAAAGAATAACCGTCGATTCAGGGACGAATAAAAAGATTTCCGAAGAAGATACTCGTTTTTATATTGGCGACGATACCATCGTGGGCAATGCTAAAATAGCTCCTATGGGAAGCTTAAGCGGAACGGTAAATATAAATTTTGAAAATATATATAGAATAACAGAGACTTCAGCTACAATAAATCCGTCTCAGCTTTTTATTGAAAACGGTGAAAATGAAATAACCTATATCTCTGGAGACTATACCGTCATATTAGAAAGATTAGGGAAAATGGGCCCTTATTTCGTTCTGGTACTCTACGGAGAAGATGAAGACGGAGAAAGAACAGAAGTACAAATTGAATCAGAGCTTAATTTTATCACGGATTCCGGTGAAAAAATAAGTATACCCGGTATGAATAATTACGGTAATTTAGGAACGGATATTATTTTCGATTCAAAAGCGTATGCCGACAAGGGCCTTGATATTTCCAATATTACCTCTCTTAATATTAAAAGCACTAAGATTAAAGTTGAGGATATATCAAGAAAGGTTGACCTTTCCAGCATAGCAGGAAGCAATGATATGAAGTCTGAAGATGCTATTGAAAGCGGTATTGTATTTTTAAAGGAAAAAGGATTTGAGCAGGCTGAAAATATATTTTACTCAAGAGAGGCCAACAGCTTTGAAGGCGTTTTCAGAACTTTAAGAGCGGACCAAATAGAAAATTATCTTTTAAAAGGTGAATACTCAAATAAAGTATGGAATTTTCATATGGAGCCTGCAATGAGCGTACCGTCCAATAAATAGATTTATCAGAACTTTTACGAAAAATTTATAAACATAAATCTTTGTTAGGCCGCTGCCAAAGTAAATTGTCTTAAAGAAGTAAGAAAACCTACTGGAGATTATCTCAAAAATACGGTTTTTATTGCTCTCTATTTGCAATTTGCTATAAACAGCGGCTTTTAATAAAACGGTAAAAGGAGACCCTATGATATACAATACGGCAATAATAGGGGGAGGGGCCTGCGGTCTGGCCGCGGCTGTATCCTGCCCTGATAATACTGTAATACTTGAAAAAAATCAAAGAGTAGGAAAAAAAATACTTGCCACGGGAAACGGAAGATGCAATATTTCAAACTTGAATGCATCTGAAGATTTTTATGATACGAAAGACAGAAAAGAGCTTTCTGATGTTCTAAAAAGCTGCAGCGTAAAGGATATAGCGGATTTCTTTAAAGGAATGGGCCTTCTCTTACGGTATGAAGATGACGGAAGAATATACCCTTATTCCAATCAGGCATCTTCTGTTTTAGATTGCCTTCGAAATGAGGCTTTAAGAAATCATGTGGAAATAAAGACGGAATTTGAAGCTTTGGATATTTCAAAGGATAAAGGTTTATTTAAGATTTCCTCTCATAAAGGAGAAATAATTAAAGCCAGAAACGTCCTTATATCAACAGGCGGACCGGCAGGAGAACCATCGGCAAGCTTTTCAGGATATCATCTCCTTAGAAAATTCAATCACGAAATAACGGAAATTTCACCGGCCCTTGTGCCGTTAAAAATAAAAGAAGGCTTTTGCAAAAGCATGGCAGGTATAAAATTTAAAGGAAGCGCAACAATATTAAAAAATTCAAAGCCCTTGAAAAAAGAAGAAGGGGAAATCCTCTTTACAGATTACGGTCTTTCAGGAATAGCCATAATGCAGCTTTCAAGCCTTTATGAAAAGAATGCCGACATTACGTTGGAGCTTGACTTCTTTCCGGAAATTTCATACGAAGAACTGCTTTTAATGCTTCATAAAAGAAAAGAAGCCTATAAAAATGAAAACCTTGAAGAATTTCTAACGGGAACGATTAATAAAAAGCTCGCTCAGGCAATTTTAAAGCATTCGGGAATAGAGAAGCTTTCAATGAAGGCAGAGGAGCTTAGCCCCCAGCAGCTAAAGCAAATAGGAAGCAATTTAAAGAAGTTTAAATTAACCGTCTTAGATACATCAGGTTTTAAAAATGCCCAAGTATCTAAAGGCGGGGCAAGGCTTTCGGAATTTAATATAAAGACCATGGAGTCAAACTACGTAAAAGGCCTTTACGCAGGGGGCGAGGCCCTTGATGTAAACGGATTATGCGGAGGGTTTAACCTTCATTTTGCATGGCTTACGGGTAGAATCGCAGGCCTTGCCATCAAAGGAGAAAACAATGCTTAGAATCAGTAATATTAAGCTTCATATAGGCCTAAAGGAAGAAAGCTTGACAGAAAAAGTATGTAGAATACTTAAAATTTCTAAAAAGGATATTAGAAGCTTTTCCATAAGTAAAAAATCCATTGACGCGAGAAATAAAGAAGATATTTTTTACATCTATTCCGTTGATTTAGAAATCGAAAACGAAGACCGATTTAAAGATATAAAAAACGTAAAGATAATGGAAAAGAATATTTATGTTTTAGAAAGCCCCCAAAAGCTTCCGAAAAAACGCCCCGTCATTGTCGGCAGCGGCCCCTGTGGTCTTTTTGCGGCATTGATACTTGCTCAGGCAGGACTGAGGCCTATTATTATCGAAAGAGGAAAAAAGGTATCCGAAAGAAAAAAAGATGTAGATGATTTTTTTCAAACGGGAAGCCTTAACGAGAACAGCAATGTCCAATTTGGAGAAGGGGGAGCCGGAACCTTTTCCGACGGAAAGCTTACAACGGGTATAAATGACCCTAGAATAAATAAGGTATTAAAGGAGTTTGTGAGATTTTCAGCTCCGGAAGAAATACTCTATGATGCAAAGCCCCATATTGGTACAGACAGGCTTTATTTTGTCATGGAAAATATGCGGAAAGAAATTGAGAGCCTTGGAGGAGAATATCGATTTTCCAGCAGGCTTTCTGAAATAATTACCGAAGAAAATAAGCTTAAGGCTCTGGAGATTGAAGATTTAATTCGATTAGAAAAATATATAATTGAAACAAATATATGTATATTGGCAATAGGTCACAGCGCAAGAGACACGTTTAAAATGCTTTACGATAAAGGTATTTTTATGGAGCAGAAGGTTTTTTCCGTAGGCCTTCGTATAGAGCATAAAAGGATTGATATTGATAAAAGCCAGTATGGAAAATTCCATAAAGACCTCCCTGCGGCAGATTACAAGCTTAACACAAAAATTCCCAGAGGCAGAGGTGCCTACACCTTCTGTATGTGTCCGGGAGGCGTTGTAGTTGCCGCTGCCAGCGAAAAAAACAGTGTGGTTACTAACGGCATGAGCTATTATAAAAGAGATTTGGAAAATTCAAACAGCGCATTGCTTGTGAACGTAGGTCCCGGCGACTTTTCAGATAACAATCCTCTTGCGGGAGTTTTATTTCAGCAAAAGCTTGAAAAAGAAGCTTTTATTTACGGCGGAGAAAATTATAAGGCTCCGTGTCAGCTTACGGGGGATTTTTTAAATAATATAAAATCTACTGAAATTTATGAAGTTTTGCCTACTTATAAGCCGGGGGTTACTTTAGGTAATTTTAATTTATGGCTTCCTGAGTTTGTATCTTTCGGCATTAAAACCGCGATTAAGGATATGGATAAAAGACTTAAAGGATTTGCAAAATATGATTCCCTTCTTACAGGCATAGAAAGCAGGAGTTCGTCCCCTGTTCGCATTTTGAGAAATGAAAGCCATCAGTCAAATATCACAGGTCTTTATCCTGCCGGAGAAGGGGCTGGATACGCAGGGGGCATCATGTCTGCGGCGGTTGACGGAATAAAATGCGCCGAGATGGTAATAAATGGGGTTTAGAATAAAAATTTGCATTTTGATAAATTATTATGGCGTCATGTTTAGACGATAAATAGTTGACATGGAATAATTATAAAAGTAGAATATATAGTATATTACGTATATGGCGGTAATATTCTTATCAAAATGATAGAAGACATTTTTCTGCATGATTTGTAGGCTTTAAACGCGGTATCGAATCAGGCGTAATTATCAAATTGAATGGGAGACTGTGATGATGAAAAAGAGCAGGTTAAAATATTATATTGCTCTTATTGCCGCAGGGATTATCCTTATTCTGATGTCTCCAGCGATGAATATTAAAACTGTTGAAGTAGAGGGCAATAGTAAATTTACAAAAGAGGATATTCTTACTATGGCGAAGCTTAAAACGGAGAATAATATCTTTCTGTTTTCCAAAGCCAATGCTATAGAAAGCATGATGGTAAACCCTTATATAAAAAATGTGGAAATTAATAAGGATTTTTTAAATAAAACCATATACATAAATGTAGAAGAAAGAAAAGTAAGCGGATACGTAAAATTCGATAATATAAATTACCTCTACGTTGATAAGGACGGAAGGGTTCTTGAGGTTAATTCTTTCTTTACAGAAAGGCATCCTATTGTAGAAGGTCTTGAATTTACAAGCTTTGTAGTAGGGGAAATAATAGAAGTTGAAAACAGTGAAGCCTTTAGAACCATGGTTAATCTTTCCCACCTTTTTGAGAAATTTGAGATAGCCAATGATATCATAAGCATAGACGTATTCGACAAAGATAATATTCACTTTTATTACGGGAAAATCGATATTATTCTTGGTAATTCCAAGGATTTAGACTTAAAGGTACGAACTGTTCGGGCGATTATTCCTGAAATTGAAGATATGAAGGATATAGGGGGATATTTATATGTAGATGATTCCCGTTATCCAAGGCTTAAATTAAGATAGCTTGAAGTATTTTGTATAAATGCCGTAAACTGGCAATTCTTAAAGCAAATTTACTGTGGCATAAGAGCAGATAATAAGGTATAATATGAATAAAATCAAGTTTTACTTGATTTTATTTACGAATACATTTCTTGAAGAGAAATGTATGAGGAAAACTTTAGCATATGATACAATACGATAAAATCAAGTTTTACTTGATTTTATTCACGAATACATTTCTTGAAGAGAAATGTATGAGGAAAACTTTAGCATATGATACAATACGATAAAATCAAGTTTTACTTGATTTTATTCACGAATACATTTCTTGAAGAGAAATGTATGAGGAAAACTTTAGCTTATGATACAATACGATAAAATCAAGTTTTACTTGATTTTATTCACGAATACATTTCTTGAAGAGAAATGTATGAGGAAAGCCTGAGATTATGATACGGAAATGCGAACAAAATTAAGCTTTGCTTAATTTCATTTATAAATATATTTTGACTCTCAAAATATGTGAACAAGTATTTTAATTATGATATAATATGGATAAAATCAAGTTTTACTTGATTTTATCCACGAATACATTTCACGAAAAGAAATGTATGAGGAAAACTTTAGCATATGATACAATACGATAAAATCAAGTTTTACTTGATTTTATCCACGAATACATTTCTTGAAGAGAAATGTATGAGGAAAACTTTAGCATATGATACAATACGATAAAATCAAGTTTTACTTGATTTTATTCACGAATACATTTCTTGAAGAGAAATGTATGAGGAAAACTTTAGCATATGATACAATACGATAAAATCAAGCTTTACTTAGTTTTATCCGCGAATACATTTCTTGAAGAGAAATGTATGAGGAAAACTTTAGCATATGATACAATACGATAAAATCAAGTTTTACTTGATTTTATCCACGAATACATTTCACGAAGGGAAATGTATGAGGAAAACTTGGACTTATGATATAATATAATGAATATGCGTAAATTTGTGAATTGATTGTTATATTCGAAAAATATAACGCCAAAGGATAAGTAACCATATTAACAGGAGGTAATGGTTTTGATAGATATAGCTTCTAACCAGAGTGGCAACGCTAAAATAGTTGTGATAGGCGTAGGCGGAGGCGGCTGCAACGCTGTCGATAGAATGATAGAGGATAATGTTGAATTTATTGACTTTATTGCTGTAAATACGGACCATCAGGTGCTCGAAATGAGCAAGGCTCCTATAAGAATACAGATTGGTGAAAAACTTACAAGAGGTCTTGGCGCAGGCGGAAGGCCTGAAATTGGCATGAAGGCTGCGGAAGAATCTACAGACGACATAAATCAGACTTTAAGCGGAGCAGATATGGTTTTCGTAACTGCTGGCATGGGCGGCGGAACAGGCACGGGTGCAGCTCCTATTGTTGCAAAGCTTGCAAAAGAGCAGGGCATTCTTACCGTAGGGGTAGTTACAAAGCCTTTCGCCTTTGAAGGCAAAAAGCGTATGGATAATGCCGTTAAGGGAATAGAAGAGCTTAAGAAAAGTGTTGATACGCTTATCATAATACCAAACCAGAGACTTCTTGATATAATAGAAAAAGATACCTCCTTAAAGGATTCTTTCAAAAAGGCTGACGAGGTTCTTCGCCAGGGTGTTGAAGGCATTGCAAGCCTTATTTCCAAGCCAGGCGTTATTAATCTTGACTTTGCCGATGTGAGAACAACGATGCAGAATAAGGGTGTTGCCCATATGGGTGTTGGACGGGCTTCCGGCAAAAACAAAGCCGAGGCCGCCGCAAAAGCCGCTATTAACAGCCCCCTTCTTGAAACATCCATGAAGGGCGCTAAAAATGTGCTTATTTCCATTTCAGGCGATGAAAACCTTACTCTTACGGATACGGAGCTTGCAGCTGGAATTATCAACACAGATACAGACGTTGAGGCCGAAATCATATTAGGTACATCTATAAATAATGATTTGGAAGATGAAGTAGTTATAACGGTAATTGCTACAGGTCTTGAAAATGAAGACCTTCCTTCCATTCCTGTTTTCGGTGCGGCCCAGTCTCAGGAAAATCCTGTTAGAACACAGCAGCCTCAGCCCCAATCCCAGGCTCATATACATAATGAACAGCCCCAGCAGCCTGAGGAACAGCCAAAAGCCCCAGACCATCAGGAGCTTAGGCCCATAAGAGATATGAAGAAAGATGCAAAATTTGTTATTCCCGATTTTCTTCAAGAGAAGAAAAGGCCATAGATTGTTATTTACAGCCGGCTGTATTTTAGCCGGCTTAATATATGTTAAGCGAACTTTAAAAATGATACAAGGTTCAAATTGTATTGTTAATTTGCTTTTTTTCGTTATAAGTATTATAGTAAAATAAAAGTAAAGAAAATATAAAAGACGTTTCAAAATAATTTAAAAACACGGCTTTCCTTTGGAAATGGTATATTTTTGAATTATTTTGAAGATACGCCTTTTATCTTATTTATTTGTTTTACTATCGTTTGCAGAGCGCATGAAATAAAAGCAAATTGACAATGGGATTATTCAAGTATAAATGGTTTTTAAGTAAGCGTCTCTCTACAGTAAGTTTCTTAAATATACGGCTATAAGGAAGTGCTTAAATGTTCTTTATTTTCGGATTCGGCCACAGGACTGTTAAAATATTTACGACCCTGCCGCCCACCGGCTGCCAAAATTGCCATAACAATGTGGAAATGGGCATTGTAAGAGTTACGTCGTGGTTTACTTTATTTTTCATTCCTATCATTCCATATAAGAAGGAATATCTTGTGGTCTGCCCCATATGCAAAGGCGGAACGAGGATTTCAAAAAGCGAATTTGACGCTATTTTACAGGGTAACGGTCTGGAGGGCATTAACATGCATCAGCCGGAATATACAGCTACCCATGATAAATATGCCGGAAAGACGGAGACACAAATCACTTATCTTAAACAAATGGAAGAAATAGAAAGAGAAAAAGCAAAAAATGCAAATTAATAAAATTATTCAGCCGGAAGAATGATGCTTTCCTTTTGAAGCATATTTTATCCGGCTTTTTCAGGTGATGATATGAAATATGAAAATATGATAGAAGGCATTTTTTTAGAAAGGCCGAATAGGTTTATTGCCATAGTGCTTATAAACGGAAAAGAAGAAACTGTCCATGTGAAAAATACAGGCAGATGCAGAGAGCTTTTAATAAAAGGCGTTACGGTATATTTGCGCCATGAGACGAATCCCGCCAGAAAGACAAAATATTCCCTTATAAGCGTAGTTAAAAACAATATGCTTATCAATATGGATTCCCAGATACCGAATTACGTTGTATATGAGGCCCTTCAAGAAAATAAAATTCATGGGATAAATGCCGAGGCTATAAAAAAAGAGGTTCAATACGATAATTCAAGATTTGATATATATTTTAAAAGTTCAGGGAAAGAATCTTTCATGGAGGTTAAAGGTGTAACCCTTGAGGAAAACGGCTTTGCCATGTTCCCAGATGCGCCTACCCAAAGGGGGGCCAAACATCTTAAGGAGCTGATTAAGGCGAAGGAAGAAGGCTACGGTGCCTATATATTTTTCCTTATACAAATGGATAAAATAAATGTTTTCGGGCCTAATTATGAAAGAGATGCTATCTTTAGCGAGGCCTTGGAAGAGGCTTATAAAAAAGGTGTTCAGATACTCTGCTATAACAGCAAAGTATCCACAGACAGTATATCCATAGGAGAAAGTATTCAATTGGTTTTTAAATAAATTTAGTTTCCATATATGCATAATTTTTGAAAATAAGTTCAATATAGAATTAGAGATTGTTTTGAAATTTATATTGTACTTATTTCCATAATCTAAATTTCAAAAACATGCTTTTGGCTGTTTGATTAACGGCTATGGTATTCAGCTTTATATCGTTTGATTATAATAAATAAATTTTAATAGGGCTAAGAACTTTGCAGTGAGAATTCCATATTTTAAGGAATTTTTCGAAAGTTTTTGCTTCTTTTATCTTTTATTTAGTATGCTGCCCACATAGAAAGTTGAGCACCGTAAGCTTTGAATTTAAGGAGGAAAAACATGCATATAAGGAAAATTTCTATGATTCTGGCATTTTCTTTTATTTTATCTGCGGCTTCCGTTGCCTTCGCCCAGGAAACAAAAACCACCGGAGAAAATGTATCGGGATTAAGTGTAAAGGCAAAGTCTGCCGTGCTTATGGAGCCTTCAACGGGAAAAATCGTATACGAGTTTAACCCTGATGAAAAGCTTCCCCCTGCAAGTGTTACGAAGGTAATGACGCTTCTGCTTGTTTACGAAGCCTTGGAGCAGGGAAAAATAGGCCTTGACGAAATCGTGACAATCAGTGAATATGCCGCAGGAATGGGCGGCTCTCAGGTATATCTTGAACCGGGAGAGCAGCAGACAGTAAGGGATTTAATCAAATGTATAGCAATCCCTTCGGCAAACGATGCCGCCGTTGCTATGGCGGAATATGTAGCAGGAAGCGAAGAAGCCTTCGTAATGAGCATGAATAAGAGGGCAGAAGAATTGGGCATGCAGTCCACCCATTTTGTAAATGCCTGCGGTCTTGATGCCGAAGGCCATTTAACAAGTGCAAAGGATATAGCCATCATGAGTAAAGAGCTTATAAATAAGTATCCTGAGGTTTTGGAGCTTACAAGCATATGGATGGATAGCATCGTTCATAAAACCGCAAGAGGAGAAAGTGAATTTGGCCTTACGAATACCAATAAGCTTCTTAAGGCATATTCCGGCGCCAACGGCCTTAAAACAGGCTCCACGGGAAAAGCCGGATACTGTGTATCCGCAACTGCCAAAAGAGACGATATGATGCTTATAGCGGTTATTATGGGTTCAGACAGCGGCCCTATAAGATTTAATGAGGCAAGGAAGCTTTTAGACTATGGATTTGCCAATTATACCTTAAGCGTAGGTGACCCTGCAGGTACTGATAAAGGCCAGATAAAGGTTAACAAAGGGGAACTTGACAGCGTAAAAATCGTCGTAAAAGATCAGGTTAATGTTCTTATGGATAAAGGAAACCATATAGAGCTTGAAAGCCAGATTGACGTTTTAGATTCTATAAATGCACCGGTTACCGCCGGAACAAAAGTCGGAGAAATAATTTATTTGAGTGACGGCAAAGAAGCCGGCAGAAGCGATTTAGTATGCGCCGATGACGTTCATAAGGCCAACATAGGCCATATGGTTAAAAAACTCTCCAAAAGATGGTTTGAATAATAGCTTTATGTGCGCTTTATTGTAAAATCATGATGGAAATATAGTGAATATGACGGCTTATCCCCAAACTAATTGACATATAAATTATAAAGAGGATATAATTTAACGTGAGGACGACGAAGTCGGACCCCCTTGGTTTATCAAGGGAAAGTCAGGAGGGCTTTTCACATTATGAGTATAAATTTTCAGTGTTTTTCTGCAAATTTGTACGAATAGTATCATAAGTTTGATGGAATTTTAATTCCGTCTAATTCTTATTAATTTATACTGAGAAGAAAGATAAGGGGGATTATCTATGACGAGCAAAGTATTTACTATAAACAATAAAGCTGGTTTGCATGTAAGGCCGGCAGGCTGTCTTGTAAAGGCGATTCAGCCTTTTAAATGCAATGTAAAAATGAAGTTTAAGGATAAGGAATACAATGCCAAGAGCATATTAGGGATAATGAGTGCCTGCATAGAATCAGGAGAAGAAGTTGAGTTCATTGCAGACGGAGAAGACGAGAACGCCGCCCTTGACGCCATAGCCGAAGCAGTAGCATCAGGCCTTGGAGAATAGTATAATAAGTAAATAACTTCAAAAAGGTTTATTTGCTTTAAATATAATTAATGCAATATTAAATTAATAAGTAAAAGCCGCAGTATTACTGAAAAGTACTGGGGCTTTTTTATTTGTAAAATTCCTTGCGCCTTACAAAGCTTTAGAGGATTTTAATGGATATTCAGGGTAATACTTTTAGATATCGTAAATTTAAAATTAAATAGTAACAAAACCGTATATTTGCGAGGATTCAAAAATATACGGTTTTCGAAGGAAACCCATATTTTTGAATCTTTAAGTAAATAGGCTTTTCTTCCTTCTTTATAAGAAAGTTACTATGAATATAAAAATTGAATCAATAGAAAGTGAAAGCTTCAAAAAATGTTAGACCCATGTTAAGAAACGGTGTGTGTATTTTTGATACCCAATAGAACTTTAATATACAAGGGGGCTGCCTTATAATAAAGCCAGAAAGGGTGGTAGGTATGCTACTTGATGAGAGAAGCTCACGAATATTTAAAGAAATAGTGCTTCATCCCGGTATTACTACTAAACAGCTTGGTAAAAAGCTTAATTTATCAAGAAGCCAGATTGATTACGGCATAAAAAAGATTAATGATTGGCTCAAGCTGAATTCTTTCGAAGAAAAAGTAAAGAGATTAAAAACAGGAAGCATTCAAATAGACGAATCCTTAAGGAATTACCATTTACAGAATTTTCTTAACGAAGATAGGGATAAGATTGATTATATTCCCAATCAGGACGAGCGTGCCCAGCTTATCATTTTAATCCTCCTATCATCCAAAGAGAGCCTCTCGTTATTTCATTTCATTGCAGATTTACAGGTAAGCAAAAATACGGTTTTGCGTGATTTGAGGAATGTAAAGACATTGCTTAAAAACTATGATTTAAAGCTCAGCTACTCCAGAAATAGCGGATATTATTTACAAGGCCACGAAACTAATATCAGAAAGCTTTTAAATGATACGGCGGCAAATATTTATAAAATGCCCTACGGAGAAAAATTTCTTCAAAAATACGGTGAGATAAAGCCGGAAGACATCAGGCTGATGCTTAAAAAGCTTGAAAACGTTGAAGCGTATCTGGAGGTCCAGTACAGCGATACGAAGCTATGGACGGCTTGCTATGCCTTAGTCCTTATTTTAAGAAGGATTGAACGGGAGCAGATAATCGAAAAAAATTATGACATCAGGGCAAGAGAGCTTTCAGACACAAAGGAATATGAAGTATTAAACATCATCATTGAAGATATCAGTAAAATCCCCGATGAGGAAAAGATATATCTCACTTTAAAGCTTTTATCCATAAGCATGAATAAGCTTTCTCAAGGCAATGAAGACAGCGTCAATGTGACGGATTTAATGCTTGCCATCAGAGAATTTCTTGATTTATTTGAAAAAAAGGCGGCCATTGAGCTTAAAAACAGAGATGAGCTTGCCAGCAAGCTGTTTTTGCATTTGAAACCTGCCTATTACAGAATTAAATACGATCTTACCATAAGATATTTTAATATTGAAAAGTTTTATCAGGAATTTGAATCTGTTTTTCATCTTGTGAAAGAAGCTTTGGAGCCTCTTGAAAAATTTGTAGGAAAAAGCTTTCCAGAAAATGAAATCCTCATGATTTCCATGTTTATAGGCGCCCAGCTTTCATCGACGAAAGCGAAGCAGAAAATTGAGGCGGAAGATTATGTGGCAAATGCCATTATTGTATGCCCAAGCGGTGTCATTACTTCAAATCTTCTGGAGAAAAAGCTTGAAGATATATTTCCAAATATATGCTTTCTAAATACCATGTCTATCAGGGAATTTGAAATATATGAAAAAGTAGGGGGAAACCTTGATAATACCATTATTTTTTCTACCATTCCCCTTAAAAGTAACGGCAAAGTCATTATCATTGATGAAAACATAGGGAAAATAGAGAAGGAAAGCATTATAAATTCCGTATCTGCCGTTGTTGATAACGGAAAGTTTAAAGGATTTAGCGTCAATAAAATAATGAATATTGTAAACAGCCATGTTGCGCTTGAAGAAGAGGCATATGAAAAAATAAAAGTTGATTTAATCACCTTGGGACACAGCCTAAGGGAAAATGTCCCCTTTTACAACGAAAATACTACTGCCGCTGAAAAAAGAGACCTTTCGGACTTTCTGGAAGAGGGTTTTATACAGATAAAAGATTCTCTTTCATGGGAAGAAGTCTTGGATACCGTAAGCCTTCCCCTTATAAAAAGCGGGAAAATTGGCACAGAATATATTGAAGCCATGAAAAATCTTTACCCTTATGCGGATTTATGCATTGATTTTTCGGGCAATATCCTAATACCCCATGCAAGGCCGGAAGACGGGGCAAGAGATGTGGGCTTCAGCCTTTTAAAAATTAAAGAAGGCCTCTCTTATAAAGATAAAAAAATATATCTTGTTGCCTCTGTATCGGCCATCGATAAAGAAAAGCATATTAACGCAATGTTCCAGCTTCTGAATATTTCAGGCAACAGAACCATTGTAAAGCAAATACTTGAAATAGACAGCCCTGAAGAGATTCGCAAGCTTATCAGAATACATCAAAATAATGCCGTGGAATTCTAGGCATTAGAAAATGAAGGGAAGAAATTAATAGATGGACAAAATATCGTTTGACAAAAATATTGTCTATATTGACAAAGAATTTAAGGACACAGAGGAATTCTTTGAATTTGCTGCAAAGGAGCTTGAAGGTGAATATGTAGAGGAATCCTTTCTTGCCGCAATTAAAGAAAGAGAAGTATTTTTTCCTACAGGGCTCCCTATAGAGCCCTGGGGTATCGCCATACCCCATTGCGATTCAAAGCATATTTTAAAGCCATTTATATCCGTTTTCAGATTGAAAAAGCCTGTTCAATTCGTAGAGATGGGTACAGACGACAGGCGCTTGAATATTTCGATTATTTTCCTTCTGGGCTTTTTTCAGCATAATGGAAGCCAAATTGAGCTTTTGCAGATTTTAATGAGTAAGTTTACGGATAAAGCCTATGTAGAGGGTTTAATGGCGGCAAAGGATAAAGATGAATTAACCGATTTTCTAAATAAAAATATCTAGTGAATTTTATAGTTTCAGGGTTAAGGAGGAAGTTATGGACAAAAAGTTTAAAGTAGTTTCTACAGCGGTAACCTTTGGCAGATTTGTAAGCGAACCGGTGGAAAGGCTTAAGGCAATCGGCTGTGAAGTTATGATCAATCCTTACGGCAGGCCTTTTACCGATGCGGAAATGATAGAACATATTTCAGATGCCGATGCCATGATTGTGGGAAACGACAAGGTGAAAGGCGAAGTCATTGAAAAGCTTAGGAATTTAAAAATCATAGCCAAGCACGGCGTAGGCGTTGACGGTATTGATATTGATGCCGCCCATAAAAATAATATTATTGTAACCAATGCCCCGGGAACAAATAAAGAAGAGGTCGCCGACTGCGCCATGGGTTTTTTGCTCCTCATAGGCAGAGATTTCTGTAAGACAGTGGAAGAAACAAAGGCAAAAAAATGGCTTAAACGCCCGGGACAGAGCATGCATCAAAAGACCATCGGCATTATAGGGGTTGGCAATATCGGTCTTGCCATGGCCAAAAGAGCCACAGGCTTTGATATGAATATCCTCGGATATGACATTGCAGAGAAGCAGGAAGGCCTTGATTTGGGCATCAATTATGTAGGCCTTCAAGAGCTTCTGAAAAAATCTGATTACATAAGCCTTCATGTTCCTTTAAATGACGGAACAAGGAAAATGATAGGAAAAGAGCAGTTTCAGCTGATGAAAAAGGGCGTGATTTTAGCCAATACCGCAAGAAGCCAGATTATCGATACCGATGCCCTTTATGAGGCTTTAACAGATGGTACGGTTTTAGGCTATGCTACAGATGTTTTTGATTATGAGCCGCCGGAATGGCTCCCCTTATTTGATTTGCCTAATGTATATCTTACCCCCCATGAGGCAGGTACTACCTTTGATTCCAACAAAAGAATGGGAAATACCGCCGTTGATAATGTCATAGCAGTTTTACAGGGAGAGACACCGCCGAATTTAATAAGGGAAAATCCAAATAAAGCAAAGGGAAGGCAGGAAGATTAATGGTTATTACATCTGTAGAGGTTTATAAAGTAAAGCCCCGGTGGATTTTTCTAAAAGTGAACACAGATGAGGGTATATCCGGCTGGGGAGAATGCGTCGGCGGGACAAGAACGGAAACCGTCGTAAACTGCATAAAGGAAACAGCAGACTATTTAATCGGAAAAAACCCTCTTGATATAGAAGCTCATTTTCAGCTGATGTACCGGTTCTTTTTCAGAGGCGGCCCTATTCATATGACGGCGGTTTCGGGGTTAGAAACAGCCCTTTGGGATATTAAAGGGAAATATCATAATATGCCGGTTTATGATTTTCTTGGAGGCAAGGCAAGAGAGAAAATAATGGTGTATTCATGGATTGGGGGAGACAGGCCCTGCGACACCGGAAAGGAAGCCCTTGACAGAAAAGAAAAAGGATTTAAAGCAGTAAAGCTGAATGCCCTTGCGGAAATGCATTACATAGATTCCCATAAGAAAATCGATGCTGTTCTTGAAAATATGCAGGCCATCAGAACTGCCGTGGGATACGAGCTTGAAGTGGGGATTGATTTTCACGGAAGGGTCCACAAGGCTATGGCAAAGGTTTTAGTAAAGGAGCTTGAGGCTTTTAAGCCAATGTTCATAGAAGAGCCTGTGCTTCCTGAAAATGAAGAAGCCTTAAAACATATAGCGGCCCATACCAGTATTCCGATTGCAACAGGGGAACGGCTTTCCACCAGATGGGATTTCAAGCATCTTCTTTCGGCAGGGATTGTAGATATTATACAGCCAGACGTTGCCCTTTCAGGGGGCATCCTTGAAACCAAAAAGATTGCCGCCATGGCTGAAGCTTTTGACATTGCCGTGGCTCCTCATGCGCCTTACGGTCCTATTGCCCTTGCAGCAAGCATTCAGGTTGACGTATGTACGCCCAATGTGTTTATTCAGGAGCAGAGCTTAGGCATTCACTATAACAGAGGATTTGACCTTTTGGACTTTGTAAAGAATAAAGAGATGTTCCAGTATCATGACGGGTACGTAGATATTCCCAAGGGGCCGGGGCTCGGCGTTGAAATAGACGAAGAAAAGGTAAAGGAAGTAAGCACACAGGACCTTAATTGGCGCAATCCCAAGTGGAAAAACCATGACGGTACCATGGCAGAATGGTAAAAGAAAGGAGTATTGAAATGAATGATTTAAAAATACTCACTGGCTTAAAAGAAGAGGGAATATGTGCAATTGTTAGAGGAATCCCTAAAGGAAAGGCATGCAAAACGGCTGAGGCATTGATTAAGGGAGGAATAAGCTCTATAGAAGTTGCCTATAACACCCAAGATGCAAGTGAAATCATTAAGGAGTTAAGCCGTGAGTTTGCAGGAGACCTTACTATAGGGGCGGGAACCGTGCTCGATACGGAAACCGCCAGAGAGGCAATGCTTGCAGGGGCCCAATTTGCCCTTTCTCCGACTTTAAATACAGGGGTAATTAAAATATGCCAGAAATATAATATCCTCTGCGTTCCGGGGGTAGCGACCCCTACAGAGATGCTTGCGGCGTGGGAAAGCGGGGCAAGAATCGTAAAGGTATTTCCTGCTAAAATTTACGGTCCCGAATATATCAAACAGGTTAAAGGGCCTTTGGATCACATCAGTATTATGGTGGTAGGGGGCATAGGCCTTGACAATATTCAGGATTTTATAAAATCAGGAGCCGACTGTGCAGGAATCGGAAGCGATTTAGTGAACAACAAGCTTATAGAAGCGGATAAATTTTCAGAAATAACAGAAAGAGCCAAGCGTTTTACAGCTCTTTTTAAAGAAGCACGTTATAAATAGCAAGCCATACATAAAAACATTATAAAGGAGGCAGAAATATGAAAGCAGCAGTATTTAACGGTATCAGAGATATTACCATAGAGGAGATAGAAAAGCCCATGCCGGGGCCTGATGATTTTGTATTAAAAGTAAAGGCAGCCGCTCTTTGCGGTTCTGATTTAAGAACTTATCTTCATGGGCACCCTAAAATTAAGACTCCCCATGTTCTTGGTCATGAATTTGCAGGTGTTGTAGAATCCGTAGGGGAAAATGTTACTTTTGTAAAGGTGGGCGACAGAGTTGCAGTTCATCCCGGCGTTCCCTGCGGCCATTGTTATTACTGTGACAGAGGCCAGCAGAACATGTGCGAAACCAGAAAGCAAATCGGCGGCCAGTATCCCGGAGCTTTTGCTGAATATGTTAACATTCCCGGAAAATGCATAGAAGTAGGGACCGTTGTTCATATTCCAGAGGAATGCAGCTTTGAAATAGCTACCTTAGGGGACCCGCTCGTATCTGCCCTTAACGGACAGGAAATACTGAATGTTCAATACGGTGACACGGTGCTTATTTTAGGTGCAGGCCCCATCGGATATTTCCATGCTATGCTTGCTAGACTTAAGGGCGCAGGTAATATTATTCTTGCCAACAGGTCTCAGGGACGTCTGGATTATGCAAAAGAGCATAACATTGCAGATAATTACTACTGCATAGGCAGAGACGCAAAAGACATTAAACCTTTCAGAGATTACATAAATTCCATGACAGAAGGCAGAGGTGCAGAAGTTGTTATCGTTGCCAATACCTCTACGGAATCGGCCCGTCAGGCTGTGCAGCTTGCAGCTAAAAACGGAAAGGTGCTGCTCTTTGCAGGATTTCCAAAGGATGCGCCTGAGCTTGGCGTTGACGGCAATCTTATCCACTATAACCAGTTAAATGTTATGGGCGCTTTAGGCTCTACCCCAAGGCAGTATCAGCTTGCAGAGAAGATGCTTTTTACGAACAAGATAAACGGCAATATTATGATTACCCACCGCATACCGCTTGAAGAAATAAACGAAGGCTTCCAAAAGATGATAGACGGAGAAGGGGTAAAGATAGTTATTGATAAATTTTAGTGATACTTATAAAACTTTAAAACAAATCTTTATTTAAAGCTTCATGGCTTTTCTTAAGCGCATAGCAAATAAACTTAGCCTTTTTAAGTTTCTTTTATGCCTCATAAAAGTAAATTAGCTATATATAAAAAGCAGAGCTGATTTTTACAGCTTTCATAAAAGGCGTATCTGCTTTCAACAAAAATAGGGAGGGAATTTATTTATGAAGAAGGTTTTAACAATTTGCGGTTCAGGCGTTGCCACAAGTGTTATGTGTGCCAACAAAATAAAACAGTTTTGCGAGAAAAACGGTATTGATGTCGAAGTAAAGGCAATATCCTTCGGTCAGCTTGACCCTAAAAGCGTAGATGCTGACTGTATCGTATCAGTGAATCCAAACTTATCTATTGATGTAGATGTCCCTGTTATCAGCGGGGTTTCCCTTTTAACAGGCATGGGACAGGAACAGACCCTGCAGTCTGTTGTAGATGTTCTTAAGAGAGGGGCTAAATAATGGAAGCATTATTAAATTCAGTTAATTATATCATCGGGCTTGGAGCCGCTGTTTTTCTTCCCATAATAATGTTTGGTCTCGGCCTTCTTTTCGGGCTTAAGCCGGGCAGGGCACTAAGGTCAGGTATTATGTTTGGTGTTGCCTTTACTGCGGTGAATATTTTCATCTCTCAACTGCTGGTAGGGCAGATTGCACCTATTGCAAAAGAAGCCGTAACCCAATCCGGCCTTGAGCTTACAGCCCTTGATGTAGGCTGGTCTGCCGCTTCTATGATAAGCTGGGCATGGCCCTATGCGGCAACGATGTTTCCCATTCAGATAGCTGTCAATATTTTAATGCTTGCCATAGGCTTTACAAGCACTTTAAATGTTGATTTATGGAATGTGTGGTCAAAGATTTTCGCCGCCGCAGTAACATATTTCTTTACAGGCAATTTGATTCTTTCATACTTAGTGGCAATTTTAGTTGTAATCATAGAGCTTAAGCTTGGCGATTACGTAGCCATACGCGTTCAGAAGACTTCAGGGATACCGGATATTACAGTGCCCCACCTTGGGATGATGTTCCTTCTTCCGATTATGCCTTTGGCCTATCTTCTTGACAGGATACCGGCTTTAAATAAAAGCCCCCTTGATGCAGCGGCTCTCCGTAGAAAGTTCGGTTTTATCGGTGACCCTATGATTTTAGGCGCTATTATGGGTATATTACTTGGATTGATTTCAGGCTCCGGTATTACAGCTACCCTTAAACTGAGCATTACTGTTGCCACAGTTATGCTGGTTCTTCCAAGGCTTGCTTCCATATTCAGTGAAGCCCTTCAGCCTATATCAGAAGCGGCGGCAGAGTTTATGAAGCGCAGATTCCCCGGCAAAAAGGTATATATCGGCCTTGACTGGCCTGTGCTTGCAGGAAACGAATCCGTTATTACATCATCTATCATATTGATTCCTGTATTAGTTCTTCTTGCATTCATTATTCCCGGAAACAAAACTCTTCCTTTCGGAGACGTTGCAAACTTTGCCTCCATATTAATGGGTGCTGCGGTTATCTCCAAAGGTGATTTAAGAAAAACCCTTATCATGGGTATTCCTATTTTAGCTATTGCCCTTATGGGCGCAAGCGCTGTTGCCACGCCGTTTACCCAATTAGCCCAAAGCGTAGGCTACGAAATGCCTGCCGGAGCAGCAGAGATAACATGGCTTAAAACATCACCTGTAGTATGGGGATTATTCGGATTCCTTGAGAAAAACTTCATTATAGGTATCGTAATGGTAGTTCTTGGCCTTATAAGCTTCTATATTTTAAAGAAGTTCTATGCAGAGCCGGATTTAAAAGAATTAGAGGAATCACAAAACAAATAATCTGATTATCATAGCAAAGATTAAAGGCTATGGTGCAAACCACCTGTTTAACGGGTGGTTTGCACTAGCTACTGACGTAGTGCCTTAAGATGTATTCAATTATTCCATCAACCTTATTACTTTTTCAGGGAGCCGCTAAAGCGGCTTCTTTTTATTCCTTTTTATTCTTATCACCCGCAAATGGGTCTATATATTCTTTTATTGATATTTGATCTTCTATTATACCTTTATACCTTCCTGTAGCTGATTCCAGATATACTCTCTTATTACACCTGTATTTCATCCTACTGTATCTACATAATACCTTTTGTATCCAAAATGCCGGTTTCCATATTTATACTTTAAATTCGCATGCCTATTAAATATTATTAGTCTGCTTTTTCCTTTTAAAAAACCCACAAACTGCCCAATACTTAAACTTGGGGGTGTCTCTGCTAACATATGTAATAACTATCATTGTTTTACAGAATTAGATATAATTCTATAGAGAATTGCAGGGCAGGAGTACCGCCATTGAGCTTTGTAAAATTAAGTCATTACTTAAAATATTTAATAGATGCTGAGAAAGCAGGTCGATTTTCCCACCAAAAAATGTTGACAAAAAGATAAAGCTATGATATAACACTGTTATAAATATCCTGAAGGGAGGGCTTACATGGCAGGCGAATCCACTCAAAACCGTATACTGGAGGCAGGCAAGGCTGAATTTTTGCAAAAGGGATATAAAAATGCCTCTTTACGGAGCATTGCCCGAGAGGCAGGGGTTACTACAGGGGCAATCTATGGCTATTACCCCGACAAAGCAGCTTTATTTGATGCTCTCGTTTCAGAGCCGGCGAATTATCTTCGGGATTGGTATTTTTCAGTACAGAGTAAATTTGACGCATTCCCTGCCGATTATAAGGAAAAGCAGGTGCACAGCTACTCAAGCCATGCCTTGGAGGAATTTATCAGCTATGTATACCTCCATTTTGATGCTTTCAAACTTGTGGTGTGCTGCTCTGCCGGTACGGAATATGAGCATTACATTGACAGTTTGCTTGAAATAGAAATAGAGCATACCCGGCGGTTTATCAATGCGCTGCGTAATTTGGGGCATGATATTCCCAATATTGACGACGATATGAACCATATTCTTTCCAGTGCCTTTTACTACGGCATTTTTGAGACTGTTGCCCACGATATGCCTAAGGAACGAGCGTTGGAATATATTCGTACGTTAAATAAATTTTATAGTGCCGGTTGGGATACCATTTTAGGGCTGAAATAGCCCTAAAATTTTTAGGCGTTAGTTAACTTAGGCTAATAAATATATCTAATTTATATAAGGAGGAGTCAAAATGAATCAAGATTCAAGAGGTGTTGTTTCGTGGCTGTGGGAGTTTGCTTACCCCCACAAAGGCGGGTATATTGCCTCGTTAATTTTTGCCACTTTGGGGGTAGCCTGCAGCATGGTGCCTTATTTTTTAGTGGCGCAAATAGTACTTGCACTGCTTCGGGGAGAAACCGATATGGGCATTTATGGTTTTTACTGCCTGCTTGCCGCAGGATTTTGGATGCTTCGGTATCTGTTCCATGGTATTTCCACGTCGCTTTCTCATAAATCCACCTTTGCAGTGCTCTCAGAGGTGCGTTTAAAGCTAACCCAAAAGCTTACTCGGTTACCGATGGGCTATCTGCTGGATACTCCTTCAGGAAGGCTTAAAAACATCATAGTGGAACGGGTAGACAGTATGGAAACCACTCTTGCTCATGTTGTGCCGGAAATGGGAGGCAATATTTTGATTTCCATTGTCACTGTGGTGTATCTTTTTGTTTTGGACTGGCGTATGGCACTGGCGGCGATTATACCTCTGCCGCTGGGGATTTTATGCTATATGGGCATGATGGGTAGCTATGAGGCGCGTTTTAAGAATTATGTTATTAAAAATAAGCGTCTCAATGATGTGGCGGTGGAATATATCGGCGGTATTGAGGTCATTAAGGCTTTTAACCAGTCGGCTTCCTCTTATGAAAAATTTACAACCGCAGCAAAAGAAGCCGCTTACTCTGCTATTGACTGGATGCGTTCGACTTTGCCCTTTTTTTCTCTGGCTATGTCGGTATTTCCAGCGGTTCTGGTTAGCGTACTGCCCATCGGAACTATGCTGTATATGAAGGGCAGTTTACCTATTGAAACCTTTATCGTGTCTATAATTTTATCACTGGGCATTATGGGCCCTCTTATTACAACGATGAGTTATTCAGATGACGTAGGTAAAATACACACCATCGTGGGCGAAGTAACCGACGTGTTAACCCAGCCCGACCTTGTTCGCCCTACGGCTCCCGCGACAGTAAAGGGCTATGACATTCGATTAGAAGATGTTAGCTTTGCTTATGAGGAAAAGCCGGTGCTTCAAGGGGTAAACCTCTCGATACCGGCAGGCAGCGTGACGGCGTTGGTTGGACCTTCAGGCGGCGGAAAATCCACCATTGCCAAACTAATAGCTTCTTTGTGGGACACAGGCGATGGGCAAATCACCATCGGCGGAACCGATATACGTCAAATACCGCTTGCTCAGCTGAATAGCATGATTGCTTATGTGGCACAGGATAATTATCTTTTCGACGAAAGCATACGGGAAAATATCCGCATGGGTAAGTCTAATGCAAGCGATGAAGAAGTGGAAGAGGTAGCCCGTAAAAGCGGCTGCCACGACTTTATTATGCAGCTGGAGAAAGGCTATGAAACCCGTGCCGGCGGTGCCGGCGGGCATCTTTCGGGAGGAGAGCGGCAACGCATTACCATAGCACGAGCCATGCTTAAAGACGCCCCTATTATCATTCTTGACGAAGCAACAGCCTATACCGACCCGGAAAACGAGGCGGTCATACAGGCGGCGGTATCTAGGCTGGTGGAGGGTAAAACTCTCATTGTTATTGCTCATAGGCTTTCTACCATTACCGATTCCGACAGTATCGTTGTCATAGAAAAAGGACAGGTTGCGGCCCAAGGCACTCACAGCGTTTTGTTGACCTCCTCACCTCTTTATAAGAGTATGTGGAAGGCTCATACATCTGCCAAGGACGGCGTGGAAATTACATCAAAGGAGGTGATTGCATGATAGCCATATTCAAAAAGTTCTTCCAATTCAGCGGTAATCAGCGCCGTCTGTTTTATCAGTCGCTTGGCCTTTCCTTGATTCATGCCTTGTTTGAGTCGCTGCGTATCCCTGCCATTGCCGTCGTGCTGACTGCGCTTATGAATGAGCGTGTAAGCGTGCAAACGGTGTGGATATCCTTTGGTATTATGTTGGTGAGCGTTATAGGCTGTATGCTGACCCGGCGAAGCCTTACCATGAAGCAGACCGTCGGCGGATATACGGTCGCTACCAACAAGCGCGTAGAAATTGGCGAAAGGCTCAAATACATGCCTATGGGCTATTTTAACGACAACAGCCTCGGTGACATTACTTCCATCACCACGAACACTGCGGAAAATCTCCAAGATGTTGCAACAAGAGTGATTATGCTCACTACCCAAGGACTTTTGACCACTGCCATGTTCACTTTTGTTATTCTGCTTTATGATTGGCGTATTGGGCTTCTTCTCCTTGTAGGAATTTCTGCATTTTTCGGTATCAATGCCCTCATGCAGAAAAAATCCCATCAGGTTTCACCTCTAAAAACAGCATCTGATACCCGCCTGGTAGGATCAGTTTTAGAATATGTGCAGGGGATTGGGGTAGTCCGCTCTTATAACCTCGATCAAGAAGCCAATAAAACCGTTGATCAAGCTATCAAAGAGAATGAGGAAATCAATGTTAAGCTTGAAAAAACCTTTGTACCTTATACCGGTACGCAGAGCTTTGTACTTAAGCTCTTTGGCATTGCTATGATTTTTCTTTCTGTGCTGCTGTATGTAAGAGGTTCTATAGAGCTGATTAATTGTTTGCTTCTGGTTATTTCCTCCTTTATGGTGTATGCCCAGCTGGATACCGCAGGCAATTACAGCGCACTTTTGCGTGTGCTTGACCTTTCTATGGATAAAATTAATAAGGTATTTGAAACTCCCGTGATGGATATAGACGGAAAAGCCATAAAGCCCAAATCCTGCACTATAAAAGGGGAGCAGGTGACATTCCGCTACGAAAATAAAAAGGTAATCGACAAGGTTTCCTTTGAGATACCCGAAGGAAGTACCACTGCCATCGTGGGTCCCTCAGGCGGCGGCAAAACCACGCTAACCAGCCTTATGGCTCGCTTTTGGGACGTAGACAGTGGCAGTATCACCCTTGGCGGCATTGATGTTCGGGAGTATACCTTGGATAGCCTGCTGAGTAATTTCAGTATGGTATTTCAAAATGTTTATCTCTTTAATGATACCATTGCCAACAATATCAAGTTCGGAAAGCCTAATGCAACTATGGCAGAGGTAGAAGAAGCGGCAAGAAAGGCATGCTGCCACGACTTTATCAGTGCTTTGCCCGAGGGCTACGATACGATAATCGGTGAAGGCGGCGCTACTATTTCCGGAGGTGAAAAACAGCGTATTTCCATTGCCCGTGCCCTCTTAAAGGATGCGCCCATCATAATCCTTGACGAGGCCACCGCCAATGTGGACCCGGAAAACGAGGCTTTGCTTCAGGAAGCAATTGCCGAACTTACTTATGGCAAAACTATTATTATGATTGCCCACCGCTTGAAAACTGTCCAGAATGCCGACCAAATTCTTGTACTGGATCAAGGTAAGATAACCCAGCGGGGAACCCATCGGGAGCTTATGCAGGCAGGCGGTTTATATGCCGATTTTATCCGTATGCGTGAAAAATCCATTGGCTGGAAACTGGGCGGCCGCATAGCTTGATTTGAAGAAAGTTATTTTTGGCTTATTCTGTACTTGCGAGAAAGGATTTGCAAGGCTGTATAGCCAAGAAATATAATAAGGCCTATCATAACAATAAAAAGAGGTGGTACAAAATTTTTCACACCACCTCTTTTTTAGGATAGGGATATTATTCAGACTTTTTCCTTCATAAATAAGTTTCTGCCATGTTTTAAGGGATGAAATACACGTTTGCTGGAAACCGCTCCAGCCTCAGGGTCGTGTATTGTGCCGTCTTGCAGTGTCATATTTACTTCATTATATCCTGCTCCTACAGTAAAAGGATTTATCATCTGCATACTGAGATTCTTTACAAGCAGACAAAAATAGGAGCTGTCGTTCGAAATAACCACGTTAGAGCAGTGAAGCCCTGGCATATTAAAGGATTTATTTGTGTCGATGGCCATAATAATATCACTTAAATCTCTACAATTCTTACGATAAACCAATGGGCTTAACCGTTTTTGCCTTATATTTTTTATATTTTTGTATGCAGCCAGGGAAATATTAATTTTTAAATGTCAAAAGTGGAATAAAGCTCAAGTAGTTTTTATGATTTTAGAATTTATAAAACCTTTAATATCAATAGGGATAGACATATCCTTCCAAAGGCTTTGCGGGGGTAATACGAATGACCTCTAGCTGAGGTTCTTCATATATTTTGCCGCCAAACTCATAAGTTCCGGTAAAAATAATCCCTTCGACAGTAACCCATTCCTCTGGGTTAAGCTCAGATGCCTTGTTATATCGGCAAATCAGCCCCATAGGGACTAAATCTGCGACACAGCAAGTCATTGCAAGGCGGGCAGGTACGAATTCATTTTCTTTTACGATTTTAGGGTCTTTGTATATAAAACCTGTTGTAATTAAGGTATATCCCTCATAGGTTTTCATATCCGCGTATAATACATTCATCCACAGGAAAAAGTTATCATCGGATAAGGTGATTCTTTTATTTTCCGGGTCCAGACCGGGAAGAGCGCCGGAGGGTTCATTTTCATAAATATCGGGCTGTGTGCTTGATAGGGTATTTCCCAATAATTCCACTTTTTTGAATATATTTTCTCCCTGATTACTTAAAAAAGAAGCTACACTGATATAATTTCCCAAAAAGTCCGATGCGCCCAAGGCCTGATGGGGGAGGAGTATCAGCAATGCCGGAATAGCAAGTACCATACAGTGCATAGACCTTATTTTATATTTAGTAAGAAACAGCCGTCTAATGCTTGAAAATGACCATATTGCCATAATGAAAGCTGAAAAATAAAGATAAGGAGCCATTTTAGGCGTAACATAGTTAAGGTATTTTCCGCTTTTAACGAGATAAATCATTAGCCCGCCGAAAATACTGTAACATAAGATTTCTAGAAAAATTTGAGGATTAAATGCTCTTAATTTAATTTCCATTTAAACTCCTCCCATTCCATACAGCAGGAAAACAACCAAAAAGCATACGGTAAATGCCGTAAAAAGTAATTTTAAAATAAAACTCTTTGAAAATCCGGAAGAGAGCATCATTATATTTTTTATGTCCATCATCGGCCCGAATATAAGAAAGGCCATAACGGCTCCCATGGGAAACTGCCGGGCAAAGCTTCGGGCGACAATTGCATCCGATGAGGAGCATAAAGAAAGAACAAATGCCATTGCCATCATAATTATAATAGAGATTGCCAATCCAGTACCGCTTTCCATTGAGATAAACAGATTCGTACCCATGATTTGAAAGGCAGAGGCTACGAAAGAGCCAATCATTAAATATTTTCCTACATCAAAAAATTCGGCTTGGGAGTGGCGTATAAAAAGCCCTATTTTCCCCGGCAGGGAATTAATAGACTCAGTATCTTCATAAAATCCGCAGCTGCACATAATGCGGTCAAAGCTTCCCCCCGATAAGATATCCTCTTTATAAGACTTCAGGGAAAAAACAAGACCAATAATAATTGCCGAAACTATGCCTAAACAAATACGTTCTAATACGACATTCAGGCTTCCAAAGGCATAGTAAGTGGATAAAATAACTACGGGGTTTATAATGGGGGTTACTGTCATAAATGTTACTGCGGCGGGAAGAGGGACGCCTTTTCTTACCAGACTCCGAAAGATTGGAATAGAGGCGCAGTCACACACAGGAAGGCAAAAACCAGCCAATATGGCAACAGCCATTCCAAGCTCCGGTGATTTTGGAAAGTGTTTTTCTATAAAGGTTTTAGGTATAAAAACCTGAATTGCAGAGGACAGCAATACACCAATCAGCAAAAAGGGCACAGCTTGAAGGATAATGCCCAGAAAAACATTTATAACCCTATTTACCGGTATGTTAAGGCCTTCAAGAACCGGCTTACCAAAAAGGTATATAAAAATAATAAATATAGAAGTTAATAAAAATGAATTTAAAGGGTGTATTTTTCTGCTAAAGATTTCGTTATATATCTCCTCGCTTATATTCATACCCTTCGTTTCATAGATATTTGCTTTGGGGTTTATCCCTTTTATAAGACGGCGTATTTTATCGGAAGAATATTCAAAGGAAGAGCGGAGAACAATAAAATCACTGTCGGAAATCTGACCCGGAAGTGCGCTTCCTGTTCTTCCAAGAAAATTTTCTATATTCCTGCAGTCTGCAATATGAAATACCTTTTGTATTTTGCATCGAGTTTGCAAGGCATTGTTTAAAAGCAAGTCCTGCAATTGGGATACAGGAACCATGCAGTTCCATTCAACCCAGATTTCATCGATTTTATTGCTGCTTATATAATGCAGCATATCTTTTATTATTTTTTCAGGATTATTTTCTAACTGCCTTTTAGTAAACATAAGATTTCCACAATTTTCATACCGGCTGAAAAACTCTTCTTCACCGGCTTCAAATTGAATTACAAGCAATTGAAGCTCCCGGCAGTCACGTCTATTCAGCATATTATTTAAAAATGAAGTTTTTCCGGAATCCAGAAAACCGGTGATAGCATAAACGGGTATCTTCATTATGTTCACTCCCCATCAAAGAGATTTATAAGCTCCTGGCGGTTAAGCCCCTGACCTATAATACAGAGCATATCTCCGTTGACAGGGCAATTTGTTATTTCAAAGTTTTCGGGAAGATATTGCAAATGAATATATCCGTTTATTCCTTTTAAAATGCCCTTTGCCCGTAGAATAGTTCCTTCTGCGTTCCGTTCCATATAAGATATCCGTGACTTTAAATCTTCTGCAGTAAAAGCCTTTGAAGTCCTTATAGTAACAGTGTCAAATACTTCTTCGGCTGAGTGGGAATGATTGCAAGCATAAGAGCTTATCTCATTATGGTGAACGTGATTGCAGTTATGATGATTGCTGCTGCATTTTTTAACATGTTTATGTAAGAGTGTGGGAGTATTAGTATTATATTTGGGAGGAAGAATTTCTTCTACAGAGATTTTATCCCATGGCCTGGATAGAATAGCGGCATTTTTATTAAGTTCCTTAATGAGCTCAATTACTTCGTTTACTTTATGGTGAAAATCTTCTGAATGCCTTAAAAGGATCGTATCCGCATTTTGAATCTGGTCTTCAAAAAATTCACCGAAATTATTAAGATATATTTTGAACCTTTTAACATCGGCAACGGTTATTTTCGCTGTAACTTTAGCAAGAGGCCTGATACTTTTATCAGAACAGGACTTTATAATATCCGACAATTTTCCGACGCCTGAAGGTTCAATGAATATGGCATCGGGCTTGAATCGTCTTAACAGCTCCTGCAATGCTTTTATAAAATTGCCTGAAAGATTGCAGCATATACAGCCTGAATTTATTTCGGTAACTTCAACATTGCCAGATTTCAAAAGCGCAGCATCAACGCTTATATCCCCAAAATCATTTTCTATAAGAGCTATCTTCTTATCTTGAAAGCCCTCTTTAAGCAGTTTCTGAATCAAAGTGGTTTTTCCTGCTCCTAAAAACCCTGAAATGATATATATTTCAGCCATAGTATTCTCCTTTATAAAAATAGTTAATAAATTTTAGACGAGTTACAATTCTATCAAAAACAATCCCTTTAAATCTTATATAAAAATAATTAAGACAAGTAGGCTATAATTATGTTTATTAATTTAATAAGCTAATTATACATATCTCAAATTATAATAGATTAATTAAAACTGAATTATTTGCAGAAGGATATAAGCATATGCAAATAAGCTGTTAGACATATTGCCTGTAAGCTTTGCTTCGAAGAAGCACGTTATATTTTTTTATAATTTCAATCACCGAAGTATAGTAAAACAAGTAAATAAATGCCACAAAAGCCTTATATTCAAAATAGTTCAAAAATGTACGGTTCTTTGCGGAAATCCATGTTTTTGAACTATGGGGATAGGCTTTTGCGGCTACATTATTTTGCTTAACTATATTTTGCGGTGGCTAAGCTTCATAAGAAAATAAGTTTTGTCTAAAGCTTTAAAGATAGAGGCCGGTAAACCATAGATTGAATAAGGGTTAGAAAGCATCACAAAATACTTAGCAAACATTTTGATTGAATTTCTTCAATATAATTGAGAAATCATTCTTTTGGAAGAGGCGTGACACTAAGATTTGTATAGCTGAAAGCCAGAACTTTTAATAGAGAAAATTTAATTATACCTATTGCATCAATATAAAAAGTCAATTTATAATAGGAAAACTAAGACTTTGGGAATAGGCCAACAGAAGCCACAATACAGTAAGATTAAGAAAAAGTTATCTGAATTTCAAACCTATATTTTAGCTTTCCCCGATTATAAATAATATAATTTTAATTGCAAAAATATAAACTCGTATCAAAAGTGTGGTGAGGAACAAAAATAACCCCGATAAGCCCTGA
The DNA here is from genome assembly GCF_940670685.1 of Anaeropeptidivorans aminofermentans. Classification (GTDB taxonomy): domain Bacteria; phylum Bacillota; class Clostridia; order Lachnospirales; family UBA5962; genus Anaeropeptidivorans; species Anaeropeptidivorans aminofermentans. Next base: position 2,561,992 of record NZ_OW711693.1, on the reverse strand, counting down.
ATTTACAAGGTTTGACGGGGTTATTGTTTCTATTCCCACTCGCCGAGTTAATCTCGTTTCTAAACTTTTTCGTTTAGATATTTTAATTCCATTTGATAGTATATGATTTCAGTTATCCTTATCCTAACGGGTTGCCGAACTTTTGCTATCAAAAATCTATCAGTTGCTCGCTATCGCAGGTCGCATTCACTGTGGCCTTGCAATAGGTTTGCGGGTTAAGCAAATATGTTTCAACGATCATCGGCGCAATTATTTCCATGCTAATTGCCAATTCTCATTATAGCATATATCAACAAGATATTTAATGCTTTCAAAATCTTTTGCGTTTTTTATCGTTGCTTCCGCTTCTCCAGTTCCCCAGTGCCCCACATTGCGAACATCGTGCAAAATACCTTTTGATTGCTCTTCGGGAAAATTATCGAGGTTCAACCTCATATAACAAAGATTGCTTTTTTGTCGAACTTCTACACAGACAACCTAAAAAACAATCGTTTATTACGTCTGTTCAAACAGTCGGAGAACTGTTTGAGGGCACAATGATCGCATTCACCTTTTTTGACACATCTGTGAGCAACTCGACAAAAAACTCCAAAACTTGTTTATCGACACCTAATACATTTTCAGATACAACGGAATATTGATCACCAACCGCAAATCCAATTATTTCATAGATTTTGTCAGCAGAGATGCTTCTATTTTGTGCATCAATAATGTGTTTTTCCTCATCGTTGACAAGAATTTTTATGGATTTATCAGCGTTCATGATCAGTTTTATGACTTTTTCCATAGACCTTTAGCCTCTTTTCTATAGTTTCCTTTCCGCCATCCATGTTCTTTGCAATGAGGTCAAGGATATCGGTTTGTTCATCTTCATACTCTAAACATCCATTATAGGTTGAAATTTCACCATTATTATTCTTAACAAAGATTACGTTATCTACATCCAAGTTGACAACTAATAGAGGATTATGAGTCACAAAAATAATTTGCTTTCTATCTCGTATAGCGTTAAAATATCCAATCAGCTTTTGGCTGATATTATTATTAGATATATTATCTTCAGGCTGGTCTATTATTAAGACACTCCAGTCCTGATCGTCCTGCGTGAAGAATTTATAATAAGATAGCGACATTTCTCCAAGTGTGTTTCCTACTTGTTGGTCAGCCCCATCCATTATATAATCATTTGTCTTTGTAGCATCTGCGATAAATTTTTCGAAATTCTCTGTCCACTTTGTGCTGATATCTGTAGTAGAAGTACACCCCATGATTGCTGTTGAAAACAATTCAAATGTCTTGATCTCTTGAAGCTTTTGGGGATCCCTATATTCCTTTACAAACATTTTCGTATAAAAGCTATCCAACATAGAAACCCCGTTATATGCAGCCTCACGGTTAAAGTAAAATCCTTGCTTCGGATTTTTAGTTGCTCCTTCCAAAATAGGTGGGGTAGCAGTCCACTCAATATCCATCACAGAAGCTTTGATAGCCGCAGTGACAGCATCAATCAACTGCCGCTTTTTCTTTCCATATTCCTTAATCTCTCGATCCTTTGTTGATGAGTTTTCCTTTACTTTTCGCAAATAATCATCTATGGAGCCATGTATAATATTCTTGACATTTGCTTCATAGTTTACTGTTTTCCACTTGCGGTCAACATCATCACTTATAGATTTTAATTCACTAACAACTCGTTCTAACTGTTTTTTATACTGTTCAAAGTAGGCATCACTTAATAAGGCATTTGCTTTTTTCAGTAGGTTATCAATATCTTTATGCGCTTTTTCGTGTGGGTTGTCTGTGCTTTCGAAGCTTTCATTGCCCGTAATATCAATGTAGTAGTTTTTTGCAATCATTCCATCTTCATAGGTGATGATGTGCTTAGAAAGAGAACTCAATGCGTCTTGCTTCGCAATAAGCGTTTCAATCCCTTTTTTCAAGGCATCAGAATATGTAGAATACGCTTCTTTGAATGGCAAACAATCCAACTCTTTGAAGTTGGTCTCACCACCAGCCGAAAACAAGGTTTTTTCATTGAATTTTCTTATTATTTGCCCTTGCTCAATATACCTTATCTTTTGAGGATCAATAGCATTATTTGCTTTGAGAGCATTATCACGTACAAGTTTTTTTACATGCGCTTCTGATGTTTTCCCATTGAGTAATTTCAGCAATGTGGTTTTGCCAGATCCATTTTCGCCTATAATTGCATTTATGCCATTTACAAGGGGAAGCAGCTGATCTTTTATTTCTATGCTGTCAATAATGCTTGTGCTGTTATTCTCGCTACAGTTAAATCTTGTCTCTGGCGAAGTAACAGCCATAAGCAGTCCTTTGAAGGTAGGCAATACTTTAGCCTTAGAATGATAGAAGTCTTTGTTTTGATTTCTGGAATCATGATATGGATAACAAGACCAATCATGGCAGTCACTCCCCGAAAAAAGGGAAATTGGCAGCTGCAACTCTTTTAGGTTATTAAGCAATATCCCTTCAACCTTAGGCTTTTGAAATTCAAGGGCATTTATATAGCCAACCCTAATGATTTCTTCTACATTGATTGCCGAGTCGCTTAGCGAGTTATGATTGCCGCTTTGATTATGGATATTTTTCCTCTGTGATGCAATTAAAATTGTATCAAGACCAGTAGCTTTTAGAATATCCTCAAAATCTTTCTTAGCATATGCTTCTTGGGTATCCGTCAATAAATTTGTTTGTAGACCAGCATTAATTCTGTTAAACTTATCAGCTTCATTGTTTGCATCAAATATTGCTATAATGTGACATTTACCCATTCCCTCATCGATAATAACATCAAACTCTACTCCAGCTAATACAGCCCTGACATTAGGATAGGGATGGTCGCTTTGCGTCAAAATACTGTTGATTTCCGCATAAAGCTCTGGGTCAAAGCGGTTATGGTCTGTTATTGAAAAAAGTGCAACATTGTGCCGGTTAAGTTGAGCGAGAAGCACCCCGAGGTTTTCTTTAGTGGATTGGTCAACAATGCCTGCACTCTCTTTGTATTCACTTGCTTTCGAGTGAATATGTAAATCAAACTTTATAATCGAATTTAGTACGTTCTTCACCAAAACACCCTCTTTGCTACTTTCTTTCATTATGTTTGGTCTACGCCGCCACTGCATTCCGATTAATCCCCTCAATCACAGCCCGCAAATCCATAAACACCGCCACATCATCAAACAGTTCGCTGACACTGCCCTGATCCGTAAATGGACTTTCCTGTAGCACAGACAAGTCCTTCAGCATACCGTTTTTTACGATGTAGTTCACGACCTGCCGAACAAAGTACATCTGTCTGCTGTCCAGCTCCGCATCGTTGAGAAAGCGGGAGAATGCCTCGTTTGCCGCCTTTTGGTCAAGGCCAACGATAGAGCGCACAAGCTCACCTAGTGGTGTTTTACCATACTGTGCATCATACTGCTCCTTCGTGCCTAATTCATTCCAAAGAATATGTTCCAGTGCGTGCACGTCCACCGGCGTCAAAGGTCGATTACCTTTTAGCTTGGCAATAGCGGGAATGTCTTGATGCTGCAAAATATAATAATTCACTTTTTTCTTATACTGAGCCAGATCATCGTTATCCAACTGCGATTCGTTCCATTCCATAGTAAGAATGTCGTCGGTAAAGTCAGTATCGTAACGCACCCGATCGCTTTCAGGAACAAATTTGATCAAATCACGTAATTTGACACGAATATCCTCGTAATCCGATATCCCTGCTCGTTCCAAAAAATTGTTATGCAGTATCTGCTCCAGCAAGTCTTTTTGCGCTGCAATAGCCGGAATCGTACCGTATTTGGAAAGTTCATCCGCCTTGCGGAGCACATCGTTTTTTGCCCGTTTGTAACTCTTTTCAGTCAGCATCGCAAGCTCAATCTGGTAAATAAGCTGGTCGAAACGAGCGGCAGAAACATCGTCGCCTGACGGCAAAATCAGCGGCGCGACGTGCTCCGCAATCTGCAGCGTGTTTTCATAGGTCAACGTAGAAAAATCATCTTCGCCCTGGTATTTGTCAATGATACGCAAATGCTGCTTAACGGCAAAATTTTCTCTTGGTAGCGCTTTTATCTGCGTTACCAAATTTCGAACCAGTTCTTTACGATAGCTTTGCATCCGCTCCGTTTGGAAGGGGAGTTCTTGCAGCTTATACACCATTTCCACTTTTGTATTGAAGGTGCGCTCCTGCAAAGTGGCAACCGTTCCGGCTTCTCGTCCCTTGGTGTGTAACCGAAAGAAATCAAAATTTCCGCACAAATCAAAGATATAAAACTGCTGCTTGTCTTTGCCGTCAATCAACCCTTCACAGATGCGTGTACCGCGCCCAATCATTTGCCAAAACTTCGCGCGGCTAAGTACCTTTTTAAAAAAGACAAGATTTAATATCTCCGGCACATCAACGCCGGTGTCCAACATATCCACAGAAATAGCGATCTGCGGAAACTTGCTCTTATCCGAAAAATCGTCAATTAAGCTTTGTGCGTAATTGGCGTAGTTGTCGATCACACGAGCGTAGTGTGTTGGATAGCCCGGAAACTCCTTATTCCACACCTCAAGAATTTTCTCCGCATGCTTATGGTTTTTTGCAAAAACGATGGTCTTTCCGATTTTCTCACCATATTTCACGCGCTGACCGTGCTGCATGAGAACATGCAGTGCCTTTTTAATAGTATCCTGATTGAAAATCCACTCATTGAGTGCGCTGGAATCAATGCTGTCTGGAATGTTGCCGTCTTCATCGGCAAAGGTGTTTTCATACTCTTCCTGTTCTTCCGGAGAAAGATCCGCATAGGTAATGCCTTCGGTCATGAATTTCAGTTCGGTCTCAATGGAAACAAAGTCTACCAGATAACCGTCCTTCACCGCTCGGGAAAGCTCGTACCCATAGGTCGGCACCCCGCTTTCCAGGTCGAAAATGCCATAGGTGTTTTTATCAATCTCGTCCTTGGGCGTAGCCGTCAGGCCAACCAGAAGCGCGTCAAAGTAAGTGAAAATATCCTTATATTTATTGTAAATGCTGCGGTGGGCCTCATCTACAATGATGAGGTCAAAATGCCCCGGAGTAAACAGCCGATCCCCCTTTTCATCACAGGTTGCGTCAATACAGTTCATCATCGTCTGGTAAGTGGAGAACACCGCGCGGGCGCTTGCCTCTTCCTTGCCCTCGGTGAGGTTGCACAGGGAAAGGTTCGGAAGCTGGTTGTGAAAGGCACGCTTTGCCTGCGTGACCAAAGCGTTTCGATCTGCTAAAAACAACACGTTTTTCACCCAGCCATGCCGGATGAGTACGTCTACCAGGGAAATGACCGTTCTTGTTTTTCCACTTCCAGTGGCCATGACCAGCAGAGCTTTGCGCCGGTTCCGCTCACCAAATGCATCGCAGACCGCCTGAATGGCTTCTTTTTGATAATAGCGGTTGGATATTTCGTCGCTGACCCGCACACCTTTAAGAGAGGTACGATCGTGCATTTTATTAAACTCTTTTTCCAAGTCACGCTTGGAGTAGATGCCAGAAACCTGCCGCTCCGGATAATATTTGTCGCTCCAGATGCGGGTTTCATAGCCATTGGTTAGGAAGATAACAGGGCGCTGACCGGTTTTCTTTTCCAGAAAATCGGCATAAAGCTTGGCCTGCTGGCGGCCCTTTTCTACGTTGACACTGGTGCGCTTGGCCTCGATGACCGCCAAAGGCAGGCCGTTATCCCCCAGCAGCACATAATCGGCTTTGCCTTTGCCTGCTTTATTGGGCATCTCATCAATGGGATATTCCTCCACCCAATGGGGGCCGCGCTGCCAGCCTGCGTCCTGCAGCATTACGTCAATATATGCCTTGCGGGTTTCGGCCTCGGTCATATCCATGGGCTTGACGGTATAGCCCTGTTTGAGCTGTGCTACACGCTTGGCGGTGAGCTTTTCTCTCTTGGGAAAGTTCTCGTCCAGCAAAGCAGCGAAATCCAATTCTTCCGGTGGTTCCGGTGTAACAGGCGCTGCGGTATGCGTCAACACATCCAATAGGGATTTGTCAAAGGCAATTTCTTTATAGTCCGTTCCGTAGCAATAGGCGACAAAATCCAGAAAACTATGTAGATTTTGCAGCGCCAGTACCGCCTGATCACGGCTGACCCCCTTGGGGTTGTGGGTGGCGTTGTTGCCCACCTTGCGCAAATAGTTCAGCTTTGTGCTCATGCCGGACGGAATCAAATCTTTAAAATTCTCGGTACTGATGAGAGTGACCAGCTTGTCCTCGTAAGGCATCGTGAGAGAGCCATCCACGCTGTAGACCCACTTCACCGCAAACTCCAGCGCCGTGCGGCAAGCTGTAGCGCACAGAGCCGGAGAAATGGGCAGAACACGTTCCGCCGAAACCGCAGCCTCGGCAAATGGCTCAAATTGTGGGTCTTTTAGTAGAAAATCAAAGTTGGTCTGCATGGCGGCACCTCGATATTGATTGGAATATCATTTTTTGCGATTCTGAGAAGCATTTCCTCCTTGGGAGGACTTCTTGTTTCCCCATGAACGTATAGTATCAGCACAAATATTTGTCAATGGTTCTCCAATGGCGACTTTGTAGTTAAACCCCAGCAATTGCATTGTTTTTAGCGTATCTACACTAATTAAGCTCTTAAACTGTTCAAATGTATCCACAGGTATATCAGGTGAAAAGCTTCTTAATATTTCTAACACGTTTGATACAGTAAATTCTAAATGATGAATATCCTCATCACTTATAATAATCCTATCAAGTTCCGACTTATATGCCTGTGCGATTCGCACAGCTTCATCACGCTCATTCAGAAGCTCATTTACCATTTCATCATATACATTCCGAAGCTTTTCATTGTCTTTTATCTCTTTTGCAGCTTTGATTTTAGTCGTTACCGCGGTTGCTGTACCTTTTACCGCTAAGGTTGACAGTTGGACTGCAAGGTCTACCATTGCCGTGTTAAGATTATTCATTAAACATTTCCCCCTTAAAACACTTTTGCATCAGAGATTTGTAATTTTTCTCCAGTTTGGCAAGGGATTGCTGGAGTAAGGATTTTTGGGCTTCGACTTGCTGGACAAAGTCGGCAAATTGAGTTTGGAGGGTGATGGGTGGAATAGGCAATTCAACTTTGTTTAGTTTAGCAATTGTAAGCCGAGTTATGGCTGCTCCTCCCATATTACCTCTTATTGCCGAGTACATATTCTTATTATTTAATACACCACACAGATATTCACCAGTAACTATTAAACGATTTTGCTTTAATAAGGCAACACTTGACAACATAGTAAACGGTTCCTGAAGTGTATTAACTATTGCAATACCAGTCGTGACACCATCTTTAATATATAGAACATCACCACACTCTGGGTTACATCGAGCATAGATTTGATTATGCACATCAGTTTTCACGTAGGTTATGTTTGAAAAATCTAAACCTCCAGGCTTTATGTTCTTAGCTGTAATATACATATAATCACCGCTCTGATAACTTTCAGGGGAAAAATGTGTTCCATCAGTTAACTTTGTACAAATATCTTTAAGACTTTGAACACCCCACCCCATCGGATTTGTCACCGGGTCGCCGAACATTTCAATAAACTGCGATTTGACCAGCAAATCCAGCTTTTCAATCTGCGCCTTGCGCTTTTCAATGAGGGCGCTGGCGCAGTCAAGTGCATCGGCAATTTGTTGCTGCACGGGCAACGGTGGGAGGGGAATTTTAATTTTTAGTAAGTTTGCTTTTGTCAGGCTTGGTATTGTAACAGTTGTGTTTAACGTTTCAAAGTCAAATTGCTCACAAAAGTAAAATAGATATTTAGGATGTAGAATGTTTTTTGCACATAGACCAAACGCAGTATCGACATTCCAAAAAGGTTCTTCGACAAATATAGGACGATTAATCGTTCCTTTTCGTCCTATCACCACAGTATTGGCTTCACATAAATAGTCATCGGCATAACCCATTACTCCGCCGCTTCCGTAAATAGGGTACTTCCCTGATGGATTTTCTACCTGTTTCTGGTTTTTTCCATTTATTATGGTAAGTACCTCGTCAAAAGCAACTATCTTCCACTTACCCACGCAGCACCGCCTCCAGTTCTGCAAGGCCTGCGGTAATCTCCATTTCTAGCTCGTTGAGTTCGGTCAAAATCTCCAGCGGGTGGGGATACTCCTCCTCCACATAGGCACTCTGCTTGTACTTGTTGATGGAAAGGTCGTAGTCATTGCCCACAATCTCATCCTTTGGCACAAGGAAGCTTTGCTCGGTACGCTGGCGATTTTCTTCCGCATCCTGCGCATGGAAGCGCGTCACGATATCTGGGATATCGCTTCTGTTCAGCGCTGTGCGCTTGTCATCCAAACTGTAACCGTCGCTCTGCATATCATAAAACCAAACCTTGTTGGTGCCACCAGCGCCGGTCTTGGTAAATACGATGACAGCGGTAGAAACCCCGGCGTAGGGCTTAAATACGCCGGAAGGCATGGAAATAACCGCTTCCAGCCTGTGGTTTTCTACGATATCTTTCCGGATATCCTTGTGCGCCTTGCTAGAGCCAAAGAGCACACCATCGGGCACGATGGATGCACAGCGTCCGCCATTTTTCAGCATCCGCAAAATCAGCGCCAGAAACAGAAGTTCGGTCTTTTTCGTCTTGGCCACTTTCAGCAGGTCGGTGGAAACAATGTCATAATCCAGACTGCCTTTAAAAGGGGGATTCGTTAGGATTTTTGTGTATCGTCCGGTGTCCGTGTTTTTGTCAGACAGGCTGTCCCTATATTCGATGTTAGGGTTTCTGATGCCGTGGGTCATCATGTTCATGGCCCCGATACGCAGCATTGTCCGATCCATATCGTAGCCGGTGAACATGGTGCTATCGTAATGTTTCTTGGCCTGTTTATTATAAAAAATCTCGTCTAAATAATGCTCTTTGAGATATTCGCCCGCTGCTACCAAAAAACCACTGGTGCCGCAAGCCGGATCACAGATTACGTCATCCGGCTGCAAATCCAGCAGTTCCACCATCATGCGGATGATGTGGCGCGGAGTGCGGAATTGGCCGTTCGTGCCTGCTGTAGATAGTTTCGAGAGCATATATTCATACAAATCGCCCCGGGCATCCTGCTTGTCGGGCATCTTTTCAATATAGGCATACAGTTCATCCAGCGCAGTTACGATCTTCTCCAAAAGCTGGGGAGTGGGCACCTTAAAAATAGCGTCCGCCATGTACTTGGCATAAGTGCCGCTTTTTCCATTTAATTTCTTGATAAACGGAAACACTTCCCCCTGCATGATCTGATACATGGTTTCAGCAGGCCTATCTCGTAGGGCAGACCATTTCAAGTACTCTTTTCCCGCAAACATACTGGTATATGAAATATCCAGCATACCGCTTTCCCGCTGACGCTCCTGGTCGCTCTTGTCAAGGTCACGAATAAACATTAAATATGTTATTTGCTCAATGACGTCCAGCGGGTTCGTGAGGCCCCCTGTCCAAAACATTTCCCACAGCCTGTCGACTTTATTTTTCAGCTCGCCTGTAATCATTTGTAGTCATCCTTTATGTATCATCCATCAAATAGACTTATTCTTTAGAGGTTTTATCGCTGCGGCCATCCTGCGGTTTCTGAGCATCCTCAGGAATCACCCAAGCGTTACCGAAACGAACGGCTCCCGGTATACGGCCTGTAGCGCATAAAAGCTGCACTTGTCTGGGGGTAACGCCCCATTTTTCGGCAGCTTCCTTTGTCGTCATTCCATTCATTCTTTCTAAATCTCCTTGGAAAGATATGTTATCGACATTATATCGCAGAAACGAAATTTATACAATCCATTTTGACAAGATATTATAAGAAGTGCATTCGCTGTTCGGCTACGTTAAGTATCTTAAGTCCTTTTTTTCGCGCATATTTTACGGTTTGATCTGTCCCGCTGAATGGATGCAGATGAGCACATATACAGTACGCAGACCGCTCCACCATATAACGATTTCGCTTTTTCATACAACCATTAGAGTATTCCTCCGAAACATAGATGACCTCATCGGCTTCGGCAATGATGTTGTGGTATAACCGTTTTTGCTCATCAGACCAAAATTCATCTTGATTTTTGCAGGGTAGCGCGAAAATCAATCGAATCTTGCGGCCCATCTCTTTTTTAGCAATAATCAAAGAGGCGGCAATCTGGTCAAAACCCAATGCACCGCCCGAGATAAAATCCGTTACCCCCATGTTGATAAGATTCTCGACCTCTTGATCCAAGCGTATTATGATTTGCTCGATTTTTTCTTTAGGAAGTTTTCTGTGCCCGATAAAGCAACAGGTTGATGCTTTGTCCATTCAAAATCAGTCCTCTCAAAATATTATGCACTAACATTTAGTGCATAATAGGATTGTATCACAAAATACACTTAAAATAAATGTGTAACAAGTGTATTTCAAGTGATTGGAGCGGACAATTTGAAAAAGAATAAGCATATCAGCATCCGTATCGACGAGGATGTATTGCAAAAATTTCATTATGTGGCTAAATATGAAGATCGCTCAGCCAGCGGCCAAATTATGTTTTTAATAAACAACTGTATACGGGAATTTGAAGAAAAGCATGGCAAAATTGAATTACCACCTGAGAAGAAGTAAAGGCTTGCTACCACAGCGAGCCTTTACTTCTTACGATTTTATTTTTTAACGAGCATCCCGCGTCTGCCGTTGATCCTTGTTCCTACCCAGCAGATGAGCAAGACCGTGTTGCTCAATGATTGATTTGTAGAAGCTGTTGCGTTGCTTCAGCTCCTTATTTTCCTTCTGCAAACTTCCCACATTGAGTTGTCCACGGACAGAGCGATACTGGTCAAGCTGCCTCGTGAGTGACGATATTGTTTCCGTCAGCTCCGCGACCTTGGCTTTTAATCCGGCGATGGTTTTTTCAGCGGCTTGCAAGAGCTTTTCGAGCTTTCGCTCTTTTTTCACCTGGACAACATATTTCTGCGCCGCTGTTACAAGTGTTTTATAGTCCACCTTCTCCAGCATTACCTTTGAGGAAAGAGGAACATTTTTTGCCTCAATTTGTTCAACAGCCTGAACATCCACCTGCTTATTTTGTAGCTTTTCTATGGTTTCTTCCAGAGAAGCAACTTCTTTTGATCGCTGCACTTTTTTATAATCCATAACACTTAAATGCTCATCGTGAGTACCAAGTTGTTCCCATTCGATACCGTGTCGCTCCATCACATGTGAAAGCTGCTCCTTTTCGGATTTAACCCACTGGCTCCATTCGGTATCGCCGCGGGTGCCGCCAATAAAACCCTGCGCGGCTAACGCCTGCTTAAGTGACACGCGGGTATCCAGGCCGCGTTTACTGCCTGTGATGAATGGCACAAAATCCACATGCAGGTGGGGTGTAGCCTCGTCCATGTGGAGATGAGCGGAGAAGACTTTCAGGTGCGGATTTCGATCCTGAAAGCTCTGCATGAAGTCATCGAGAACCTTTGCGGCAAGCTGACCGTCCTCGCTCTCTGCGGCCATATTTTCTTTGTTTCCCACTTGAAATATAACCTCATAAAAGAGCTTCTCCTGTTTGCCCGTCCGAATTTTTTCGTAGTAATCATTAATGCAGCGGTCGGCGCGTTTTTGTTTGGCGTTATATCTTAGGAGAGCTTCATCGAAAAGCTCATGATAAACATCTTTGATGGGCATGTTACAATATGAAATATTGAGCTGAGTACGCTCGGCATCTATATTGGTTGCCTTGAATTGGCGGCTGTTGTGATTGACGGAACCTTTACCGAGCATGACACTGATCGTGCGCTTCATTGCATCCTCCTTCTTTTCGGCGGGTATCCGGCAAAGCCGGGGTTTTGTTACTTTTTTCAAAAGTAACGCAAAAGCACTTTTGACACTGCGTATCAAAAGCGCCCTTGCGCCCTACGGGGTGGAGGGGGCTTTGCCCTGCCGCCTGCGGTCGGCTCCCCAGTGCTCATCGCCCTTTGAAAAGGGCGGCCGCACGGCTTCCCGAAACTTTGTCACTCGCCGTTAGGCAGGAGGAAAAGCGTTGCTTTCCCTCCGCTGGCGAGTGTTGTCCGCGGCGCGGCGTCAAGGGGTTTGGGTTGTATTTGCTGACGCAAATCTCCACCCTCAGGTATGCCCCCTTGACTTTGCGCCCGCTCCCCGTGTCGGTCGTGACGATTGTGACGGTATTTTTGATACTGTCACCACTCTCGGAAATATCGACACGACCGTCACCATCGTCACGCATGGGAATTATCCAGCGTCAGCTTGATCGTCCTTCCGGCATGGGTACGGCTGCTCTCATAGCGGATGCCATATTCGTTCCACAGCCTATCTGCCCCGACATTTAATTTTCGTGTCAGAACATTTGGCTGAATATCCATCCTATCCAATCCATCAATCAATTCCGTTGCGCTGCCGCTCCAACTCGGAGCGACATCCGTTACAAGACGAGCAACGGCTTCAAGTATCGGATCAGACGGCTCTTTCCAAAGCTGCGTTTCCTTATCGGTCAACTGCCACAAACAACGGTCACGGTCAAAGAGAAGATGCAACTTTTGATCCTGCTGATCTCTGCCGACGATTTCCAAAATGGCCTTGTTCTCTGTGCGTTTTTCCTTCTGCATAATGAACGCGCCATCCGCTGCGCCAAGCAGACCGTTTGTGCCGGATATGGTATCAAAGGAATCGTCTGCCGATTGCTTTCGCGTGTGATGGACGAGCATAACGCAGACATTGTGATGGTCTGCAAATTGCTTGAGTTTGGTTACAATTTCATAGTCGCTGGCGTAGCTGTATTTTTCGCCGCCAACCTCACGTACCTTTTGCAAAGTGTCGATGATAATGAGCCTCGTATCGGGATGCTCGCTGACGAATTTCATGAGCTGACCATCTAACCCTTCGCTCACGTTTTTGGCGTGAGTCGCAAAATAGAAATTATCTATGCTGTCCATACCAAACATCCGCGACAGCCGCTTTTGCAGCCGTGCATAGTCATCCTCCAGCGCGAGATAGAGAACGGTGCCTCTGTGAACGGGGTACTCCCATAAGGGAATACCCCCGCTCACATGGTAACCAAGCTGCGCCATGAAGAAGGATTTTCCGACCTTGGGCGCTCCGGCGAACAGGTACGCGCCGGAGCATAACAGTCCATCAATTACCTGCGCCCTCGGCTGGTAAACTGTGTCATACAGCTCTGTGAGGGAAACGGTGTGTAGATAATCGGGATTGTTCATTTTTCGAAAATAATCATTTATATAATCGTCCTCGAAATCATCATTGATTTTTGGCTCATCTTCGGGTATACTAGTTTCAAGTTTTAGCGATGGTGATTGCCCTTCGCCTGTTACAGCAGACGAATACAGGGCGGTCACTTTTTCTTTGGTTTCGATCATCAGCACTCCTCCTTTAATCCATCCATTGTTTTAGTGACAAGCTGGATCGTATCCAGCAAGTCATCGTCAACCTGTTCGCCGGAGGCAATGCGCTGCAATTCTTCCAACACGGCAGCAAGCTGATTGCGGAGGGCTTTATACACGCGGGGATTGCCCTGTACCACAATATCCAAGCATTGCAGCCGCCGGACGATATAATCCTGCTTGGTCAGACCGGAAAGACGAACGGCGGTCTCAATCCGCTCATCTTCCTCCGGCGATACGCGGAACGCCACAGTCTTGTTGCGCCAGCGGCCTTTATTGTCTAAACTTTTTAGTGACATAGTATTCAAACTCCTTTCCCGGTTCTTTGAACATCCAGTTTTTCCGCCATTTCCGTCTGCCGCGTGGGAAACAAATGTGCATAACGATACGTAATGTCGATGCTCTCATGTCCCACGCGATCGGCAATCGCCAGAGCTGTAAAGCCCATATCAATCAACAAACTTATGTGGCTGTGTCTCAAATCATGGATTCTGATCCGCTTTACTCCGGTTTCCTTGGTGCCTCTATCCATCTCGTGATGAAGATAATGCTTGCTGATGGGAAAAATTCGGCTATCCGGCTCCACGTTGTAAAACTGCTTGAGATAGTCCTGCATTTCACCGCACAAGAACTGCGGCATGGTTATGATGCGATTGCTCTTTTTGGTTTTGGGCGTTGTGATGACATCCTGTCCTTTTAGCCGTTGGTAGGATTTGTTGATGCGCACCGTCTCGTTTTCAAAGTCGAAGTCTGCCGGGGTGAGCGCCAGAAGTTCTCCCTCTCGGATTCCACACCAGTAAAGCATCTCAAAGGCGTAGTAGGACATGGGTTTATCCATCATGGCATCGGAAAACCTTTCATATTCTTCCTTTGTCCAAAAGAGCATTTCCCGGCGTTCCTCTGTCCCCATATTGCCCGCCCTCTGCGCAGGGTTGAGTTGCAGGCCATAGTATCGGATGGCATGGTTGAAAATGCAGCTAAGCTGGTTATGAACTGTTTTTAGATAGGTCAGGGAGTAATGCTTTCCCTTGGAATCCGTCAATTCCCGTATTTCATTTTGCCAGTCGATAATGTCCTTTGCCGTAATCTCAGATAGCTTACGTTTCCTAAAATACGGAAGAATTTTCTTTTGGATGATGCTGTCCTTGGTCAACCATGTGTTCAATTTGAGCTTGGGCTTAATGTCCTTTTCGTAAAGCTGAACAAAGCTCTCAAATGTCATATTCACATCTGCTGTCTTTTGTTGGAGAAACTCCCGCTCCCACGCCAGGGCCTCCTTCTTGGTGGTGAAGCCACGCTTCAACTTCTGCTGCCGCTCGCCTTTCCAGTCAGTGTAGCGGAATTGCACATACCATGTGCCATTATCGTAATTCTTAAAAGCTGCCATCAGATACTCCTTCCTTGCTGATCGCGGGTTCCATAAAACTTCTCATAGAAGAACTTTCTGTCGATTCGGCCAGAGATCGTGATGCAGCCGGTCTTTTTCAGTTCCGCGTTCATGGAACGGATTAGCTTGTAGGCGTAAGGCTTGGAAACTCCCAATTCCTCCGCTACTTCCTCAACTCGCAAAAACATTTGTCCTGCCACTTAAATACCTCCTGTTCTTGCCCTTTTGGGCATAGTGATTTCTTTAGTGTCGGAATTACTTTCTGGCCGCCATCCGATTCGCCCGGGCGGACGCGCCATTACCGTGACGCGCGACGGTTATTTTGCTTCAACTTAACTATATTTATTTAAGTTTCTTTCATTATACTAACACTATTCCGTTAAGTCAAGCGGTTTTCAGGATAATCCTTAACCTTTTTATTTAAGTTTTTCTTGACTATCCTTAAACATATATGCTATACTCATGCCATAGGACAATTAACTATGAACAGGGGGCGATGCTATGGCAATCGGTGAAAGAATCCGGTTTATCCGCAATCTGCGCGGCATGACGCAGAAGTATCTTGGAATGGCCATCGGCTTCACTGAAAAGACAGCCGATGTTCGCATGGCACAATATGAATCCGGCGCTCGAACGCCGAAAGAAAGCATGACTGCCGATCTCGCGAATGTCTTGGGCGTTTGCTCACAGGCTTTGGCTGTACCCGACATTGACAGCGATATTGGCCTGATGCACACACTGTTTGCGCTAGAGGATTTGCGCGGTCTGAAAGTATCGGAGCTTGACGGTGAGCTGTGCCTGCGACTGGACAAGTCCAAGGGCATGACTTATGTTGGAATGCTCGAAATGCTTTCCGCTTGGCATGAACAGGCCGCAAAGCTGGAGGCAGGGGAAATTTCTAAAGAGCAATACGACCAGTGGCGGTACAGATATCCCGAATTTGACACCACACAGCGGTGGGTAAAGGTTCCATCTCAAGAACTCAGCGATGCCATTGTAAAAGCCGCAAAAAAGAAGAAATAGGCAACCATATCTAATTGCTTTTGGAGGGAAAGTAATATGTCTAAGCTAGATAATGATTCATGGAACGAGGATGTTTTGGATTGCTTAATTAAGATTGAAACTGACATTTTTTCTTTGAATGATGTCTACATGTTTGAGGCACATCTCTCTATGCTGCACCCGGATAACAAAAATGTTAGGGCAAAGATCAGACAACAGCTGCAATTATTACGAGATTATGGGAAAATTGAGTTTGTTGATAATCGTGGGACATATAGAAAGCTTTTTTAACTAAAAATATAAAACGGTCTTGCCGACTTTCAAAAGTCAGCAAGACCGTTTTATTTAGGATAAATCCAGATTTACCTGCAAACCACCTGCTATACGGGAGTAAACAGAGTAAATCGGGAAATGGCTTCTGCTATCAATCTGCTATCAAATGGCGAAAACAAGCCCCAAAAGTCCTGAGATTTCAAGGCTTTTGGGGCTTCGTTAATTATTCCCACTCTATAGTTGCCGGTGGCTTAGATGTAATATCATAAACGACTCTATTTACTTCTTTTACTTCGTTTACAAGTCTTATAGAGATGGATTCTAATACTTCATAGGGGATTCTTGCCCAGTCAGCGGTCATGGCGTCGAGGCTTGTTACGCCGCGGAGGGCTATGGTGTAGCCGTAGGTTCTTTCATCTCCCATGACGCCTACTGAACGAAGGCCAGTGAGGACTGCAAAGTATTGCCATATTTCACGGTCAAGGCCGGCTTTTGCGATTTCGTCACGGAAGATAAAATCAGCTTTACGAAGAATATCCAGCTTTTCTTTGGTAATATCTCCGATGACTCTTATGGCAAGGCCTGGGCCGGGGAAGGGCTGACGGAAAACAAGCTTTTCGGGAATGCCTAAGGCAAGGCCTACCTTTCTTACTTCGTCTTTAAATAAATCACGTAAAGGTTCAATAATTTCTTCGAAGTCGATAACGTCGGGAAGGCCGCCTACGTTGTGATGGCTTTTTATTACGGCTGAATTTTTTGTTCCGCTTTCGATTACGTCGGCATAGATGGTTCCTTGGACAAGGAAGTCAACAGAGCCGATTTTTTTAGCTTCTTCTTCAAAAACACGGATAAATTCTTCACCGATGATTTTGCGCTTTGTTTCAGGGTCAGAAATGCCTTTAAGCTTAGATAGGAATCTGTCTTCTGCATTTACTCTTATGAAGTTTACGTCAAATTGCTTTGTGAATATTTCTTCGACTTCATCACCTTCATTAAGACGCATAAGGCCGTGGTCCACAAAGATACAGGTGAGATTCTTGCCGATGGCTTTATTTACCATGACGGCAGCAACAGTTGAGTCAACACCGCCGGAAAGGGCGCAGAGAACCTTTTTATCGCCGATTTTTTCTTTGAGGGCCTTTACATGTTCTGTGGCAATGTCTGCCATAATCCAGTCGCCTGAACAGCCGCAGATTTCAAAAAGGAAGTTGGTAAGTATTTGATTTCCGTAAGGAGTGTGGTTTACCTCTGGGTGGAACTGAACGCCGTAGATTTTATTTTTATTGTCGGCGATAGCTCCTGTGGGGCAGGAAGGGGTAGATGCAATAATTTCAAAACCTGTAGGAGGTGTTTTTATATAATAAGTATGGCTCATCCAAGAGGAAGTGTTTTCAGGAACATCTCTAAAAAGAATGTTTTCAGCGTTTACTTTTAAATCGGTTTTGCCGTATTCTCTGTTTTCGGAAGGCGTTATTTCTCCGCCGAATATATGGCCTATCAGCTGGCAGCCGTAACAAATGCCGAGAACAGGAATGTTAAGCTCAAAAAGTTCTTTCTCTACAATAGGAGCATCTTTTTCCGTAACTACGCTGGGGCCTCCTGTAAAGATGATTCCCTTTGGATTTTTTTTCTTTATTTCCTCCAGAGGCGTGTCGTAGCTCATAACTTCACAATAAACATTAAGGTCGCGGACACGTCTTGCAATAAGCTGATTGTACTGACCGCCGAAATCTAAAATTAAAACCAGTTCGTGATTCACTTTTACCTTCCCTTCCGTTTCTTACATGAACAATTTACTTTTATGGAAATGGTGATTAATCGTATAAATTCCTTATGATGGTTACGCTGTAAATCTATAGCATGCCTGCAAAAGATAAAAGGAATTTTTATGAAAAATATTACTGACAGTCCAATTTGCAAGCATGCTCCAGTGAAGACAACAATAGAAAATTAAATTTTAGTATTCTACACTGTAGTTTGGTGATTCTTTTGTTATCTGAATGTCATGAGGATGGCTTTCTCTTAAGCCTGCGGAGGTTATTTTTACAAACTGAGCCTTTGTTCTAAGCTCTTCGATAGTTTGGGTTCCGCAGTAGCCCATACCTGCTCTAAGACCGCCTAAAAGCTGGAATACCACCTCTGCAGCGGGGCCTTTGTAGGCGATTCTTCCTTCAACGCCTTCAGGAACGAATTTTTTATTTTCCTCCTGGAAATATCTGTCTTTGGAACCTTTTTCCATAGCGGCAAGAGAACCCATGCCTCTATACACCTTGTATTTTCTTCCCTGATAAAGCTCTATATCTCCGGGGCTTTCATCACAGCCGCCGAAAAGGCTTCCAATCATAACGCTATCGGCACCTGCGGCAATGGCTTTTACTACATCGCCGGAGAATTTGATTCCACCGTCTGCAATAATGGGGATGTTGTATTTACCTGCTGCCTCAGCACAGTCAAAGATTGCCGTAATTTGAGGAACACCGATACCTGCTATAATTCTTGTAGTGCAGATGGAGCCGGGGCCGATTCCTACCTTAACAGCATCTGCGCCTGCCTTTATAAGGGCCTCAGTAGCTTCTCCCGTTGCAACGTTTCCTGCAATAAGTTCAAGGTTAGGGAAGGTTTCTTTTAATTTATATACCGTATCAAGAACAAATCTTGAATGTCCGTGGGCAGTATCTATGATAACAACGTCTACGTGGGCTTCTACAAGGGCCCTTACCCTGTCAAAAACATTGCTTGTATTGCCGATGGCAGCGCCTACTAAAAGCCTGCCTTTTTTATCTTTTGCACTGTTAGGGTATTTTATGGTTTTTTCAATATCTTTTATGGTGATTAAGCCTTTCAAATTACCCTTATCATCTATCATCGGTAGCTTTTCTATTTTGTACTTGGTGAGTATATTTTTTGCTTCCTCAATAGTTGTTCCTTCAGGAGCGGTAACAAGGTTTTCCTTAGTCATAACCTCGTATATTTTCTTATTGTGGTCTGTTTCAAATCTTAAGTCCCTGTTGGTAATGATGCCAACAAGCTTATTGTTTTCCGTAATAGGAACGCCTGATATATGGTAAGTGCCCATTAATTCATCGGCCTCGTAAACATAATGGTTAGGAGAAAGGAAGAAGGGGTCTGTGATTACACCATGTTCGCTTCTTTTTACCTTATCGACTTCCATGGCCTGCTCTTCGATAGACATATTTTTATGTATTATGCCTATCCCTCCTTGCCTGGCCATGGCGATTGCCATTCTTGACTCTGTAACCGTGTCCATTCCGGCACTTAATAGGGGAGCGTTTAACATTATGTTATTGGTAAGCCTTGTGGAAAGGTTAACATCTTTCGGAAGAAAGTTGGCCTCTGCCGGTATCAGCAGAACGTCATCAAAGGTCAGGCCTTCTTTAACAAGTTTATGCATCTAAAATCCTCCTTTTAAATTAATAAGCATAAATATATGAAAAGTTAATTTTTAATTGATTTGGCTGGTTTTTATGTTGTTTCGTAAGAGTAAATATTCCTCATACATTTTCCTTTGGAAAATGTATTCGTAAACCAAATCAAGCGAAGCTTGACTTAATTTATTATTTTATAAATATAAGTTTTTCGTCATATATTCCCTTCGGAAATATATTCGTAAAGCAAATTAAGATTTGCTTAATTTGCTTTACATTATACCACAATTTTGTCGTTCTATTATATATTTTACTTTGCAAAATATATATGTAAAAAAGCCTTGGAATAAGGACTTTTTCACAAATAAATTATAACGGCTTAAACATAGCGGAATAAAATATAAGATTAATATAATTTTTTAAGGTTTTTATTGTAAGCTAACTTTATATTCCTCATTAAGTATCTAAAAAACAAAAGCATCGCCGAGGAGCAATGTAATCCTTTAAACGAGTTAAGCTTATATCAAAGGTAAACCAAAGAAAATCAAAGGTTCCCTTTATTATTTGAGGTCTAATCTTCATGGGCTATAAAAAGCTTTCAAATATATTAACATATCCCTTTTTTAATAACAACATATTTATTATAAAAAAAGCCGGCCAATTTATGCCGGGCAAGCTCTTTTAAGGGCTATCTCAAAGGAGACAGCCCATTAAAAGAGCATAAGCTCTTATTTTATTAAACCACAGATACTTTTTTGGAACGGGCTTTTTTTATCTTTTTAGGTATGGGCTGGCGATCGGGGTTATTTATGATGGTTGCTTCTTCAGTCTTTCTGACAGTGCCTTCGGTTATAATGACCTTTTCTATGGTATTATCCGAAGGGATGCGGTACATAATATCTGTCATAAATTCTTCAACGATTGCTCTTAAACCTCTGGCACCGGTGTTTCTTTCAATTGCTATTTCTGCAATGGCTTTGAGAGCATCATCTTCAAATTCAAGATAAACATTGTCCAGTTCAAACATATATTGATATTGCTTTATGATAGCATTTTTAGGCTTTGTAAGTATGGATACAAGAGCATCTGTATCAAGAGGAGATAAAGCAACCGTAACGGGAAGCCTTCCTACAAGCTCCGGTATAAGACCAAATTTTTGAAGGTCCTGGGGCTGGAGGTTTTTCAAAATCTCATCTTTATCCTTAAGCCTTTCTTCTTTTGTTTTTGTTTCTGCGCCGAACCCTATGACTTTTTTATTGAGTCTTTGCTCGATAATCTGTTCAAGGCCGCTGAAGGCACCGCCGCATATAAAAAGTATATTTGAAGTATCTATCTGCAGAAATTCCTGATGAGGGTGCTTCCTTCCGCCTTGAGGCGGAACAGAGGCTAAGGTTCCTTCGAGTATCTTAAGCAGGGCCTGCTGAACGCCTTCTCCGCTTACATCTCTTGTAATGGAAGGATTCTCGGATTTTCTGGCTATTTTATCTATTTCATCAATAAAAATGATGCCATGCTGGGCTCTTTCGATGTCATAGTCCGCCGCAAGTATAAGCCTTAAAAGAATATTTTCAACGTCTTCGCCTACATATCCGGCTTCTGTAAGGCTGGTAGCGTCCGAAATGGCGAAAGGAACGTTTAAAAGCTTAGCCATGGTTTGGGCAAGATAGGTTTTTCCTACGCCTGTAGGGCCCACAAGCAAAATATTGCTTTTTTGTACTTCAATATCGTCGCTTACGTCAAGAGAGGCTATTCTTTTATAATGATTATAAACGGCTACGGCAAGGGACTTTTTAGCATTATCTTGACCTATGACGTATTCGTCCAGTTTATTTTTCATGGTCTCCGGGCTTGGAAGCCCAAAGTCACTGGTAAAGTCAAAATAATCGTAATAGTCTTCGTCCAGCAATTCAAGGCATTGCTTGATGCAGTCGTTGCAGATATAGACATTCGGGCCTGCGATAAGTCTTCTTACTTGGTCCTGAGGTCTATTGCAAAAAGAGCATCTAAGCTGTTTTTTGCTCTCATTGTTAGAGGCCATAATATATCTCCTTATTTATGTTTTATAATAACATCATCAATCAGGCCGTATTCCTTGGCGTCTTCGGCGGACATGAAGAAATCTCTCTCCGTGTCTCTTGCGATAATGTCGTAAGGCTTTCCGGTATTTTCGGAAAGTATTTTGTTAAGCTTATCCTTTGTTTTGATAATCCAGTCTGCGTGTATTTTAATATCTGTTGCCTGACCTCTTGCTCCGCCTAAAGGCTGATGAATCATAACTTCGGAGTTAGGGAGGGCAAAGCGTTTACCTTTCTGACCGCCGGCAAGAAGAAAAGCGCCCATGCTTGCGGCCATGCCTACGCATATGGTAGAAACGTCGGCTTTTATGTGCTGCATTGTGTCATATATGGCTAAGCCTGCCGTAACTGAGCCGCCGGGGCTGTTGATATAGAAGTTAATATCCTTATCGGGGTCTTCAGCGTCAAGGAAGAGAAGCTGAGCAACTATAAGGCTTGCAGTAACGTCGTTAACTTCGTCGCTTAAAAATATGATTCTATCCTTCAGCAAGCGGGAATAAATATCGTAGGAGCGTTCGCCTCTGCTGGTTTGTTCTATTACATATGGTACTAAACTACTCATTTTGATTCCTCCTTGTAAAAATAATGTATGAACAATTCTAAAAATATGATTAAAAAATTTTTCTCATAACCATAAAGCAGATAAGAGAAAAATTTCTATTAACTTATATTATAGCATAAATATAGCTTTTACGAATACATTTCCCTACATGAAATATGTTCGTAAATGAAATCAAATATAGTCTTATTTCATTTATATTATACGAAAAACATCGTTTTTTGTATATTGGCCTGAATAGTTAAATTCCCTTTTGCTATTAACAAAAGGGAAATAAAAACTTTATTGGCCTACTGCATTTTCGACTATATAATCAAGAGCTTTTCTAACTGCTATATCTTTTTTAAGTCCTTCTTTATCTTCAGGCCTTAAAATGTTTTCAAGTCTTTCTTTTTCCATTTGATAGTTTTCAGCTAATTTGTTTAATTCTGCGTCAATATCTTCTTCTGTTACAGGGAAGCCTTCTTTATTTGCGATAGCTTCAAGGACCAAACGGCTTTTAACCTGATTTTCAGCATTTGCTCTGTAGGCTTCTCTGAGAGAATCCATATCCTGGCCAACATACTGAAGATATGTTTCAAGAGGAAGGCCTTGCATACGAAGCTGATTGGCAAAATCATTCACCATGTTTTCTATTTGGTTTTCAATCATAACAGGAGGTACGTCCATTTTAGCTTTTTCTGTAACAGCTTTAACGATGTCGTTTTCCTTTTTGTTTTTGATTTCTTCTTCCTTAGCGGAAAGAAGCTTTTCTTTTATGCTGTTTTTATATTCATCAAGAGTATCAAATTCGGATACGTCCTGAGCAAGATCATCATCTGCTTCAGGAAGCTCTTTGAATTTGATGCCGTTTATTTTAACCTTAAAGAGGGCAGGTTTGCCGTTAAGCTCTTCCTTGCCGTATTCTTCAGGGAATTTAACGTTTACGTCTTTTTCTTCTCCGATATTAAGGCCTGTTAACTGCTCTTCAAAGGTATCTATAAAGGTCTTTGAACCTATTGTAAGCTCATAATTTTCTCCTTTGCCGCCTTCAAAGGCAACTCCGTCGACAAAGCCTTCGAAATCAAGCGTTACGATATCGCCGTCCTGAACTGGGCGGTCTGTAACAGGAACGATTCTTGCATTTTGCTCTCTTACTTTATTGATTTCAGCTTCGATTTCACTATCTTCTATAACAGCCTCAGCGATTTCGTATTGAACGCCTTTGTAATCTTCTGCTTCGATTGAAACCTCAGGCTTTACGAATACTTCGGCAGTGAGTACAACGCCGTTTTCAGCAGAAATTTCTTCAATGTCTATTTCCGGACGGCTTACGGTGTCAAGGTTAAGCTCTTTAACAGCACTATCATAAGCGTCTGGAAGAACAATATTAACGGCATCTTCGTAGAAAATTTCCTTGCCGAAATTCATTTCAATAATCTTTCTCGGAGCTTTTCCCTTTCTGAAGCCGGGAATATTTATTTTTCCTCTGTTTCTTTTGTAAGCTTCCTGAATGCCTTCTTCGAATTTTTCAGGGCTTATTTCAAATGTTATCTTCACTTTGTTAGTTTCAACTGTTTCAAATCTGCTACCCATTTGGTGCGAGCCTCCTCAACTTCCTATTTATCCTAGATATAAACACAAAAACAATGGCACAGCACTATATTGTACCATAGAAAAGATGTAAAATCCATACCACTGAGAGGATTTTACAATATTTCGATGGAAATGTCAATTATGACGGCTTCCGAAAAAGTCTCAATATAATTTAAAACGTGCTGTATAATGCTGTTGGCATGCCCTGTATCGTTCGTCACGCAAGCAAAGCCAATGGCAGCATTTTTAATGATATCCTGATTGTCGACTTCTGCAACGGATATATTGAATTTATTTTTAAGCCTTGCAATGAGGCTTTTTAAAACCATACGCTTTTCTTTAAGAGTATTGGCCTGTTCAATTGACAAATAAACCGTACACACGCCTACAATCATAGCAACCTCGTAAAACATAATTCTTTCTTTCAAAACATAGTTTCGAAAGAAAGTTCAATATATATCAAATATATCAAAATTTAACACTTTGTACAAGAGTTTTATAATAAGTTATTATGTAAAATCCATAAAAAATTATGAAAAGTGCTAAATTAAGAAACACTTGTTGTCGAAAGAAAAAATTCCTGTGAAATGAGAAGGCTTCACAGGAAAATTACTTCGTTATATTTCTTCATCTTCTTCTACAGGGGGCTTAACTAAAAGAGGGCTTGGCATATCTTTTTCAGATGCTTTTTTATGATTCACCTTGTTATTTAAAAAGGCTCCGCTTAATGCCCCTATGAAGGCTCCTGCAATATGGGTGATTTGAGCAATATTATCATCATTCATAAATGCGGCGTAAATTTCTCTTCCAATAAATATTACGATTACAAGGATGAGGGTTAGGGGAATACGGCCCTTTTGATAATTTGCGTAGGAGCTTATGAGTATCAGGAAAAATACGATGCCGCTTGCCCCTAAAAGAATACTGTTAAACAGTATAATATGAAGAACACCTGTTATAAATGCCGTGAAAAGAAGCATTAAAAGAAGGTTTAGCGAACCGTATTTTTCTTCCACCATAGGGCCCAGAAGGAGAATAAGCATAAAATTATTGAAAAAGTGGGCAAAATCAATATGCCCCAAAGTGTGGGTGAAGACCCTAAAATAGCTTAAAGGATCAGAAAATGAGGATTTATATACAGAAAACAGTAAATAAGTTGATTTTTCCTTTGTGGCCATGCCCAAAAGAAGAGCGATAAAGGATAAAAGAGTAAAGGTAAGTATTACAGGGGAGTTATACTGTATTTTTCTAAGGATTTTCATAATTCACCTCCAAATTTATGCTTTGCAGGATATTTGCTGCTTTATGGTTTTAAAATTCTACTGAGCAGCGATGGTAAGCTTCGGAACGATTTGCTTTTTCCTTGAAACAACGCCAGGAAGGAAGATGGCATTTTCATCATGCTTCATACCAAAGGCTTTAAACAAGAGTTCCCGGCCTCTTCCGGCGGTAAGAAGCTCTGTTCCCCCTTCAGCGATATCTGTAATCATAAGAATAAATAAGTCACAGTAATTTTCATCTACAAGCTTTTCCATAGACGTAACAAGCTCTTGCTCGATGTTTACGATGCTTCTGAAATCGAGGGTGTTTACTTGGGCAATATAAGCCACATATTTTCCGAAGGTGAATTGTTTTCTGTCTATGGCGAGTATTTGCTCCGGCGTATATCCCTGCAAAGAAGTGCTTACTGCAAACATTTCTCTGCTGTACTTGTCGATGTCTACCTCGGCTATGGTTGCAAGCTTATGGGCAGCCATTTTATCGTCTTCCGTTGAGGTAGGAGAGAGAAATTTAAGGGTATCCGATAATATCGCACTTAAAAGAAGCCCCGCTATTTTACGGTTTATGGCGGCCTTTGCTTCAATAAACATTTTATAGATAATGGTTGCTGTGCTTCCTAAAGGCTCTGCTCTAATAAATACGGGGGAATCCGTCTGAACGTCTGCTACTCTGTGATGGTCAATGATTTCTATGATTTCTGCCTGTTCTATGCCGAAGATAGACTGGCTTCTTTCGTTATGGTCAACTAAGATGACCTTTTTCTTGTTATATTCAATAAGATGACGCCTTGATATGATTCCTACAAGATCACCGTTTCTGTCTACAACGGGAAAGTTTCTGTAAGAAGAGGATTGAACTACGTCTATAACATCATCAATAAAGGAATCTGCTGAAAAGGTAAGAATATTATCCTTTTTCATTAAAGAGCCTACGGATATGGACTGGTTTAACAGCCCTATGGTTTTAAATAATGATGATTTTACGCTGGCGACGGCATGTTTTCCCGGTTTCAGATCATCTATAGGCTGGGAATTTGTCAATATAAGGCAGCCGCACTGAGACTTTTTAGATATTTTCTTCGCCGTATCAAGATCATTTGTAATAACCACATCTTTTTCCGTAAGGGTTGAGATATCCTCTATGGTAGAGCCTATATATATGGCGCCTTCGATTTTTTCATAAGGGTAAGTGCCTTCGATTTTAAGAAAATCAAGAGTTTTTATAAGATTTTTAAATAAAACCTCATAGTTTGAGCCTAAATCCTCATCGGCAACTTTCATAAAAAGGTTGGTTATATCTCCGATGGAAATAATGCCTTCAAGCTTATTATCTTCCCCCATAACAGGAAGAATTCTGCTTCCTTTCTGGCTGCTTAAAACTGCCCATGCTGCTTTAAGGGGAGCATCCTTTTCAATAGATTCAGGCGTATATAAATCTAAATCCCTTAAAGAAGGGCTTATATCCGTAACAAGCTCAGGAACTTCAACGCCGAAATAATTCAGCACGAACTCAGTTTCATGGTTTACATTGCCAAGCCGAAAAGGCTTAACGTTTTGAAAGCCTAGCTGCTGTTTAAGCTCCGCATAGGCGATTGCGGAACAAATAGAATCCGTATCAGGATTTTTATGGCCTAAAATATAAACAGGTCTCTGCATTTCTATCACCTCGTTAAACAATTACATATCCAGCTCCATCTGATTAGAGTCGCCGTTTTTATTGATGCCCAGGTATTTATAGCCAAGGTCTGTAACCTGCCGGCCTCTGGGGGTTCTCATAAGAAAGCCCATCTGTATCAGATAAGGCTCATATACATCTTCAATGGTATCTGTTTCTTCATTTATGGAAGCGGCAAGGCTTTCTACCCCTACAGGGCCGCCGCCAAATTTTTCTATTATGGCAAGGAGCATTTTTCTGTCTGTAAGGTCAAGACCCATTTTATCAACTTCAAGGATATCAAGAGAGCTTATGGCAATATCTTCCGTTATGATTCCATCATGCATAACCTGGGCAAAATCTCTTACCCGTTTAAGCAATCGATTGGCTATTCTTGGGGTTCCCCTGGAACGCCTTGCGATTTCTTCAGCACCTTTAGGCTCAATTTCTATATTCAAAACATCGGCAGACCGGGATACGATTTGGCAAAGCTCGCTTACGGTATAAGGCTCAAGCCTTTCTATTACGCCGAATCTGTCTCTTAAAGGGGCCGTTAAAAGCCCTATTCTTGTCGTTGCACCAACCATAGTGAATTTAGGCAGGTCAAGGCGTATGCTTTTTGCCCCGGGGCCTTTGCCGATAACAATATCTATGACAAAATCCTCCATGGCAGGGTAAAGAATTTCTTCTATGGCCCTGTTCAGCCTGTGAATTTCATCTATAAATAAAATATCTCCTTCGTTAAGGTCGTTCAGTATGGCAGCCATGTCACCGGGCCTTTCTATGGCAGGACCGGAGGTGATTTTTATTTTGACATTCATTTCATTGGCTATGATATTTGAGAGGGTTGTTTTTCCCAAACCGGGAGGACCATATAAAAGAACATGGTCCAGAGGCTCATTACGCATTTTGGCGGCCTTTACATAAACCTCCATTGCGCTTTTGACCCTCTCCTGACCGATATAGGTACTGAAGGTTAAAGGCCGCAGGCCCTGTTCAAGCTCTATATCCTCGTCTCTTAAATCCCCTGTTATGATTCTTTGTTCCATTAAATCAACTCCAATATACGCTTTATTTGCCTTTCCTTATGCAAAAGCAAATAAAGAGGTCGAAATTAGCTTCTGTTTTTTCCGGCAAAGGCCTTAAGGGCAAGCTTTATTATGGTTTCTACCGGCATATTTTCTTCCCATACGGAAATTACTGTTTTAAAGGCTTCGCTTCTTGAATATCCCAAGGCTGTAAGGGCATCTACGGCTTCTGATTTTTCATCGGAAGGGGCACCGGAAGAAGAGGGGACAATATCGCCAAATTCTTCATTTACTGCATCTTGAGTTTTTATTTTATCTTTAAGTTCTAAAATAAGCCGGGCGGCGGTCTTTTTGCCTATTCCCGGGAAGCTGCTCATGGTTTTAATATCATCTGTGATGATGGCAACCATAAGGTCTTTAGGGCTTGTCTCTCCAAGCATTGTAACAGCACTTTTAGGCCCAATGCCTGATACGGAAATAAGAAGATGAAACATACTAAGCTCTTCTTTCGTCATAAAGCCGAAGAGAGCGGTATTATCTTCTTTATTCTGATAATAGGTATAAAGCAGAACCTCGCTTCCGGAAGGAGGAAGCTTTGAAACAGTAGAATTACCTATGGTTATTTCATAGCCTATTCCGTTATTCTCTATTATAACCTTATTTGGAAGGATACTATGTAACTTTCCGCGTACAAAATATATCATATTATCAAATCCTTTAAAAGCACTTGGAGGCTAATTACAGTAGCCTGATGTTTCTCTTATCATATTCAGTGTAAGTTGGCATGTCAATAAATTAAACCAAAGGATATCTGGTAAATACCTTAGCTTAATTTTTTTACGGTAAATTTTGTATACCGTTTAAAAATTGTAACATATCTAAGTGCAAATATCCACCAAAACAGCAGGGATTCTATGAATAATTAATATTGAAAAACAGGATAGAAGAAGCCTCTGTGAATTAAAAATATTTAGGAAGGAATTAGATTTAAAAAAGATTCTATATAAAAGGGTATTTTAAAAGCAGTGTAATTTATTTACTTTGGCCCTTATGTAATATATAATGAGAAATGAAATA
Organism: Anaeropeptidivorans aminofermentans; assembly: GCF_940670685.1. GTDB lineage: Bacteria > Bacillota > Clostridia > Lachnospirales > UBA5962 > Anaeropeptidivorans > Anaeropeptidivorans aminofermentans. The sequence continues at coordinate 2,533,268 of NZ_OW711693.1, read as the reverse complement.
TCTTAAAACACATAACTAAGCGCAATATAAAGCCAAGCTTCATACTGCGCTTAAATATAACTATAAAATCTTCGGTCTATTTAAATTTTTTAGTCGGAATGTTTTGTGAAATGTTTAGATATTTTTCTTTAGTGGCGAGGCCTCCCCTTATGTGCCTCTCCGATTTATTTACCTCTAAAACTCTGCGGGCTTCACCTGCGAGATTTGGATTTATCTTCTGAAGACGCTCTGTAACATCTTTATGTACAGATGTTCCTTAAAGGAACGGAAATTCAATCCAAGGATGATACTTTTATAATTGAATATCAGGCTCTCATTTTATAGTAAAACAACTTTAAAGTAGTAACAAAAGCCTATTTTTCATAAACGGCTTAATAGAGTAGAACCCCTTCTGTTAAGCCATTCAAAATATACGGCTTTTGTTACTGTAATCTAATTGTTTTACTATAGTACAAACTTTGCTTATTTAAATACATTTGTTATGCAAGCAGTATAATTCCAGAATACTTCTCTAAGAGAATTTTACGAAGAAGGAAATACTGTCCGCCAGCCATTGAAGGTGACCGGGGTATTCAAATATATTTGAAAGGATGAATCATATGGCAATTAAGTATGTACCTGAACCCTTCCGCATTAAGATGGTAGAGCCGATAAAGGTATTATCCCGGGAGGAAAGAGAAAGAAAAATCAAGGAAGCAAACTATAATCTGTTTGCTTTATCGGCAGAGGACGTTTATATCGACCTTTTGACAGATTCCGGAACAAACGCCATGAGCGATAAGCAATGGTCCGGCGTAATGACCGGAGACGAAGCCTATGCCGGAGGAAAAAGCTATTATAGGCTTATAGAGGCCGGAAGAGATATTTTCGGCTATGATTATATTCAGCCTGTTCATCAGGGAAGAGCTGCGGAAAAGGTTCTTCTTCCTTTCTTCCTTGGAAAAGGAAAGTTTTCCATATCCAATATGTTCTTTGATACAACAAGGGCCCATGTGGAGCTTGCAGGAGCAAGAGCTATAGACTGTGTTGTTGAAGAAGCCAAAGACCCGGCAAAAAGAGCGCCCTTTAAAGGCAATATGGACGTAAAGAAGCTGGAAGAAATCATTCTTGAAAAAGGCCCCGAAAATGTAGGCCTTGTAATAATGACTATTACCAACAATTCTGCGGGAGGCCAGCCTGTTTCCATGCAGAACATGAGAGAGGTATCGGCAATATGCAAAAAGTACAATATCCCTCTCGATATAGATGCTGCAAGATATGCTGAAAATGCGTATTTTATAAAAAGAGATGAAAAGGGCTACGAAAACACCCCAATAAAAGACATTATAAAAGAAATGTTCAGTTATGCTGATATGTTTACAATGTCTGCCAAAAAAGACGGCATCGTGAATATGGGCGGCCTTATTGGCATCAAGGACGGCAAAGCCCCTGTAATTTTAGATATAAAAGCAAACTGCATAAGCTATGAAGGCTTTTATACATACGGCGGATTATCAGGCAGAGATTTGGAAGCCCTTGCCATAGGTCTTTATGAAAGCATCGAAGACAGCTATCTTGAATATAGAATAGGCCAGATGGAATACCTTGCGGCAAAGCTTGACGAGGCCGGTATCGTTTATCAGTCACCGGTAGGAGGCCACGGCTTATTTATCGATGCAGCCGCTATGTTTCCCCAGATACCTTATTATGAATATCCTGCCCAGACCCTTTGCATAGAGCTTTATAAAGAAGCCGGCATTCGTACCTGTGATATTGGTTCTTATATGCTTGGAAACGACCCCGATACGGGAGAGCAGTTAAAATCCCAGTTTGAATTCAGCCGCCTTGCAATTCCAAGAAGAGTCTATACACAGGCCCATTTTGACGTAATGGCAGACGCCCTTATTGCCATAAAGGAAAGAGCAAGTGAGATTAAAAAGGGTTACCGCATTACATGGGAGCCGCCTATTTTAAGGCATTTCCAAGCCCATTTAGAGCCTATAGAATAAGTATAAAAAGCCCCGGCACATAGAAGGGTAAAATAAAAAAACATTTAAAATCGGTGAGGAATTTTATCCTCACCGATTTATGTATTATTTATTATCAGAAGCTATTTTTTCCTTGATATAGTCCATTGTAAATGCTGGAATAATATTCAAACCTTCATATGCAAGGGTTTCGATTGCTTTTTCGTCTCTTAAAATAACACATAAAACAGTGTTGATTATTGCCCCTTGTTTTCTTAATTCATTAACGCTGTCTACAATCTGTCCGCCTGTTGTGACAACATCTTCAATTATGCATACATTTTTATGACTAATATTTGTGCCTTCTGCAAGTTTACATGTCCCATACATCTTAGGTTTTTTCCGAACAAAAGCAGATGGTAATCCGCTTACAATAGAAAGAGCAGTGACAACAGGGATACCGCCCATCTCAAGGCCTGCAATAATCTCTGTTTCTGCCGGAATCAGCGGCTGCATTATTTTAGCAATTGCCATAAGCAATTCAGGTTTAGCCTCGAATAAATATTTATCAAAATACTCCATAGAAACTTGACCAGAGCGCAGTTTAAATTCCCCGGTTATGTGGGAAACATCATATATACTTTTGGCAATTTCCTCTTTATTCATCCCTGCATCTCCCTTTGCACATTATATGTATTTTTAATTTTATCATAGCTTTTTATTATGTGTCCACGTCTATTGTGGATAATTTTTATAGCCACATTGTTAAAGAGGGAGTGAGTTTAGATATTTTCCGACAGGCGAATTCTCTAAAGTATGATTACTCTTCTATTTTTTCTCATAAAAAACAGTGATATCGTCTATAAAAGGCGATATCACTGTTATGCTACTGCTACCCATGCCGGAGTTTTTTAGACTATATACGTATGTATAAGTTTAACTTTCATGGCTTAGGAAGCCTTACTACAGCAGAACAACCTCCTTCCCAATTACAGAGGGTAAAATCGCCTCTGTGCTCCTCGGCTATTTTTCGGCAGATTAATATGCCGAGGCCGCTTCCGTATTTTTTCGTCGTAAAATGCTTTTCTCCTATTTTCGATTTGACTTTTTCGCATATCCCCTTTCCGCTGTCCTTAAATTCAAGGACGATAAAATTCCGATCTTCCTTTAGCTCTATGTTTACAAAGCCGGTACCTTCGATGGCTTCCACAGCATTTTTAATTATGTTTGAAAAAAGGATTCTTAAGGATTTTTCCTTTCCGTTTACTTTTACTGCTTTATTTTTTATTAATAAGTTTATTTTGATTCTTTCGTTTGAAGCGGCAGCATATATTTCGGAAAACTCCGCAAGTATAGGGTATAAATAAACGGTTTCTCCTTCTTCTGCAAAAGGCTCCGTAAGATTAATAAAATCCATCATAAGTTCGTTTATTTTTGAAAGCTCTCTTCTCATCATTATATAATTGTTTTCATATACTTTATTCTTATCTTTAAGCTCCATGAGATCAATATTTGCGCTTACAAGTGCTATGGGATTTTTTACCTCATGGGCTATTGCAGCTGCTATTTCAGATATTGCTTTTTTCTCACTATCCATATCCTATCTCCATAAAAAGTATTATAAAACAAATAATGTATGGTCCAGCTGTCAATACAGTAAATCAAGATTCAGCCAGCCAGCAAATATTGCCATATTGGTTTAAAGTCGAGCAAATCCTAATTTATAAATGATTATTTTAAAGCAAAATGACAGTGATACTATTTCATATTTAATCAAGTATAATAGCTATAAAATTAATCAAGATGCTGCTTAAGGCCTCGGAAGAATTAATTTTTTCCCGAAATATATAGTGTCAGGGTTGTCCATGTTATTTGCTTCCATTATTTTTTCAACCATATTTTCAGAGCCGTAAAACTTTCTGCTTATATAAAGGAGATTATCTCCTTGTTGAACGATATAGGATTCAGGTATTGCGCTTGATTCCGTCTGAGGGACTGGGGAAGGGGAAGGTGTCTCCGCCGGTGTTTCTACAGGGGCCTCCGAAGGGGGAGCTTCGGCAGGGGGTTCTGTTACGGCTGCTTCGGTGTTTTGCTCCTGAGGAGTAGTTTCCGAAGGGGGAACAGGATTTTCTTCCGAATTATCTTTTTGTTCACTTTGCCCAAGGAAAGCCGCCTGGGTTTCTTCCATGGAAGCAGATATATTTCTATAGGCCGTATTTAAAGCTGAAAGGTTCTGCTCAAGAACTGCGATTCTTTCTTCGCTTTTAATAAGGCCCGCTCCCATTACGCCGGAAATTAAAAACATTATGGCACTTAATGCCGCAAGCATATTGACTGTTCTTTTCTGGTCATATCTTGTTTTTCTCTTTCTTACAGCTTGGCGGGTTCTGATTTGGGCTTCTGAAGGGGTCTTCCTTCGCTTTTCTTCCCTTTCTGTTATATGAGCCGAATTCTTAATGTCCTCTTCTTCGGCGTAAATTGCCAGTTTATCCTTTAATTTTAAATTTTCGTCTTTATTATCTATCATATACTCGTGCATATTTCTATTTTTATCATAATATATAAAATAACCATTAATCTCTTCCAGCTGAGTCATGTCCTCATTGTAAGCATAAAAGCAATTCAGCTTCTGGATAGGGTCGGTTACAAAAAGCACCTGATATTCCTTTTTGAAATTATTCATATGATACTTTTTATAGAGGGAGTTCAAGTATGTGCCATAACTCGGCTGCGACTGGACCCAGCCCACAATATCGGTTTTTGGAAAATATTTATCCTTCTGACCTAAAATATAATCATAGCTTTTTTCACTGAAAGTAAGGATTCCGCCGTCTTCAATGCAATATTTTCCTTCAATACAGCCGTTGATAAAAAGAACAGGGGCGGAGTCTATGGTTAAATGCCGTCCTATAAGCACAGCAAGCACCTCATTGTTTTCATAAGAGTTGGAAAGGGCCTGTATGTAGGTGCAAACATAATCCTCCATATAAATGCGCATGCCGTCGGATATGCTACCGATTTGCTTGATATTCGACGGTATTTCAAAATTCGACATAAAACATCCTCCTTTTGTATTGTCAAACTGCTTTCAAACAAAAAGCTATTTCATACCTGAGAGAATATTGACACAAGAAAGCAATTTGACCGGTAGTTAATTTTAATTTATTATGGCACAAAAACTGGGATTATTTTCCATATACTAGATTATCACATTAAATTTACAAAAAATGGAAATAACTGTCGCCTGTAATGAAATTTTATTTACAAAAGATATTAAAATTTTTGCCTTATGACAGATAAATTAAAACAAATTTTTAAACTCTCTTAGTATAAATTACCATTAATTATTTATAGACAATTGGGAATTAATACTATTAGACAAGGAGGGAAATATTTGGACGTAGCGATCAAAAACAGCGAAATAGTTTATTATATTGACAGCGGAAGAGATGACGCCAAGGAATTGTTTAAATCTGCATTATATTCTGTTTTGTCGGAAAAGGCTAAAATGGACTATGATGAAATAATAATCCTCTGTATAGGCTCTGACAGAGCCACGGGAGATTGTTTAGGTCCCTTATGCGGATATAAGCTTGAAGGTTTTGACAAAATAAAGGAAAGTATCTGTCTTTACGGAACCCTTGATAAGCCTGTTCACGCGAAAAATCTTTCCGAAGCCATTGATGAGATATATACGATATATAAGAAACCGCTTGTAATAGCAGTAGATGCCTGCCTTGGAAGGGTAGGTCATGTGGGATATATAACAGTGGGAGGCGGCTCCCTTAAGCCGGGTTCAGCCATGAACCACAGCCTGCCAAGCATAGGTGATATTCATATTACGGGAATAGTAAATATTATGGGAAAACTGGATATTCACATTTTGACAAATACAAGGCTTAATTTGGTTATGAAGCTTGCGGATATAATTTCGGAAGGGATACACGAATTTTTCTGTACAGAGGACTTAGGTGAAATCAATATATAAAATAAAATACCTTAGGGCATTTTTTGTTTCTTCTGTAAATAATATTATAGATAAAAAACAAAATATAAATATGTTTTGCAAATCTATACCGGTACTCTCTAAGTTCACAGGGCATCTTTAAAATGAAGCTGCCCTGTTGTCTAAGTAAAGTAATCTTTTTACATTAAATAAAGGCACAGATTCCAGTGGAATCTGTGCCTTTTAAGCACGCAGAATATTTAATTTAAAACTTCTCAAAGGAAATTCAATCAAATTATACGGCTCTTGTAACTTTTCCGGAACGAAGACAGCTAGTGCAGATATTAATAGTCTTCACAGTGCCATTGTCATTGATCCTGATTTTCTTTATATTAGGCTTCCAATCTCTTTTGGCGCGTCTTGATACCTGACTACGGGTAATGCTTATTCTTCTTCCAGTAATCCTGCTTTTTTCACATATTTCACATTTAGCCATTAAAAGCACCTCCTTTTAGAACTCAATTTATATACAAGGGCAGTATAATTAACCGTTGTATACATATATATGTGACCAACAAAAGATATTGTAGCAGATTAGGGCGATTATTGCAACTAAAATATTGCTTTATTATTGCGGTGAAATCTTGTATAATATAAAATTATAGGTATAATGTAATGTGAAGCATTATGATATTAATTTTTAAGAATTTTTCTTAAAACAAAATGAAAAGATATAGTCAGCAAAGATAAAAAGATCTTTTTTGCCTATAAGGGAGCGTTCACCTAAAAATACTTTTACAGCTTTACTGTAAGTGTTTTCAGGTTCACTAAGTATAAATTAAGAAACATAAAGACCCTTTATAGTTTGGTTAAATAAGCTTTTATTTATCCAAGCCTAAATTAATTTAAGGAGGTATAAGATGCCGTCTAAAATAAAGAATGATTTTGGTTATATTACCATAGATAATGAAGTTATTGCTCGTATTGCAGGCTTAGCCGCCATGGAATGCTACGGAATCGTGGGCATGGCAGCAAAAAATGTAAAAGATGGAATCGTTCAGCTTTTAAAGCTTGAAAGCCTTACCAAAGGTGTAAGACTTAATTTTGATGAAGAAGATTTAAGCATAGAGCTTCATATTATCGTAGAATACGGCACGAATATTTCGGCTATTGCAGATACTTTGATAAGCACCGTAAAATATAAGGTTGAAGAATTTGTCGGCCTTAAGGTTAAGCAAATAAACATCTTCGTTGAAGGTGTGAGAGTTGACGGTTAATTGAGGAGGATTTAGATTTTGAAGATTTTAACTATTGACGGGCATACTCTTCGCAGAGCCATAATAGCCGGAACAAACGAGCTTGAAAAGCACAAGGATTATGTGGATAGCCTTAATGTTTTTCCCGTGCCTGACGGAGATACAGGAATCAATATGTCTCTTACCTGCCTTGCGGCAGGCAGAGAGGTTGAAAAGCTGAATACGCCTAATATATATGAAGTTGCAAAGGCAGCATCAAACGGCTCTTTAAGAGGTGCAAGAGGAAATTCAGGGGTTATACTTTCTCAGCTTTTCAGAGGCTTTGCAAAGGGTCTTGAAGGTAAAGACGTGGCAACAGCCGAGGATTTGGCTTATGCTTTTGAAAAGGCCAAGGAAACTGCCTATAAGGCAGTTATGAAGCCGAAAGAGGGCACCATATTAACTTTAGCAAGAAGTATAGCGGAGTATTCTATCGATACTTCCTTTGATACGGAAGACATTATAGAGCTTATGGAAGGCACTTTAAAATACGGCAATAAAATTCTTTCAGAAACGACAGAAATGCTTCCCGAGCTTAAGCAGGCAGGAGTTGTAGATTCCGGCGCAAGAGGTCTTTTATATATCCTTGAAGGCGCTTTTGGCATAAAGGATATGGAAGGCGATATAGAGCTTTCAGCACCTACGGCAAGTAAATCCATCGGAGTTTCCGTTGCCGATATTCACGCTGCCGCAAATGCAAACGTTGACATAAAATATGGATACTGCACTGAATTTTTTGTAAACGTAGATAAAGTTACCGACGAAATGGAAGAAGGCTTTAAAAGATACCTTGAAACCATCGGGGATTCCATTGTGGTTGTCGGTGATGAGGATATTATAAAAATTCATGTCCATACAGACCATCCGGGCCTTGCCCTTGAAAAGGCTCTTAAAACAGGAAACCTTTCCAATTTAAAGATTGAAAACATGAGGCTCCAGCACACCAATTTAATAAATTTCCAAGAAACTAAGGAACATGAACATAAGCCTGCTGAAAACATTCTCACAGAACCTTCCGAAAAGAAGGAAACAGGCTTTATCGCTGTTTCTGCCGGAGAAGGCCTGAAAGAGCTTTTTAAGAGTATCGGCGCAGATGTTATCATAGAGGGCGGACAGACCATGAATCCAAGCACAGAGGACATTCTTGCCGCCATAGAAGGCCTTAATGCAGACAACATTTTTATTCTTCCAAATAATAAAAATATTGTCTTGGCTGCCGAACAGGCAGCGGAGCTTTCCGAAAAGAATGTTTATGTAATAGCTACGAAATCTGTTCCTCAGGGAATTTCGGCTCTTATTTCTTATGCTCCTGAAAAAAACCCTGAAGAAAACATTGAGCATTTAAATGAAGCCGTTTCAGGCATAGTCACAGGGCAGGTTACTTATGCCGTAAGAGCTTCCAATTTTGAAGATAAGAAAATTGAAGACGGGGATATTCTCTGTATGGTAGACGGTAAGATTACGAATGTTTCAAATACCATAGAAGAAGGCTCCAAGGTGCTTATAGACAATATGTTCGCTAAAAAAGCAGGAGAGGTTATGAGCATCTATTTCGGAGAAGGTATAACTGAGGAAGACGCTTACAATCTTTCAGCCTATGTTGAAGAAAAGTACCCTGACTGTGAAGTCGCCGTTATGGAAGGCGGACAGCCTCTTTATTACTATATCATATCCCTTGAGTAATAAAAGAATTCAATATGAAACGATAATGCCTTTGTAAGCGTAATTCTTGCAAAGGCATATTTTTAGTATAGAAATTAAAATGAGGGCAGTATGAAACTTAATGAAGATGTAGAAATAATTAAGAATATAGGCCCTGCAAGGGCAAATCATCTAAGACGCCTTGGTATCTATACCGTAGGCGATTTAATAGAGCATTTTCCGAGAGAATATGAGGATAGAAGCATCATAACCCCCATTGCTCAGATGGAAGAAGGGGGGATTTATACCATATGCGGAATTTGCGGAAATATAAAAACCTCCGGCTTCAGGCAGAGAATTGTTACAAGAATGATGGTAAAAGACGATACGGGGGAAGCGGAGCTTATATGGTTTAACCAGCCTTATTTAAAAGATGCCTTTATCAAAGGGGAGGAATATTATTTCACGGGCAGAGCAGAACCGAAGAACAAATACCCCGTAATATTATCTCCAGACTATGAGAAAAAAAGAGAGCATCAGCTGAATTCCGCAAGGATTGTCCCCATATATCCCTTAACATATAAAATCACCCAGAAGCTTTTAAGAGGATTAATCAGAGATGCCATAGACTATGCCTTTTCGGATATAGAAGAATATTTTCCCGAAGAAATATTGTCCTCCTATGTCCTTATGGACCGCAGAGAAGCAATAGAAAATATTCATTTTCCTTCTGATGAAAAAATGTTTTTCTCGGCTAGGAGAAGGCTTGCTTTTGACGAACTTTTTACATTGCAGCTATCCCTTATGCTCATGAAAGGGAAAATAAAAAGAAGCAGGAGCGACGTTTCCATAAAAAATACGGATACGTCTGAATTTATCCTTCCTTTTGAACTTACTTCCGCACAAAAAAGGGTAATGGAGGAAATAAAAAAGGATTTGGAAGGCCCCTGTGCCATGTACAGGCTTATTCAAGGGGACGTAGGCTCGGGAAAGACGGCTGTAGCCACACTTTCTTGCTATATGGCTATCAATAACGGTTATCAGGCAGTTTTAATGGCTCCTACAGAGGTTTTGGCGGCCCAGCATTTTAATAGTATAAATGCCCTTTTTTCAAAGCTTGGCATAGAAACAGTGCTTCTTTCCGGTTCTCTTAAAAAAAGAGAAAAAGAAGAGACCCTTTTAAAAATTGAAAACAATCAGGCGCAAATGATTATCGGAACCCATGCCCTTATTCAGGAAAGGGTAAATTATCACAGCCTTGGCCTTGTAATTACAGACGAACAGCACCGTTTCGGCGTTAAACAAAGGTCTGCCCTTGCAAGGAAGGGAAAAGCCCCCCATGTTCTTGTCATGAGCGCTACCCCCATTCCCAGAAGCCTTGCTCTCGTTTTATACGGAGATATGGACGTTTCTGTGATAGATGAGCTGCCCCCGGGAAGAAAATCTGTTGAAACCTTTGGCGTGGATTCAAGATATAGAGAAAGAGTTTACTGCCTTATAAAAAAAGAGATAGAAAGGGGCAGGCAGGCCTATATCGTATGCCCTGCTATAGAAGAAGGGGAAACCCTTGATATAAAAAGCGTAATTACTTATGCAGAGGAAATAAAAAAACGCTACCTTCCTGAATTTTCTATAGAGCTTATTCACGGAAAGCTGAAACCTTCACAGAAGGAAACTATAATGGACGGCTTTTTAAAAGGAGAAATAGATGTATTGGTAGCTACTACTGTAATAGAAGTAGGGGTAAATGTGCCGAACGCCACATTCATGCTTATAGAAAATGCCGAAAGGTTCGGCCTTTCACAGCTTCACCAGCTTAGGGGAAGAGTAGGCAGAGGAAGCGACAAAAGCTACTGCGTATTAATAAGCGATTCTAAAAGCAAAATAACGGCTCAAAGAATAAAAGCCATGACAAAAACCAACGATGGCTTTGAAATAGCAGAGCTTGATTTAAAATTAAGAGGGCCTGGGGACTTTTTTGGAATACGCCAGCACGGCCTTCCTGAACTTAAAATTGCGGATATTTATAAGGATAAGGAAATTCTTACAGAAGCAAGAAAGGCCGCCCTATGGGCATATGATAATTATGATAAATATAAAGGGCTTAAAAGAAGAATAGAGATTCTAATGCCTGGAAATATTGATATATAGTCAGTTTGTTTTTATGGCGCTGCAAGTATCTGGCTTTAGAGAACATAAAACAAGAAAAAAGAAATAAGAATTTTTGCTCTGTAAAATACCCGTAAGATTAAAATGCCGTAAACGATATTTTAATCCAGTCAGGATTTTCTCCTGTTCTATTTGATAATGCTGCTATTTCATATAAATTCAAGTATATCATATAATTTTTAATATTATCTTAATAAAGTGTATTATGTAACTGGGCGGGCCTATATAAAGGGTTTTGCCCTTTATGTTTTTTATAAAGGTGTTTACTTATAGATTCATTTTATGTATAATAATTCTGATAAAGGCTACTAATATAGCAAATTAACTTAAAAACTTAAGCCAGTTTACTATGAGCATTGAGGAGCGCTTATTTAACTTTAAAATAGAAATGCATATTTTAAGTTAGTAAGCATGCCTTTTACAAGGGGGACTATATGAGAGTCATTGCAGGCCTTGCCAGAGGGCATAAGCTTAAAGCCACAGAAGATTACGACATAAGGCCTACTCCAGACAGGGTGCGGGAATCTGTATTTAACATGCTTTCAAATGATATATATGGTTCCTCTTTCCTTGATATATTCGGCGGTTCAGGGGCAGTTGGTATAGAAGCTCTAAGCCGAGGCGCCGATTTTTTGGCGGTAATTGAAAAAAATAAAAAGCATTGCAAGATTATAGAAGACAATATTTCCCACGTGAAAAAGGCGTTGGGAGAATTTAAGTTTAAGCTTATTAATTCAGGTTTTGAAGATGGAATACGAAGCCTTAAGGACCAAAAGTTCGACATTATATTTATGGACCCTCCCTATGATACAGGGTTTAGCTCTACGGCCCTTAAACTCATTTATGACGCGGATATTTTAAATGCCGAAGGAATCATTGTAGTCGAACAAAAATCAAATGAGGAAGAGCCTCACAACGCTCATTTTGAGATAGTTAAAAATAAGCGTTACGGAATTACCGGCATTTATTTTCTAAAATATAAACAAGAGGTATAAAAATGATTGCAATTTACCCGGGAAGCTTTGACCCTGCAACTTATGGGCATTTGGATATAATAGAAAGAGCATCCGGCTTAGCCGATGAGCTTATTGTAGGCATATTGGACAACCCTTCCAAAACCTCTCTTTTTACAGCTGCAGAAAGAAAACGGCATTTATTTGATATTACGAAGGATATGAAAAATGTTCGGGTAGAGTCTTTTAACGGATTGCTTGTAGATTTTGCCCGTAAGTGCAATGCTCAAATAGTCATTAGGGGCCTAAGGGCGCTGACGGATTTTGAGTATGAATTTCAGATGGCGCTTACCAATAGAGAGCTTTCAAGCTCCATAGAGACTTTATTTATACCTACAAGCAAAGAATATTTATTTTTAAGCTCAAGCGTCGTAAAGGAAATTGCAAGGTTTAACGGTGACTATAGCAATATGGTGCCTGAAATAGTAAGGCTTGATTTAAAACAAAAATTCAATTAGTATAAATAGGATTGGAGGAATAATAGCATGGATTCTATTGAAAACTATCTCGCACAGATTGAAGATATATTAGAGGACAGTAAAAACGTTCCCTTTTCTGGTAAGGTAGCTGTGGACAGGGACATGATATATGACATTATTGACGAAATGCGGCTTCATTTTCCCGAGGAAATAAAGGAAGCACAAAAAGTAATGGATAACAGAGAAAAATACGTTAAAGATGCGGAAAAAAGAGCTGCCCTTATTGTTGAGGAAGCTAAAAAAGAAGCGGAAAATATTCTTAAAGATGCTGAAAATAAAGCTACCCGCCTTACAGGCGAGCATGAAATATATAAAAGAGCCGTTCAAGAGGGAGAAACACTTCTTGAAGAAGCAAAGCAGGACGCTAAAAACCTCAGGATTAATGCCATGGATTATGCAGATGAAATACTTGCAAAATCAGAGCAGGCCATTAAGCTTACAGCTGAAAATATAAACAGCCAGAGCCAAAGCGCTCAGGCCTATTTTAATCAAATTCTTGAAACCCTTTACAATAACCGCCAGGAGCTTAGAGGGGTTAATTAAGCTGCAATTATACTGTATTCGTGAACAAAATCAAGCTCTGCTTGATTTTGTTCATAATTATTCTTTTTTATATTTAGGGAAACCGTTCAGACGGTTTCTTTTTTTTCTGTATTCCGAAAACTTTGAAACAGCGGCGATTATAAAATAAGTCATAAACATTGCAAATAAAGATATGATGCATATAATGACAGAGCCTATAAGCTCTCTTAAAGGGTCTAATCCGTAATAGCCAAAAACCTCGGCAGTAGTTTGAAAGCTAAAAAAAGGATATAGAATATAGCCTAAAAGGGCTGTAATAAGCCCGTGGCTAATTTTCGATAAAATATATATTGCCATGCTGATATCCGTCTTGGATATAAAATTTGAAGACTGAGCATGGATTGAAAAGCCGCCGAAGGAAAGAATAAAGCCGGCTAAAAGGATTACGGGCCTGCTTAAAGGAAGAGCCGACAGTTTTCCCGCACCTCCTGTTATTTCGAATATACCGTAAAAAAGACCCTTAAACATTTCGGGAGATATGTTCAGTATTTTTATAAGGGGATAAAGAAGGCTTTCAAAAATGGATATAATATTTACGATTTCAAGAGCTTTTACTACCACGAAAAAAAGCATAATATATCCGCCGATATTAACGATTGCGGTCATGGAATCCATAAGGCTTTCCGAAAGAATCATTGTAAAGCTTCTTCCGTCTCTTATTCTTTCGATTCTCATTTTTTCCAGGGCGTCGCTGAAAAGTGTTCCTTTAACGCGGCTTACAGACTTAACCTTTTCCTTTTTATAATACTTAAAAATAAGCCCGTTTAAAATTGCCCCAAGATAATGGATCAGCATGAGAAAATATCCCACGGAAGGATTTTTAAACATTCCTACGCCGACGGCTCCGAGAATGAAAAGGGGGCCTGAATTATTGGAAAAGGCAAGAAGCCTTTGTGCTTCCGTCTTTGAAATTAAGTTTTCTTGTCTAAGCCTTGAGGTTACTTTTGCCCCTATGGGATAGCCGGAAGTCATTCCGGCAATAAAAGGAAAGCTCCCGTTTCCGTTTACGTTAAATAAAGGCGCCATAAAGGGTTCAAAGATTACACCAAAAAATTCAACAGCCTTAAGCCCCATAAGGATATTCACCGTTATCATAAAAGGAAGAAGGGAAGGAACGTTTGCCGTATACCATAATAAGAGGCCTTCTTTTGCGGCTCCTATGATTTCAGCAGGCCGCAGGATAATTAAAATATTGAACAAGATAATTAATATTGGTATAATGAGTAATAATGCCTTGGATTTTTTTGGATTATTCATCTTATCACTCTTTTTCGTTTTTTTAATTTATATGCTTCTTTCATGAAAACTATGAAAAGGGAGGGGCTAAATGGCAAGAAATATAAATAACGGTAACAGCCGAAACGGAAAAAGACCGGTTAAAAAACCCGTAAGAAAAGTTCCGGAAAGCAGAAAGAGTCCCCCGGCAAGAGCTTCTACCAAAGGACCTGAAAGGGAAAATAACGTAGTCCCTTTTAATGCCAGAAAAAGAGCTGCTGCCAAAAGGGCTTCTGCTACAAGAGATTTAATAATAATGATTACTGCTTTGGCGCTGTTTTCCATAAGCGTAGGCGGTACGATCTATAAATATGCTACCAAAAAGGACATCGCCACTATGGTCGTCCCTATGGGAAGCGTTGATATTCCCAGAGTGATAAACGGAATCATCATCAGAGACGAAGCAGTATACAGGTCAAATGCAGGGGGAAATGTTGACTTCTGGGTGGCGGACAAGCAGAAGGTGAAATCGGGAACGGTAGTTTGCAGTATAAAAAATCCTGAAACGACAAAAGCTTTAGAAAATCAGAGCGAAATTCTTTCCCAGAAAATCCTGGATATGCAGTCTCTGCGTACAGAGGTATCGGCCTTTACCCATGATGTATCCAATATAAATAAAAAAATAAAAAGCGATATAGATAAGAATCTTTTTCTTCTTTCAGGCGACGATTTTTCAGCGGTTTACAAGCTGAAGGACAGCGTCGAGAAAAATATCAACAAAAGAAACGAGCTTCTTCTAAGTGAGGGAAAAGGCTCTCTCGAATCCTATGTCAATGAAAACCGGCAATACAGCGAGAAGCTTTCTCAAAGTATAGCAACAGTTTCTGTAACCGAAGGCGGAATCGTCTCTTATGTTGTTGATGGATTTGAGGAGCTTTTGAATTTCAGCAATATGGATCAGGTAAGAAAAGAAGAAACCGTAATGCAAATCGTACCCAAAATAAGCGAAAGAGTGAAAGAGGCCTCCGAAGGCTCTGAAGTATTTAAGATTGTTAAGTCAAATGAATGGTATATAGCGTCATATATTGAAAACGACCTTACCTTGAACTGGAAAGAAAGTGACACAGTCAAGCTTTATCTCGATAAAGACGGAGAATATATGGGCATAGATTTTAAAATAGAAGAGCTGGAGCGCAGAGAAAAAGAAAGTTTTGTTCTTTTTAAATCAAATAAGCAGATGTATGATTTCCTCGATATGAGATCTGTTTCCTTTAAAACTTATGACAGTATTTACAGCGGAATAAAAATCCCTGAAAATGCCATTACAGAAAGAACATTTCTTAAAATCCCTGAAGACTATGTGATTAACTCTAAAGGCAGGGACGTAGTTTATAAGCTTATTAATGACAAAACAGAAGAAGTTGCCATAAGCATGAAAAGCCTTCGTTTAAATGAGGATAAGGGCGGCTACGTCTACGTGATGCAGGATTTTAATAATATAAAACGCGGCGATACAGTAATTATGCCGGAGAAAGAGAAGGATTCAGAAGGGGAAGAAAATGCCCCTGCCGCAAATAATCTGGAAAAGACCTATGTTATAGATGAAATCGTCGTGTCCAAAGGCGTTTTTAAGGCCAACAGCGGCATAGCATCATTTACAAGCATAAGCACTGAAGGCATGACGAAAGGAAATAACGGATACGTTATCCTTCCTGCAAGCCCCGAAGGAAGCGCCTCAGGAATAAAGATATATGATATCATTGTTTCCGATGCGGTTAATAATTATATTCAAGAAGGCGACAGAATAAATTAAAATTTTATAAAACTTCAAATGCTTCCCTACAAAAGGGGAGCATTTATGCTATTTTACAAGGCAATATAGCATCACTCTCTATGCTCTTTTATATTTTTCTCCAATAGACAGGAATTAACATATTATGGTAATTATGCTAAATTGTGCCATAAAATTGATTGTGTTTTTGTACTTCATGAGGAAAAAGCAGAGTTTTTAAAGGGTTTTTTATTAAAAAAGTATAAATAATCAGTTGACAATTGTTACAAAAGCGTTAATAATATAAATAAGTAATCGAACATTGCTTTATAGACGATTGTGTATCGTCATATTGCTTTTTAAAAAGCAATATGACAATAGCTATTTAAAGTTGATTTACTTATATCAAGGATATAGCCTTAAAACAAAAGATTATATTTGAAGTACATAGGAGGTTTTTAAATGCCTGAGATTTTTAAGAAGCTTAAAGATGCATTACTTGGGGTAGATATTGAAGATGAGATGGATTATGATGACGAATATGAGGAATATGACGAGCCTGTAGTTGAAAGGCCGACCGCTGAAATAAAGAGCTTTCAGCCAAGGCTTGCTCCTGAAAGGGCAAGGGGAACTTCCAATATCAGAAGCCTTTCATCAAACGTTGTAGACCTTCACAGAAAGTCTCAAATTGATATAGTATTGCCTAAGAATATTGAAGATGCAAGAGACGTTATAGACAATACAAAAAGCGATATCATATCTGTGGTTAATCTTGAAGGCGTTGACGGAGCTGATGCTCAGAGAATTGCCGATTTCTTAAGCGGCTCTGTAGATGCTCTTGACGGAAACATCAGAAGATTAAGTAACGATATGTTTGTAATTGCTCCAAGAGGCGTTGAGATAACAGGTGCGGTCTCATCGGAAATAAATGAAGAGATAAGAAGTTTCGGGCTTTCCTCCTCATGGTTGAATTCAGCATTTAAATAGACGGGGGCTCATTAAATGAGAGATATTTTAGCAAGGTCTATCGGGCAGTTTGCGAATCTGCTGGATTTTCTTATATTAATAAGCTGCATCATGAGCTGGCTGCCTATTAACAGGGATTCATTTATTCCAAGGACTATAACGGCTCTTACGGAACCGCTTATGTCTCCCGTAAGGAAGCTTTTATACAAATCGCCTTTAGGGGGTCCCGGCATGATGCTTGACTTTTCTCCTGTAATAGTGATTTTGCTTATTAATCTTATAAGCGGTCTTCTTCAGACCCTTATATACAGCTTTTAGCAATCAATATGCTTGATAGAGATCAATTATTAAGAAAATTTATAAAGCCTGAGGAGAAGCTTTTGTTTTCAAAAGCTTTAAATCAGGTTTTTATCTGTGAGGAAAAATGTTTTAAAACTTTTTCCGATTTTTTGGACCCTATAAAAGCCGAACTGTTTTCCAAGGTAATTTCTGAAAGTTCCGATATTATTGTTAAATCTTTCGGCGGGGCGGAAGGCTGCGAAAGAAAGCTTCTGGGTTTTTCTCCTTATTGGGAGGAGCTTACGGAAGAAGAGTTTCCTATAGACCAAATAGAAATCATATTTTCAAAAACAGGAGGAAAAGGCCTTAGCCATAAAGACTTTTTAGGCTCAATATTAGGCCTTGGAATAGACAGGGCAAAAATAGGAGATATTTTTATATTTGAAAAGAGAGCTGTGGCATTTGTAAATAAATCTGTTTCGGATTTTATTATTATGGGGCTTAAAAGTGTAGGCAGGGTTTCTGTAGAAGCTTCTATAGTGCAGGATGAGTTTTTTATCCCTCCTCTTTTAGAATACAAGGAAACAGCGGTTAATGTGGCATCTTTAAGGCTGGACGCCGTAATAAGCGCAGGCTTTTTGCTTTCAAGAAGCCTATCTCTTAAGCTTATACAAGGGGATAAGGCGCAAATAAACTGGGTAAACATATCGAACCCTTCAGCGGCAGTCAAAAAGGGCGACAGCATAACTTTAAGGGGCCATGGAAGGCTTATAATTACCGATATAGAAGAACGGCGCAAAGAAGGCTTCAAAATAAGCTTAAGGCGTTTAGGATAAGGAGAAGATTTATGAAAAAATTAGGTTTAATTGGCGGTATTGGGCCTGAATCTACAATATCCTATTATAAAAACATTGCTTATGGTATTCAAAAAAGAGTTGGAAAGCCTTTCTTTCCGAGCCTTATTATTGAAAGCGTCAATGTTTTCCATGTGCTTGAGATGTGTGACAGAAAAGAGTATGAGAATTTAACAGACTATCTTTTAAAAGGTATAAATAACCTTGCGGCTGGGGGAGCAGATTTTGCTGCCATGACCGGTAATACTGCCCATATTGTTTTTGATGAGCTTAAAGCGCTATCTCCCATACCCTTAGTCAGCATAATCGAATCGGCTTGTGATGAAACAAAAAGGCAAGGGTTAACTAACATTGGTCTGCTTGGAACGAAAGCAACAATGGACGGTGATTTTTTTATTAAGCCGTTTTCTGATAACAACATTAATGTATTTACGCCAAGTGAAGAAGAAAAGGCATACATTGGAGAAAAAATTGAGACAGAGCTTGAATTTGGCATAATAAATCAGGAAACCTTTTCAGGCTTTATGGATATTGCTGAAAGAATGGTTACAGAAAATCATATTCAGGCCATAGTTTTAGGCTGTACAGAACTGCCCTTACTTTTTAAAGATGCTAAATTGCCTGTAAAATCTCTTAACACAATGGAAATACATATCAATACTTTAATAAATATGATTTTGGAATAAATAAAAAAGGGCCCTAGGGCCTTTTTTATTTTGAACTTGCTGTAAGTACTTCTGTCCATGCTTTATCAAATTCCTGAATGAAATCTCCAAGGTCAACAAATACTTCCAGTTCATCGAAGATTTCATCAGAGGGCCAGTAAACAGGATTATTTAAAAATTCTTCTCCCAGTTCCTCGGCAACTTCTTTATTCGTGGTGCTGTATCCAATGTATTCTGTGTTTTTCTGGGCTATATCAGGGCGGCAGAGGAAGTTTATAAATGCTTCTGCGCCTGCTTTATTCTTTGCGGTGCTTGGAATAACTACATTATCAAACCATGCATTGCTTCCTTCATCGGGGATTACATATTCAAGGTTTTCATTATATTCCTGGCAGTAGATGGCGTCACCGGAGTATACGAGGGCTAATGCGCCTTCGTTTCCTATCATTTTATCCTTTACAGGGTCTCCAACGTATGCCTGAACTAAAGGCATCTGATTAATAAGAAGCTCTTTTGCTTCGTTTAATTCATCGATATTCGTTGTGTTTACAGAATACCCAAGGAGCCTTAAAGCAGGAACAAAAGCGTCTCTTTGGCTTGAATACATAAATATTTCGCCTTTATATTTTTCGTTCCAAAGGATATTCCAGCTATTTACCTCATCATCGACCATATCTGTATTATAGAGTATTCCCAATGTTCCCCACATATATGGAACGGAATATTCATTGTTAGGGTCAAAATCAAGGTTTTTGAATTTATCATCAATATATTCATAATTAGGGATATTGTTAAAATCAAGCTTAAGAAGCATATCTTCTGCAATCATCTTTGTAATCATATAATCTGACGGAAAAGCTACATCATAGCTTGCGCCGCTGTTTTTTATCTTGGCATACATGATTTCGTTGCTGTCAAAATAATCGTAATTTACCGTTATTCCTGTTTCTTCGGTAAATATATCAAGAACCTCTTCGTCTATATAATCTCCCCAGTTATATACGTTGATGGAGGTTCCGGCAAGCTCAGATGCAGGTACGTCTTCCGAACCCTTTGGAGAGCCATTTCCTGAGCAGCCTGAAATAAGCATGGCGGATGCCGCTAAAGCCAATAAAACATTTTTAACTTTCAATTTCATCATTCCTTTCAGATTATAACCTTATTATGATTCCTTAAGCTTTGAAGCGTCTCTTTTGTTAATTAAATATAAAAGGGCAAGAACAGCTACGAACATCAAAGTAGACAGAGCGTTTATTTTGGGGTTTACGCCGCGTCTTGCCATTGAATATACAATAACCGATAAATTGCTTACGCCAGAGCCTGTGGTAAAAAAGCTTATTACAAAATCGTCTATAGATAAGGTAAAAGCAAATATTGCGCCTGTTACGATCCCCGGCATGATTTCGGGAAGAACGACTTTAAAGAAGGCGAACAGAGGGCTTGCGCCTAAATCAAGGGCCGCTTCATATAAATTTTTATCAAGCTGCCTTAGCTTTGGCAGAACCGAAAGTATAACATAAGGGATATTAAATGTAACGTGGGAAATAAGTAAAGTCATAAATCCCAGCTGGCCTAACCCTAATATTTTAAATACGGATATATAAAGTATCATGAGGGATACACCGGTAACGATATCAGGGTTTAAAACAGGAAGATTCGTAATATTCATTACAACGTTCCTTGAGGCCTTTGAAAGCCCGTTGATGCCTATGGAGGCAATGGTGCCGATTACTGTGGCTATAGCAGAGGATAAAAGAGCAATAACAACAGTATTATAAAGGGCCTTCATTATTCTTTTATCGTGAAAAAGTTCAATATACCAGTCTAAAGTAAATCCGCCCCAATATCCTCTTGAACGAGACTCGTTAAAGGAAAAGGCGATTAAAACTACGATGGGGGCATACATGAATAAAAGCATCAGCCCGAGATAGAACTTTTTTAAATTTCTCATATCAGGCTCCTTTCTTCACCGTCCTTATCAAAGAAGGAAAGCAATAGAGAGGTAATTAAAATCATCATCATCATAATTACTGCAAGGGCAGAACCGAAGTTCCAGTTTCCGACTCTTAAGAACTGATGCTCAATTAGGTTACCGATGAGCATATATTGTTCGCCGCCCAGCAGGTTTGAAATGATAAATGTGGTAACGGCAGGCATGAATACCATTGTTATACCGGAGACGATACCCGGAACACTTAAGGGAAAAACAACTTTGGTAAAAACCTCCCGGGAATTTGCACCTAAATCCTGGGCAGCCTCTATGATGCTCTGGTCCATTTTCGAAAGAACCGTGTATATAGGAAGAATCATAAAGGGCAGGTAATTATAAACCATACCAAGAATAACGGAGCCGTCTGTATAAATAAGCTTTGTTTTAGGCAGGCCTATAAATTCAAGCATGGTATTAATAATGCCGTTATTTTCAAGTATTGTAAGCCATGCATAGGTCCTTAAAAGAAAGTTCATCCACATGGGCACGACAAAAAGGAAAAGCAAAAAGCTTTTTTTCATGTATTCCTTTGAGGCAAGGATATAAGCAACGGGATAGCCCAGAAAAAAGCATATCACCGTGCAGATAAGAGCAAGCTTCAAGGAATCGAAAATAACCTTAAGATAAGTCGGCTCAAAGGCCCTTGTAAAGTTCTCAAGGGTAAAGCCTGCATTTGGGTCTGTGGAAGACCTTAAGCTATAGTAAAGGATTAAAAACATAGGTATCACAGTAAATATAATCATCCATAAAATATAAGGGTAAGATGCAGTTTTATTTCTCAACAGGGCACCTCCTCATAATATGTATGGAGTCTGGCTCTATGGAAAGGCCTACGAAAGAGCCTGCTTCACTAAGCTTTGTGGATTGTATTTTCCAGAGAAAATCACCGCTTTCTACAAGCATCTCATAATGAACACCAAGAAATTTTACGTTTTTAACCGTGCCTTTGATTTTTGCATCTTCAGATTTTACGATATTAATATCCTCAGGGCGAATTACGACGTCTATTGCGCTGGTATCGGGAAATGCCTTGTCAACGCATTTAAATATGCTTCCTTGAAAATGAACAGAGTAGTCTTCTGTCATAGTGCCTGGCAGGATATTGCTTTCACCGATGAAGTCGGCTACAAAGGCATTCTTAGGCTCGTTATATATATCAACGGGGGTACCGATTTGCTGAATCACACCGTTATTCATTACTGCTACAGTATCGCTCATAGTAAGGGCTTCTTCTTGGTCATGGGTAACGTAAACGAAGGTTATACCCAGCTGCTTCTGCATATTTTTAAGCTCTATTTGCATGTCTTTTCTTAATTTTAAGTCAAGGGCGCCTAAAGGCTCATCTAAAAGAAGGACCTCCGGTTCATTTACCAATGCCCTTGCGATGGCTATTCTCTGCTGCTGCCCGCCGCTTAAAGAGGATACGGAACGCTTTTCATAGCCGGGAAGATTCACAAGCTTAAGTATTTTTTTAACCTTATCGTCAATAACGCTCTTTTCTGTCTTTTTAAGCTTAAGGCCGAATGCGATATTTTCATATACATCCATATTCGGGAAAAGGGCGTATTTTTGAAAAACCGTGTTGACTCTTCTCTTATATGGGGGAAGGCTCAATATGCTTTTGCCTTCAAATAAAAGATCTCCGCTTGTCGGGGTTTCAAAGCCTGCGATAATCCTTAGAGTTGTGGTTTTTCCGCAGCCGCTGGGGCCTAAAAGCGTGAGAAATTCATTCTTTTTTATATATAAATCAATATCATGCAAAACCCTAACACCATCTGTAAAGGTTTTGCTGATTTTGACTAAATCGATTAATTTATCATTCATTGCTAGAGCCCTCCTTAGAAGTTTGGTGGTGTTGATACCATAAGAAGTATTGCCTCTGTCGAAGAGGAAGAATTCTCTACATAATAAGAAGAATTTGCATTATAATAAAAGCTTTCGCCTTTTTTTACCTTGAACTTCTGGCTTCCTATATGCAAAGTTACGGAACCTTGCATAATATAACCGAAAACCTCGCCTTCATGGGCGCTGTAAATACTCGACTGTCCGTTTTTCTGAAGCCGCATGAGAATAGGTTCCATACGGTTTTTCTGGGCGTTTGGGATAATCCAGGTGATGCTGTGGCCAAGCTCCTCATTTTCCTGAATAAAAACGTCATCTTTTTCAAAAATAATTTTATCGTCGGTGGTTTCGTTGAAAAAGTCTCTTAAATTCGTTCCAAGGCACTCTAATATATCTACAAGAGTAGCGATAGAAGGGCTTGTAAGATCTCTTTCAAGCTGAGATATAAAGCCCTTTGAAAGCTCTGCGCGGTTTGCAAGCTCTTCTTGGGTTAAATTAGTTCGTATCCGTAGCTGTTTGATTTTTTCTCCTATTTGCATATCTATATCACCTACAAAACCGTTTAATAAACTAAACCTAAAGTTTAGGGATTCTAAACATTGATATTAAACCATAAACAGATTTCAATGTCAAGTAAAAAAACATACATATATATTAAAATTTAATATAGCCATACAAAGCTTATAAAATCAAGGGTTTCTAAAGGGTTGTCCCTTTGGTAAAAAGCTTTGGAAAAGTCATGTTTTCATTCCTTTCACATTTGCGCTGTAAAATCATAAAAAATTGATTTTTTAAAAATAAATTATAAATAAGTGTTTGCGTTTATTATAAAATATGTAAGAGTTTTTATTATAATATATCAAAAAAGGCAGAAAGTTTATAGTAATTTCTGCATGAAAAGCCCATTTGGATGTCGAAATGATAAAATTATGCTTAAAAATGCACAAGTCTAGTATTATATCAGAGAAATTAGAGTATTTATTTAAAAATTTTTTGTTTAAAGTATGTAAACTTTTTCATATTTATTTTAGATATTTTAATATATAAATTAGTTGATTAAGCGTATTATTTAGGTTAAACTAAATAGTGAAGGTATTTATAGTAAAACAAATTAATTACAGTAACGAAAACCGTATATTTTGAATGACTTAAATATAGCGGTTTTATATATTTAAGCTGTTTATGAAAAATAGGGTTTTGTCACTATCTTAAAGTTGTTTTGCTTTATTATTATACTTAAAAAGGAAGTGGATTTATGGACTTGCCTCCCCGACGGTGCTGCCGGTCTCTGATACTTAATAAAAAAACAAAGGGCAGGGCTATAAATCCTTTTTAGCCGCTGTCCTTTAGCGAGGATGTGGTTAATATGATGGATATTTATAAATCAGGCCCCCAAGGGCTTGAAAAGCTTGAAACAATAGAAGAGGGCTCATGGATTAATTTAATCAGCCCCACACTTGAGGAAATAAGGCATGTGAGCCAAATGGCCGGAGTGGACCAAAGCTTTATAAGCGCCGCTACCGACGAAGAAGAACGCTCAAGAATAGAATACGATGAGGATACAAATTCATACCTTATCGTAATAGACATACCCTTTATCACTGAAACGAGAAATTCAAGAACTTATGAGACGCTTCCTATAGGTATTATTTACAGTGACAAAGCGATAATAACCGTATGCCTTCAGGAAAGCAATATCATAGACAGCTTTATAAAAGGTGCTGTAAAAACATTTTTTACTTATAAAAAGTCACGATTTATACTTTTGCTCTTGTATAGAACAGCTACAAGTTACCTTCAGTATCTTAAGCAAATAGATAAAAAAAGCAGCCTTATTGAAACAGAGCTTCACAAATCCATGAAAAATCAGGAATTAATACAGCTTATGGACCTTGAAAAATCCCTTGTTTATTTTTCTACTTCGTTAAAGTCCAATGAGATTGTTTTGGAAAAGCTTTTACGGCTTGATTTAATAAAGAAATATCCTGAGGACAAGGAGCTTCTTGAAGACACGATTATAGAAAACAAGCAGGCGATTGAAATGGCTAAAATATACAGCGATATTTTATCAGGAACCATGGATGCCTTTGCTTCTATTATTTCAAATAATCTTAATATTGTGATGAAGCTTTTAACCTCAGTAACGATAGTAATGGCAATACCAACCATGATTTCCAGCTTTTACGGAATGAACGTAGTCAATATGCCTCTTGCTGCCCACCCATATGCTTTCTGGCTGATTATGGGCGTTGCGGCTATATGCTGTGTTGCTGCGGCTCTTTTCATGGCCAGAAAAAAGCTTTTTTAAAATTTCCTTTATATATTTATACTTGTTATATAAAATCTTCTTTGATAAAGAGGATTTACTATAAGGCATTTTCTTTGAAAATGTATAATATATTACATTCACTAAGGAGGAAATACAAATGAATAAAGAAATTATTGCAACAAAAAATGCTCCGGGAGCCATCGGCCCTTATTCTCAGGGAATAAAAATAGGCGAACTTATTTTTACATCAGGTCAGCTTCCTGTAGACCCTGCTACGGGAGAAATGTATACAGACGTTAAAAAAGCGACCGCGCAGGCCCTTGAAAATGTGAAAGCTATCCTTGAAGAGGCCGGCTCAAGCATGGAAAAGGCTGTTAAAGTAGTTGTTTTCCTTCAGGATATGACTGATTTTGCCGAAGTTAACGAAGTATACGGTACTTATTTTACAGAAAATCCTCCTGCAAGAAGCTGCTATCAGGTAGCAAAGCTTCCTAAAGACGCTATTATAGAGATAGAGGCCATTGCCACAGTTTAATACTTATCTTAGAATCACCGGAAAAACCGGTGATTTTTTTATATAGTTTAGTATGAAAAGAATTTAAAACATCTAATGTGTTTTTTAAATGCTTCTGTAGGAGTAACCCTGCATTTATGTTATAATTACAAAAAATTTAATATAAATATAAAGGAGGTTTAAACAATGCTGGAACTGCCGGAAACAATCAATATATCAAAGCAGATAGAAGATAATATAGCTGGTAAAGTAATAAAGCAGGTTCTGCCCCCCACAAAGGAGCATAAATTTTGCTGGTATTCCTGCGAGCCTGCGCAGTACGATTCCCATATAAAGAAAAGCAAGGTTCAATCTGCCGAAGGCTTTGGCATTTATGTAGAGATGATTTTTGATAACGGAAAGCGGCTGTGCTTTAACGATGGAATTAATATAAGGCTTGTAAAACAAGAAGATGTACCTAAAAACTATCAGCTGTTAATAGAATTTGATGATGAAACGGCATTATGTTTTACAGTAAGTATGTATGGCGCCATTATGCTTCATGACGGAAACTACGACAATGAATATTATGTTAAAAGCAGAGAAAGCATTTCTCCTTTTTCAGACGGCTTTGAAGCCCATTATAGAAGTAAGCTTTTAGAAGCAAAACCGAATTTAAGCGCAAAAGCTTTTCTTGCCACGGAACAGCGGTTTCCGGGGATTGGAAACGGGTCTTTGCAGGATATTTTATTTGAGGCGGGAATCCATCCTAAAAGAAAAATTAAAACCTTAAGCAAGATTGAAGAGGATAAGCTGTATTCTTCTATTATCTCTGTACTTAAAAAGATGACGGAGCTTGGGGGAAGAAATACTGAAAAGGATATATTCGGAAATAAAGGAGGGTACGAAGTTAAATTATCTAAAAACACACTTTCTTCCAGATGCTCCCTTTGCGGAGGACAAATTGTAAAAGAAACTTATATGGGCGGCTCTATTTATTATTGCCCTGCATGCCAGCCCGTTTAAGAAAACATATAGTAATAAAAGGGCTTTATGACTGCTTTCTTGGAAAGGGATTAATAAATATTACTTTAATTTGCGGGTAATTTCTCTTTGTTGATTTACAAAGATACGGAAATGTTGACAGATTACAGACTTTTTGATATGATAACAGCACATCAGAATACTTATTTAGTTTTCTAGGGTTCCGTAATATAAATTATTAGTCTGGTCCGAGAGAAAACGCACAATTTTATATTGTGTACACGGTGGGATAAAAGCCTAGGAGTTATTGAAACTCCTAGGCTTATTTTTTTGCTTAAAAATAAGGAGGAAACTACATGTGGGGATTATTAATTTCAACTGTTTTAACAAGTGCAGCCGACAGCCTTAACCCTTTTGCCATTACTCAGCAATTCGTATTGCAGGGAATGGTCAAAAAACCAAAGGATATTTGGTATTTTATTATACCGACAGGTGTTACAAATCTTATAGGAGGTTTTCTTGCATATTTCGGGCTTATATCTTTTATTGGAAAAATATTAAGCATGTTTATAGAAGAGTATGGGCAAGTCTTATTTATTGCGGAAATCATTCTTGGCATAGGCTTTCTCATTGGGGCGGGGCTTTTAATTCAAAACAACAAAATAGAGACCCTTAAAAAGCATATAAGCGCTGTGGCAAAAGAGGGGGATAAAATAACAGAATCTATAAAAGAAACATCTGTTAAAATAAAATCCGTATCGCCCAGAGCTTTAATGGCCTTAGGCATCGGTGCAACAATTTCTGAACTGACAACGGCTTTACCGTATTTTGCTTTTCTGGCTATTCTTTTTAATTATAAGCTTACCTTTTTACAGCTATCCTTCATACTTGTTATATATAACATCATATATACAATGCCGTTGATTATTTTATATTTTGTTTATATAAAGGCACAGGATAAATTTGATTATCTTTATAGGGTTATAAACAAAAAGATTACGAAATGGGCTAATATTGCAGCACCTCTTTTAGCATGCCTTGTAGGTTTAATTTTAACTTATCATGGGATGGCACTTTTAACAAAGGGCATATAAACTTATATTGCATAGAGATACTCCGGTATAAAACCTAGGGTGTGTTCCCGCTAATCTAAGCAAGCATCTAAAAAGGCGCTATTTAGCCATACTATGTCAGCGTTTCCTAGCAGACTCCTTCCAGTATGCGTCGTCAACGCTTCCTTGTTTGGCTAAATACCGCCCATTTTATCTGCATATTTATATAGTGGGAACACGTCCTAATACAGTAAAACAGCTTTAAGGCAGTAACAAAACCTATTTTTCATAAACGGCTTAAATATAATAGAAGCGCTTATATTAAGCCGCTTATAGTCAGCAAAGCTAAAAAGAGCTTTGTTGCTGTATAGTAAATTTATTATGAAGAAGCAGCAAAAGCCTTTCCCGGCAGGCTCAAAAAAACGGATTTCCTTCGGAAACGGTACTTTTTTGAGCCTTCGTGAATATACGATACGGTTTTGCTACTATTTAACTTTAAATTTACTATAAGCAAATTATTTTACTTTAGCCTAAAAAATAAGCCCTAAATCAATCTCTGTTGTAAGAGCTTGGTTTAGGGCTTTATATATTTATTATCCGATTACATATTCATTAAGGGGCCTTACAAGATAACGGTTATTCGGCATCTTGTCTGTAGAAATGTATCCTGGAGCACTGTTTATAAGAGCAGGAATACGGTTTACGAGATTTGCGCATGTAAGCTCTACCGTAGCGGGCCTATTGCAGATATTGGTGGTTTCAGGTTCACCGTAAAATGTCCATTCATTTTTATCAAATTCATTGGGCGCATATACTTTTCCGATGCATTCTGTTACGAGGGTAATTCCTTCGGCTGTTTTAGTAGTAACAATTGCAGACATGCCTGTTGCATCTCCGGCTTTTATGGTCATACCTAAGGTTTCGGAATGCAAATCTTCGCTATGGGTTGTGGGAACGCATATCTGAGTTTGAGAAATAGGGGTAAGGCCCATTTTGCTGCAAAGCCAGCCGTTCTGGTTCCACATATAGCTTGGAATATAAGAGCCGCTTTCAACAAGCTTTTTAATTTCATCAGAGGATAAATCGTTATAATTGCCGATTTCTTTGGTGAATTCGTCTATGGTTAATCCTGCGCCGTGGCCTTTTGCCAAAGCAATGCCATAGTCTTCAACATTGTAGCTGCTGCTTCCTTTTATGCCTGTTATCTTATGCATGGAGCCTGCAAGGGTATCAATAAGCACACCCCAATACATATCGGGGTAACCGCTTCCTGCTAAAGTACAGCCGTTTTTCTTGGCAAGCGCATCAAGCTCTTTTGTAATATCCGGTGAAGAGTTCCATGGATATAAAGCTTCTTCACATGTGGAAATGGCATTTACTCCGCTTTCGGCACAAATTGTGAATGCATCTTTTATATCCGCCATTGTACTCATTGTTGCTACTACACATACATCAGGCTTAAGCTCTTTTAAAATCCGGCCGGCGTCTTTAGCATCTGAAACAATTACGCCTACCTTATCTCCTCCGATAATGTCACCGATATCCTTGCCGATAACGGCAGGATTAACATCAAAGGCCGCTACGATTTCCGCGCCCTTTTCCAGTAGATAGCGCATAAGGTAAACACTCATTTTACCGCAGCCATACTGGGCAGCTCTAACTTTTCGATTCATTTATAATACCTCCTAACATTATAAATTGTGGACAATTTCATTATAAACCTTATTGTAAGAATAAAGTCAATCACTTTGTTAAGAAAATATCATTTTAATTTTACAGGGATTTGTATTTTATAAAACATTTTCCGAGAAATATGGTTCATAGCCGGAAATTCGGCAATAACTTCACATATATAATCGCCCACAATGACATAATTCATGTTTTTTATTTTATTTAATAGTTCCAGAGCAAATTCTGCTTCCCGATAAAAGTCATCGGAGCATAAGCAAATATACATACCTTGGGAAAGAACCTCGGTTTCATAGTCAATAGAGGATTTTTTATCTACAAATACGAATACTTCATTTGAAAAAAGCGTTTTCTTTTCAAGATAAGCCTTTTTAATAATTGTTCCCACATTGCAGAAATAACTTGGAGGAAGATTTTTGTCATACAAATTTTTCTTAAGTTCACGAAGCATCATTTCATAGCCTGAATCGTCCTGCTCAAAAAAATTATTAGGGGAGGTGTATTTGTAAATAAAGCGCTCCGGTATGTATTCAAAGAAGATTGTTGCATCTTTTGGAAGGGATTCATATTTTTCATAATTTGAAATTGTGCGAAGGATAGACATTTTACTGCTGTTAAGCAGGCTTATTGTGTCTTCAATTGCGTTAAGCTGTTTTACAAGATAGTCATAGAACTGTTTTGGATTATCGGCTTCAAGCTGGCGCTTAATTGCCGCCAAGGGAACCCCGCAGGCTTTTAAATATTGAATCATATCCAGCCTTGCGCTTTGATTAATATGGTAATACCGATATCCGCTTTGTAAATCAACAAAATAGGGCTTCAGCAAACCTTCCTTATCATAGTGGCGAAGGGTTTGGCAGGTCACATGGTTTAGCTCAGCCATTTGTCCGATTGTAAGCTTTTGAATATCCACACTTTTCACCGCCATCACTATATTATAAGTATTGCTTGTACAGCTTTTTTAATACATTTTATTTTTAGTATAGCAAAAACAGTCAAACTTAGCTACTTTTTTAACAAAAACTATAGTGAAATAAAAAGAATTTCCTGCATATTCTTTTGAATGGACAATATTTCAATAAGCTGCTATATTTTAGTATAAAAGATGTTATAGTGCAGTAAATTTCTTATAAGAAAGCAACAAAAGCCTATTTCTTAAAGAATAAATATAGATTTGTTTACATAAATCCAGACTTGATACTTAAGTACATGGGGCATCTTGAATTTCACGCTTTAAACGATTTTGTTCTGTTTCATTTTAAATTTACTGGGATTAATTTAGCAATTGAGTTCAAGAAAAATCTGTGAGAATCATGGTATGATGATTTCGGGTGATGATAATGGAGGAAAAACGAGAAACAATAGAGGCGGTACGCCGTATGCAAGATTATATTATGGCTCACTATCATGAAGAAATGAGTCTTGAGGCTTTGGCCAAATCAGCTTTATATTCACCGTGGCACTCCCTAAGGGCTTTTACTGAGCTTGTAGGAAAAACGCCTTTTGAATATATCCGTGCTGTAAGGCTTTCAGAAGCGGCAAAGAAAATTCGCGATTCAAATAAAAGCATTCTTGACATTGCGCTGGAATCGGCCTTCGGCACTCATGAAGGTTTTACAAAGGCGTTTACAAAGCAGTTTGGCATAACCCCTAGAAATTATCGGAAAAACGCTCCGCCGGTACAATATTTTTCCTATTATCCCATTACCCATTCTTATAATCAGGTTAAGAAAGGAAATGATACGATGCTAAATTCAGTTGTATTTACACAGGTTATTGAACGGCCCAAAAGAAAGCTTATATTAAAAAGAGGAATAAAAGCAAAAGGCTATTTTGAATACTGCGAAGAAGCAGGGTGCGATGTATGGGGTATTCTTGAAAGCATTAAGGGGGCGTTAAACGAGTCCATAGGCGTATGGCTGCCGGAAAACATGCGTAAGCCCGGAACATCTGAATACTGTCAGGCTGTTGAAGTGCCCTATGAATTTTCCGGTGAAATTCCCGAAGGCTTTGATATTATTGATTTGCCTAAATGCAAATATATGGTTTTTCAAGGGGAGCCTTTTGAAGAGGATAATTTTGAGGAAGCCATAAAAATTGTATGGGAAGCTATAAATCGCTATGACCCTAAAAACTATGGATGGGAGTTTGCACCGGAAGACGGCCCGCGCTTTCAATTTGCGCCAAGTGGTTCAAGGGGCTATATTGAAGGAAGACCCGTCAGAGAATATAAATATGAATAAGGCTATTCGGGAAAAATACTGCTTATAGAAGCAGTATTTTTCCTTGCTATTTTCTAAATTAACTAATTGCCATTATAAGAAACTAATAAAACAATCCATAAAAAAGCGCCGAAGAAAATAAAGAAAAGGAATTAGATTAAACAGCAATCATAGTGAAATAGCCTTAAAGTAGTAACAAAAATCTATTTTTTATAAACGGCTTAATATAATAGAAACGCTTATATTAAGCCATCCAAAATATACGATTTTTGTTACTTTAATTAAACTATTTGACTATAGTTAATATTAGTCTTTGCTATCAGATAAAATAATATAAAAAGCCTTGAAATCTTCTCATTTCAAGGCTTTTGCACTAGATTATTCAACTTATTTTAAAGAAGTATTTTATTTTAAAACCAATTATTTTTTGAAAATGAGCTCTTTTATCAGCTCAATTTCTTCACAGGCAAATAAACTTCTGTAATGTTTTCTTCCGGCGGAGTTTGGGCAGGGTCCGTTGTATAGATTTCAAAAGCGGCAGCTGAGGCAATATATCCTTCTGCTTCAATCCATTCTCGTATTTTTGAGTATACAGATGTAAGACCGCTGTAATCCCCCTTTAAAGTTGCATGAGCGCATAAAAACGAAGGAAAGTCTCTTGTGCCTTTGATAACTTCCTTCACCGGAACGGCTATTTCCACATCATAGCTTTCAGGGTTAAATTCCTCACTATGATAAATGGACATAGGGGGGCCTACAGGCGTAAGCTTTTCTTCTGTTACTCTTTTTTGCAGGTTACGGATATAATTTTCGTATTCTTTTATATTGATTTTTTCTCGGATATATAAGATATTCATAGGTTTTGTTTCTGTGAGCTTAACCTCAATATTATCAAGATAAGACATAAAATAATTTCCCCTTTCCAGATTTAAAATATCATCATCCATCCATTTTAGGACATGGGTATAGTTTGAAATTATGGTTTCAATGAGCAACTTCTTTTGTTTGATAGCTGAGAGAATAAATGCGTTATCCTTTGGGTTATTAAGAACCTGTGCTATTTCCTCCAATGAAAAATCATAAGCCTTCAATTTACTAATGAGAAGGATGCTTTCAAGCTGTGATACGTCATAGAATCGATATCCTGTATCGCTGTCTACGTGACTTGGCTTTAAAAGGCCAATTTCATCATAGTACCGAAGGGTTTTTGTGGTAATGTTCGCTATTTTTGAAAAATTTCCAATTGATAACAATTTCTTCACTCCAATAGTATACTTAGGGAACTTAAAATGAATATAAAGTAAATTTCTTATACAGAAGCAACAAAAACCGATTTCCTACGGATTCATCGTTACTAAACAAAAAGCAAGTTTGATAACGAAAAGAAGATGCTCACTTAAAAAGATTTGCAGGCTTACGCTTGTATCCTTTTCCAAGTTCGCGTAGTATAAAAACACGGATTTCCTTCGGAAAAGGTACATTTTTGAATCCTTGCGAATATACGGTTTTGTTACTGTTTAACTTTAAATTTACTATAAAGCGTAAGCTTATGCATCATTTTTAAGTTAGGGGCCCTTTTATGGTTAATAAATTTAAAGATAAATTTGTTAACGGCAATCTCGAGATTATCTGTATCATACATCTTCCAGTAGGGGGAAAGTCAAGGGATATTTTTAGATTAAAGGGATAAGAAAGCTGCTTTAGTAGTTTATAAACTAAGCAAAAGCAGCTCGAGAAAGGCTTTTTAATTTATTTTTATGACTGTGGCTTTTGGCTTTATATGCGGTAATACCTTATATGGTTTATGATTGATTTATGCGGACTATTACAGTCAAAACAGCTCTTTTTTATTTTATAGTAAATTTAAAATGAAATAGGAAAAAACGCATATTTACATTGCCGCAAAAATAATACTGTTTCCGAAGAACATAGCTATCGTGAATAAGTATTTTCTCCTGTTTTATAAGAAATTTACTCCACTACGCCTCGGAACCGGCAAACTCTGTCTCCTGTAGCCCAGCAATCAATTTCCCGGACATCATATTTTTTACCGGTATAGACTTCAAGGATACCGGAGATAAAGCCTTCATCATAATAACATACGGTTTCGTTAGTAATAGGAAGCCCGCTGCAATCAAGGTCCTCTCCGACAGTAAGAACAATTTCTCCGGTTGTTTCATTATAATCTTCCATGCGCAAAATCCCAATTTTCAATTCTTTCATTGTCTTTTGAAGGTTTGCTACAAAAACGCTGAATTCAACCTGTACGTCTAATACATGAGTTGCAAACTCCGTACCGGCCAAATAGCCGGACTTACGGAAATACTCGTTTGCTGTTTTATTTCCGTAAGACTTACTCAGTACATCAAGCATGGTATACTGCATTAAGCGATATATGAGAACCGGCATTTCTTCCCCAAGAGATGCACGGCCTTTTTTGATATCCCCAAGCTTTTCCCAGGTAAAGGCATTAGGGTCATTCGTCTTATTTGGTACATTTGTCATGGTATAAATCCTCCAATACTAAACTTTCATCTTCACTTGCAATAATTTCGATTAAGAGATTTGCCACCTGTGGATCAAATTGCTTCCCCGCATTTATTATAATTTCAACCAGTGCCTCTTGAGGGCTCATAGCCTGACGGTATATCCTGTCGTTAGTCATGGCATCGAAGGCATCTACCACAGAAAGAATACGGCAGGCAAAGGGAATTTCTTCTTCTTTTAGTCTTCGCGGGTAACCTTCTCCGTCCCAGCGCTCATGGTGGGACAGTATTAAATCTGCTATAACCGCCAGTTCCGGGGTAGCCTGGGCAATTCGGTAACCGATTTCAGGATGCCGCTTCATCTCTTCCCATTCTATAGAGGTAAGAGTGCCGGGCTTTTGCAGAATATTTGGATTGATGCTGACTTTTCCAATATCATGGAGAAGAGCCAATAAAGAAAGCTCGTCCATCTCCTTAGAGGAAAGCTGAAGCTTTCTGCCTATTTCATGGCAGTATGTTTCAAGGCGCTTCGAATGTTCTTCTGTTTCATTGCTTTTTTCGTAGAGGGTAGCAAGCAAGGTACTGATAATGGAGTTTCGGTAGCTTTTTCCGTCAAGAAGCTTCTGCTGATACATATATTCCTCAGCTTTCTGCATGGCTGCTTGAATACTGCTTTCAGCCGTATCTTTATAGGCACAGCCCAGTGACAGGCTAAGGGAGAGATTGCCTTCAATTGCAATATGGGTATCTTTGATTCTCTGGATAATTACTTCCGCTGATTCCAAACTTGTTTCCGGCATAAGGATAACAAATTCATCGCCGCCTAATCGGGCAATAAAATCAGTCTCTCTGCAGCATTTTCGCATAAGGTCAGCTACGTTTTTAAGCAAAGCGTCTCCTGCTTTATGCCCAAATACATCGTTTGTGATTTTTAGGCCGTTAACGTCTGCCATAATGACTGAAACGGGGTAATGCTCTTCTGCATCAAGGCGGACCATCATCTCTTCAATGTAGCGCCTGTTATATAAGCCTGTTAAAGAGTCATGGTAGCTTAAAAATTCAATTTGCTTACTATATTTTTTTTCGTCGCTGACATCACGGAATACCATAACGACACCGAAGGTCTCTCCATCCTCCGCCTTGATAGGGGCTGCGCTGTCGGCAATGGGAATACATTCTCCATGGCTTTTTACAAGCTCTGTGTGGTTTGCGAGGCCTATGATTCTGCCTGTTTCCAAGACCTTCTGTATGGGGTTTTCTGCCGGCTGGCCGGTTTCTTCATTGCGGAGGATAAACACTTCCGTAAAGGACTTGCCGATAGCTGTGCCGTTTTTCCAGCCGGTTAATTTCTTAGCAACTTCATTTAAACTGGTAATAAGGCCAAGATTATCCGTTGTAACTACGCCGTCGCCAATGGACTGCAGCGTTGTCCGAAGAAGTTCTTTTTCACGATACAGATCATTACGGTACTGCTCTCTGTCTGTTGAATCAAAGAGAATTCCATAAACCAGATTCCGGTTACCGTCACGGATAATAGAGGCATAAACATCGAGAAGCTTAATGGTTCCGCTTTGAACGCGATGGGGAGCCGCTAAAAATATGACTTTGCCGCTTTCAGCGTTCTGGAATTTCTCATCAAGAATGTCAAAAGAGAGCAAAGTGAAATCTTGAATCTTACGGCCAAGCATTTCATGCCGAGTAGAGCCGAAATATTTACATGCGGCAGGATTTACGTCCATAATTTCTTGGGTTTCGGCATCAAGGACTACTTTTAAAGCATTATGCTGGTCAAACATAGCTTTAAGCCTTTGTGCAAGTTCACTATTACGACGCTGTTCTTTTTCCAGCTCTTTTTTGCTGAAAAGAAGCAGCATGAAAACAACGCAGGCGGTCCCTGCAGTAAGAAAGATCGATACGGCGCTGGTAGTCACCAGATCTTTAAAGATATTTGCCGAACGCAGAAGTACATCCGGCCCACGAACGAAAGAGACCAGATGCCAGCCGTTATATTCCAATGGGGAAGCGGATACAAAGTAAACTTCTCCATGGCGGTTAAAAACGGTGCTGTCCATATGAGGACTATTGATAATTGCCGTAATGTTTTTAATTTCATCTGGGGTAAGGCCATATGCATTAAGAGTTTCATAGAGGTTTCCTTCCTGACCTGGCAGGAAGGTATTAAAGAAAATATCACCATTACTTGTAATTAGGCAGCTTTGTACATCTTGATATATGGCGCTTTCGGAATTATCAGGAAGCAGCCCCTCTGCCTTGATATGAGCATACAGAGCGCCTGCTGTGCTTCCGTTTTCTTGCACCGGTAAAACTAAAGGAAGAAAATGACCCCGTAAAGATTGAAAATAGCGTATTTTTCCTACAACGGTTTCACCCTGTAAAAGTCTCTTGCCGACGTCTTCTCCGTCTGCCTGGACCACAGTGGATAATGCCTCTGTTATAATTTCATGGGCGCTGATATACCCGATGAACAGGGCGGAATTCATTGTATTCAGTTGCGCTAAAATGCCTTGGGGATTATTAGTATCCGTTGATAAAAGCATTTCTTTCGTAATTTCCAATATACCGCCTGCATTCTCAATGGCATTATTAATGGCAGCGGCATTGCTTTTAGTATGT
This sequence comes from Anaeropeptidivorans aminofermentans, assembly GCF_940670685.1. Classification (GTDB taxonomy): domain Bacteria; phylum Bacillota; class Clostridia; order Lachnospirales; family UBA5962; genus Anaeropeptidivorans; species Anaeropeptidivorans aminofermentans. Next base: position 2,496,786 of record NZ_OW711693.1, on the reverse strand, counting down.
ATATTAAGGCTGTTGATAATCATACTTTTAAACTCTTCATCTAGCTTCTGTTTTTGTTGTGTAAAAAGTAGAATTATGGATACCGCAAACACAAGGCCGCAGAAAATCAATACCGGAATGACTATTTTATTCGGTATCTGAGTAGTCTCTTTCTTAATGTTTTTCACATAATTCCCCCTTTTGATTCATAATTGTATAATTTATAAAAAATTCCGAAAGCTTGTCAGGGCTTGTTTGTAAAATCAAAACTCTCATATATTTTTTCGCAAAACATTCATCGGTTTTTCTTTTTACAAACAATGCCTAGGGTATAAATATTTTCTAAGTTCACTTTTATAAAGCGATGAAAGCCTGATACTTTCCACAATGCTGTCTCTTGCAGGTAAGGTAAGATTTGCAGAAAAGTTTTCATCTCTGCTGAAACTGTTGCAATAACCAACATCTGAGATAACGCTTTTAAGATTTTCTGCGGCCTTTGTGGTATTGCTAACGATTCTCTGATAATTCCGTTTTGGGCAGAAAATCCTGAAAACTCGTCGTTAACCTTATCTGTCATTTCCTTGCTGATACATAAGATAGATAAGGCAATGAGTACAGCGAGAGAGCCTATGAGCATGGCGGCTACAGCTAAAAATGTTTTAATAGCCCATTTTATTTTCTTGCGGTTCATCGGCTTATTCTTCCTTAAATTTTCGATGTTTGGACTGGCCTTCTATTGCCTATGAGGATATATTAAGAAGGTGTGGGCTATATAGGTCAAAAGGCATAAAGCTGTCTTTACATCTTTTATTTCAGCTATATCCATGTGAATCCCCAAATTAAAATCCTATGGATTTAATACTTACCCAATGTGGAAGAATTCATAATCATAAGTTCTGATGTGTTAGATGGGGCTGTTAACTGGGGAATTACTAAAATATTATCTTTTTCTGCTTCCGTATCCAGCTTGAATTTACCTACTTCTTCACGAAGAGTTGCCGCCTGGGCAGACATTTCTTCACTGGTTGCGGAATTTTCTTCCGCAGTGGCGGCGTTATTTTGGATAACGGCGGAAACCTGAACTAAGCCCTGTTTAATTTGTTCAATGGCATTAGCCTGTTCAGCGGAGGCTTGTTCGATTTTAACCATAACGTCCATTACCTGCTGTGCATTTATTCCCAAATCCAGTAAAACTTGCGCCGTTTGAGCTGTGATTTCTGTACCATGAGATACTGTGGCAACCGAATTTTGAATTAATTCGCTGGTTTTTTTCGTAGCCTCTGCAGATTTTGCGGCAAGGCTTCTAACCTCATCAGCTACCACAGCAAAGCCCTTTCCGGCATCTCCGGCACGAGCCGCTTCAATGGCAGCGTTAAGGGCAAGGATATTTGTCTGGAAGGCAATGTCTTCAATTACCTTTGTAATGCTTGCTATTTGATTGGAGGCAGAGTTAATATCTTTCATTGCATCGGCAAGATGCTTCATATGCTCATTTCCGCTGTTGGCATCGGCTCCGGCCTGTTCAGCCTGCTGCCTTGCTATTTTTACATTATCGGAGTTTTCTGCCGCCTGTTCGGCAATTTTTATAATAGAGGCATTTAATTCTTCTACAGAAGCCGCCTGCTCTGTAGAGCCTGCCGCAAGAAGCTGGGCTCCGTCTGCAACCTGGGAAGAACCTGTGCTGACCTGCTCGGCAGCGGTATTTATAGCTTTCATGGTATGGTTCAAGGTGGAAACAGTTTTTTCCATTGTTTGCTTAAGAATAGCATAATCACCGGGATAATCCAAATCCACTTGAAGCCTAAGGTCACCCGTAGATATTTTTATAAACTTCTCAACAATATCTTCAATAAGAGCCTTTTGCAATTCGTTGGTTTTTTGAATAAGCTTTGCCATTTGGCCAAGTTCGTCACGGCTTTCGTAATTTATTTGAGCCTTGGTATTGCCTTTGGATATTTCGTAGTAGGCATTTACGATTTCGTTAATCGGGTCGAGTATGGACTTTCTTATGGAAATTATTACTATAATTGTAAGCCCGACAGATACTGCGATACAGGCTGTAACCATAACCCATGCGGAAACAGAAGATGCATAAGCGTCGGCGCTTTGTTGTGCTGCCCGGTCTTTAGCGGATGTTGAAAATTGAAGCAGAATATCCATGGCCTTATCAATTCTCGGTTTATATTCATTTCTATATAGATTCAGCGCTTTGGCGATGTTAAAATCTGAGCGGGTGAGAATAAGCTCGCTAATTTCGTGCCGTTTTTCCGCGGCTTCAGTAATAATTATTTTTATTTGTTCAATATCTGCGTCCCTGTCATGGTTTCGCTGGTTATTTTCATAAAAATCTAATTCAGCTACAATTAACCTGCCGTAATTTTCGGCTTTGTCCAGCGCATCTTTTGAGCCCTTTAGATTATCGGCGGTTATGGCCTCAAGTAAAGTGTGCAAAATGCCCTGCATATTTACTTGCATGCTTCTAACATGCTCTGCATTGGGAACCGTGTATTCTCCGTATAAGCTGATTTGCTGATTTATGTTATTGATGCTGTAGAGTGACAAAGCTGCAGATAGCAGCATTAAAATAAGCACAATACCAAAGCCTGTGATTAGTTTTTTACCGATAGATAAATTTTTAATTAAGCTGTTTTTGCCTTTTTTTACTTTGGCTGTAGCCATAATAGTCCCTCCAATTTAAAATTCTACTGTTTTAATACTTGCCCAACTCATAGGAAGTTTTTAGTATTGGGTCAAAGATCTCGGGAGCGCCTGTAAACCTGGGCATTATTGGAATATCGTTATTTCCTGTTTCCGTATCCAGTTTGAATTTACCTACTTCTTCCCGCAGGGTAGCAGCCTGGGCAGACATTTCTTGGCTGGTTGCAGAATTTTCTTCTGCTGTTGCAGCATTATTTTGCACAACGGCAGAAACTTGGGTAATACCGTCTTTAATTTGTTCAATTGCAAGGGTTTGTTCGGCAGATGCCTTCTCAATTTTATCAAAGCTTTCGCTGACCTTAACTGTTTTTTCACTTACATCTTGAAGGATATGGGATGTTTGAGTGGTAATTTCTGTACCCTTTTTAACGGTTGCAACAGAAGCCTCAATCAGCTCTCCCGTCTGCCTAACAGCTTCTGCAGACTTTGCTGCCAGGCTTCGAACTTCATCAGCTACAACAGCAAAGCCTTTTCCTGCATTTCCTGCCCGAGCTGCTTCAATAGCGGCGTTAAGAGCCAGAATATTTGTCTGGAAGGCAATGTCTTCAATAACCTTTGTAATATTTGCTATTTGATTAGAAGCAGAGTTAATTTCTGCCATTGCACCGGCAAGCTGCTTCATATGTTCGTTTCCTTCGTTTACTGCTGTGCCTGCCTGCTCGATATAGCCAGCAGCGGCAATTACGTTAGACGAATTTTCAGACACATGTTCCGCGATTCTTTCGATGGAAGCACTTAATTCTTCCACAGAAGCTGCCTGTTCAGTTGAGCCTGAAGCAAGGGCCTGGGCGCCGCTTGCAACCTGGGAAGAACCGGCGCTTACTTGTTCGGCAGCAGTATCAATAGTGCGAAGGGTATGATTTAATGAATTGGAAAGCATTGTAAAAGCCGACCGGATAGATGCAAATTCACCCACATAGTCTTCTTTAAGGTGAATACGCATATCTCCCAAGGCCATATTTTCAAGGGTAGAGGTAATTTCCTTTATATAGGCGATATACTGGCGAAGCTGTATAACAGTGCGGTTAATGGCATCTGCCATCTGACCTATTTCATCACGGGAGCTCACTTCAGCTGAAACATCAAGGTTTCCTTCTGCAATCATATTGGCGGTCTTTGTAAGGGCTTTTATTGGTGCTACTATTTGACTTGATAAAATCAGCAGCACAGCCATTATGGCAGCTATGGCAATTGCGAAGGTGGCAAGCATAGCTGTACGGACTTCAAAAAATTCTTGCTTAAATTCATCATTAGGTAAGCCGGTCGTTACGGTCCAGCCTGTTTTTCCTACCGGTGAAACATAGCCGTGGCTTTTAATGCCGTGAGAGGTGTATGAAAGGCTTCCTTCTGATTTAGAAAGTAAGGCTTCTTTAATATTTTCCGACATGTCTGTGTCAGCGATATTTTTATTAATATTTTCGGCAACAGGGTGATATATAATCTGACCTGCTCCGGTTGAGAGTATGTAAAATCCCTTTTCTCCAAGGGTATATCCTTTGATGGTTTCACTGAGGGTTTCCAGCGAAAAATCTATGCCGGCGACCCCAATAATTTCTTGGGTATCCGGTTTAAATATAGGGGAAGCCACGGTAACTACCTGCAATTTAGTGGAGGTATCTTCATAAGGGTCTGTTAAAATAGAAGAATTTACACTTTTCATCTGGATAAACCACGGCCGTTTTTGTACGTCCCAGCTTTCTTCTGAAAGGTATCCATCTGCCTGAGCAAGCTGGCTTGAATCAATATCTACAATCCATACGGACATAACTGATTCTGGGTTTGCATTTTGCACATTCTCAAGAGTACTTTTAATTTGAGGAAAATTGTCATAATCACCGATTTTTATACCAGGTTTGACAGAGGTAAACAGTGTTTCCAGTTCGGAATTTCCGGCAAGGGTCTTTACAATTTCAAGGTGTTTTTCAAAATAATTATTAATACTATAAGAAGCTGCAAGGGATTTTGCACTTAATTCGTTTGTCGTGAGCCTGGTGACGGCATTATTTACAAGGCTCAACAGTACGAAGCTTACAAGCAAAAAGGTAATGACAACAGGTAACCCTACGAATGTAAGAATTCTTGTAAAAAGTGATTTGAACCCCTTTGAATATGAACCTGATTTCTTAGAAATCCTTTTATTTTTAAACATATTTCATCCCTCTTTTATATAGATTTATTTGCTCCTATCAATTAGAACCAAATCCATGAATTCAGATGCGGTGACTTTGACAGGCATAATTCCGGCTTTATGAAATATCAAGTAATTTCCGTCTGTTTGTACACTTTGGAATAATTCTTCATCTATAAGCCTTCCAAACCGAGCGGTATTGAGTCTGCTGCGGAAATTAAAATGGATAATCGAGCCGGTCTCCATGGTTACTTCAAGATGATATCCCGGAAGGGCCTGAACGCTTCTGAAATATCCATTGCTTTTGCTTTGATGCTTCATTTCCATTGCATCTGGCACATTATTTGCCTCTATACTGGTTTTAATGGCGTTAATATCCAATATTGTAAATCTCCTTTCCCCGGTGTGACTTATTGTTGAATCCTTTATGGAAGTATGTGAAAAAAGCCTATTTTCGTAAGCTAATATTTAAGCCTTTTGAGGACATAGACCTTTCCATATGAATTTGGAGCTGCAGTTTAAGCCTTCTTAAAGTTCCTTTGATAGTTTTGTTATTTGTTGTTTTCCATATTTATTAATGGCACTTATAATATTAGCGCTCCTGCTATCCGTATAAATGTAAAAGCTCTTCTCCTTTATAATTAAGCCGAAGCTGTGTAGTCTTTTTATGAGGAATACTAATGGCAAAAAAACAATCCGCTGTATAAAATCATACAACGGACCGTGTTTTTTTTCATACCACTTTGGGTAGTAAATTACATTTTTCGTCAAAATTCTATGGTTGCCAACTCACTTCTTGAATGAATATCAAGCTTGCTGTAAACATTTCTAAGGGTCGTTTTAACAGTTGTTTCCGATATATAAAGCTTATCTGCAATTTCCTTTGCACTGAGTCTTTCTTTGGCAAGGAGAGCAATTTCTCTTTCTCTTGATGTTAAGGTAGATTTAACCTGAATAAGGGATTTTCTTATTGTGCTTATGCCCTTTTGCTGCCGTTTGCAAAGCTCCGTTAAGGCATCGAAGCTGTTTAACATAAATGTCTCTTTCTGGTTTTTATGGGAAGGCGCAGATTTCATAGGGTTGTCGAAATAGCATATATTTATCCCTGTAAGCAGATTGGTCATGCAATCATAATCGGCAAAGGGAAGATATACCTGATCGGGGAGGGCTATGGCAAGGGCCTCTTTTAGATACATCTGGGCTTCCAAATCATTTCCGCTTTTATGCTTTGCCAGGGAGAGGAAGATGAGGCTATGTATCTGGGGCATCATATATTGAACTTTTGCACCGGAGTTTCTGAGAGTATCCAGAGCAAGCTGGCTAAAGGCAAAGAGCTCATTATAGCGCTTATCTATAAGCAAAAGCCTAAAATACCATATTTCCGCAAACGGAATGACAGGGGCATAGAGTAATTTTCTAATGCCCTCTATATTATAGAACCAAGGAGCAACATAATCCTTTACCCCCAGCGTAAGGCTTATAATTGACATGCACATATCCACCATACGGTGTATGGAAGGGTCAGAGTAATCTGTTGCAAAGCTTTGAATATTTTTAATTGCAGTGAAAAATTTCTCAGAATCTCCTCTTAGGATAAAAATCCTAGCAAGGCTTAATTCTGCATAGATACAAATGCTGAACTGTCTGTAGGTGCGGGCTTCATAAAGGGCCTTATGGCAAAGTATTTCCGCTTCGTTATCCTCGCCCTTTGAAAGCACAGCCTCTGCTCTTATAAGATGGCCTAGGCCGGCTCCCTGGCCTTGACTGAGGCTACGGTAGAAAGGCCTAATTTCATCAATGGTGTTAAGCATTTCGTCAAGCTTTCCAGATTCACGCCAAAAAATGCCGAAAGCCGTAGGAAATACAGAAAACCACGGCGTACTATGCTCGATTATATCAGATGAGTCTTCTAAAATATCCCTTGCTTTTTTATAGCCTTCCTTCATTTTAGTAATATCGTTGAATTCTCCCAAAACTTCCAGCAGGACAAGCTCTGCATTAAACCTTCGGATTTCTTCCTGCGATAAATTTGGTTTATTTTGCATAAGCGACCGAAGCAGCCGGCAGAGCTTTTTATAGATTTCGTGTTGCTCATTTAAATGTGCATAATGGCCGAAGACAACAATAGCAGAAGGATACCTACATAATATTTCTTCCGGACATTCGCGAACGATTTCCACAAACATTGCTTCATCACATTCTTCTTTTTGGGAATCTAAATATTGACGGGTAAAAGGTAAAGAAAGTATGGAATCAAAGTCTCTGATAGTATAGAAAAATTTTGTGGCAAGGCAATACTGTCCCATGGCAGCGCAAGAAATACCGGCTTTGTAGAATACCTTCTTTTGGTATGCTCTTGGCTGATGGTGATAGAATCTATTACGCAGATAGTCCAGAAAAATACCGTTTATAATGAACAGACGCTTATCGGGTAAGAACCGTACAAAATCGCTGGATTTAAGCTCTTCTTCAATTTTTCCGGGCAGGACTTCATGGTCGAGTATTTCGGCAGCCTGCTGCGCCGTAAAGCTGTCAAAAACAGATACTTTAAGAAGAAAATCCTTTTCAACAGATCCTAAACGGTTCCAAATGGCGGTTTCTACAAGATGTTCAATTCCTGCTGAATAAATAAAGGAGCCGGATTCTTTGTAGTTTATCATCTGCAGGCGGATAGCAGAAATCCAGCCTTCTGTATTTTTAAAAATATTTTCCAACTCGTTTTCTGTGATCCGCAAGCCCTCCATGCGAAAGAGGTTTGCAATACCCTCTTTGTCAAAAAAGAAGGAGGAGGCATCAATTGTATGAATATTGTTATTATGTATGGAGAGTTGCTGTCTGAAGTCCAGCTGCTGAGTAATAAATATCATGTGAAGGTTTGGGTCTTCGTGCATAGAAAAAACGTTTATAAGCTCCCGATGCATATCAAAGTTAATAAGCTGGTAATTATCGATTACAAAATATGTTTTATTACGGCATTCCAAATTTTTAAGATATGATGTCATATGGAAGAGGGTGTCCAGGGTAGGCATTTTCAAGCTTTTCATATTATTGGCCACTTCACTGTTTATTCTGGAAAACAGTTCGCAGATTCCCAGCCATGCTATAGGCGCAGATTCTCCCAAGCATATGTACCATTGGCAGGACGCCTCAGGAAGCTCGTTTCGTAAATATTCCCTAACTGCTGTTGTTTTTCCAAAGCCGCTGGGGGCCTCAATAATGGTTAAGGGATATTGTGATATTTGACTCAGCTGCTCTTTAAGTTTGTCAGAGAAATAATATTTTTCTTGTTTACTTATCGTCTGGCTCATCTTGTTTCCTCCAGTCTGATGAGGGAGACAGTGACTCATTTTCCCGATGTTTACCATATAGCTGCTGGCTTTAAAGCATCTGTCAAAATCAAGGCTGCTTCTTTTTCATTATACCTTTCACTTGATTCTCAGACAGCACAAAACTACCATTCGCACTTCGCTGCCGTTCTCCGCAAATGATTCATTATTTTATCCCCATCCGGTTTATTTTATCATGGAATATATGATTCTTCAATGAATAGAGTTACATAAATCGCCACAAATCGACAAAGGATAATTCTGTTTAAAATTTTGATATACAACAAAATGTAAACTTGTTTTGCAAACATGGATTTGTTTATATAAATCCTAACCTGGTGCTTCCTAAGTTCATACCTTTGGGTATTAATAAGAAATCCAGTATTTTGTTATAACAAAATACTGGATTTCTATAATCAATATTTGCTGCATGGACTGAGAGAAACAGACTAGCCCTATGGTTATCGCAAGATTCAGGGAAGGGGAGCTATAATTGATTCTCTCTAAAAGATAATTTCGCTTTTGTTTTTATATTAAATCCAGTACTTCTGATTCCGAAACAGGCCGGCTAAAAAGATAACCTTGGATGGCATTACAGCCGCAGGCAGTCAGATAGGTCTGCTGTGCCTTTTCTTCTACGCCTTCTGCAATAACTTTAAGCCCTATTTCCCGGGCGAGAGATACAATTGTTTTTACAATGTGCCGTTCAATGCCGTCTGCCGTAATATTATCAATAAAGGATTTGTCGATTTTCAGTACGTCAATGGGCAGGCTCTTCATATAGTTCAAAGAGGAATAGCCGGTGCCAAAATCGTCTAAATAAATCATAATACCGCAGTCCCTTAATCTGGCAAGCTTTGCATAGGTGTCGCCAAAGGATTCAACCAGACAGGATTCGGTGATTTCAATTGCCACGCTGCCTTTCTTAAGGCCAAACCGGTTAAAAGCTTCAATAACGTCATCAACGAAGCTAATTTGCTTCAGCTGAACAGGAGATACATTACAGGAAACGCATATGCCCTTATCCATTAGGCTCCGGGCAAAGCTAAAGCTTTCTTCTATGACCCACATGCCGATTTCATTAATAAGGCCCATTTCCTCAGCCACAGGAATAAAATCCTCTGGGGATATAAGCCCATGAGAATCACTGTGCCAGCGTATAAGGGCTTCAATACCAATGACTTTGCCGCTCTCTGAATCAATTTGCGGCTGATAATGCAATAGAAATTCTCTGTTTTTGTAAGCTTCTCTCAGGCGATTCTCGAGTTCTGTCCTCTGAGAAAGCTCCGTTACCATGCTGCTGTCAAACAGAACATATTTATCTCTTCCCTGATTTTTAGCTTTATACATCGCAAGATCAGCATGCTTCAAAAGCTCCTCAACTGTCTTTCCGTCTCTGGGGTAGAATACAATCCCTATGCTGCAGGTAACATGGAAGCTGATGTTATCGATAATAATAGCCTCCTTAAATAAGGAAAAGATTTGATCCCCCAGTTTAAGAACTTCCTCTTTTCTAGAAGCATTGGCAGAAAGTATTAGAAATTCATCGCCTCCGGACCGTGATAAGGTAAGATTTGGTGAAGAAAGGGTATTCAGGCGTGTTGCGATTTCAATCAGCATACGGTCACCGCAGGAGTGTCCGTGGGTATCATTAATTATTTTGAAATTATCCACATCTATAAAGAAAGCGGAGCCGGAGCCGCAGCTATCGGTGCATCTATCCAGCCTTTTATATAATTCGCGCATGATATAGGCCCTGTTGGGAAGGCCCGTAAGGCTGTCAAAATAAGCAAGGCGATGAATATTCTCCATATATCGTTTTCGTTCCGTAATATTGCGTGCAGCAGCTACATAAGCATTTGTTCCAGACCACTGAGTCTTACGAAGGGCAATCTCTAGGTCAAGGACTGTTCCCTCCAGCGGTTTCTTTGATTTACATTCAAAGATTACAAAGCCTTGGTTCTCAATCTTTTCATTTAATTTTTCAATCCATTGATTTTCAAGAACAGGGTCTACGGTGATGTCTTTGATACTATAATTAAGAATATCATCGCAGTTTAGGCCGTACATAATGCTGGCCTGTTTATTCGTATGCAGAAGCCTTCCTTTTTCATCATGAATTATAATGGCATCGTGAATGGTATCAAACACAGTCCATAAATTATTCTCTGCGTAGGTCCGCTCCTTAATCTCCTGTTGAAGCCGCTGATTGTTTCTAAGGAGTGCCCGTGTATATAGCAAAAATGATGCAAGTATAAAAATTGTCGTCGCAATATAAGTTATCCGTTGCTTTTCAAGAGTTGCCTTAAGCATTTTATAGTTGCTTTCCATATATATGCCGGTACCTATGTAAGCGTTAATTTCTGGTATCCCTATGACAAAAGAGAGCTTCTCCTCAACAGTGGATAGATTCGGTATATAATAATTATATGTCACAAAAGAGCCCTCAGGATTTGCTTTTGCTGCATTTGCAAGCTCTTGTATAATATATTTGCCGTTTGCGTCTTGAAGAAGCCATTGATCAGTACCTTCCTTTTCCGGTTCATAGGGCTGAACAAGCATAATTCCATCATAGGTACTCATGAAAATATAATTAGGGCCGAACTCATCGCCGTAAGTCATTTTTCTCACAAGACCGCTGATTCTTTCTATTGCTTCTTCGCGGCTTATTTCGTCATTTTTAAGCTGGTCAATCAACGGTTCGACGGCGTTATAGGTAAGGTGAACCATTCTACTGACAGAATTCTGTCTTTGCTGCATCATATACCACTTAAAATCCGAATTGATGCTTTGAGAAAACACCAATGGAAAAAGTATGACCATCAAAGAGTTAACGGCTAGAATTATCATCCAAGCCCATATCTGTTTTTTCGACTTATTTTTCATCCTTATTACCTCCGTCTATGCCTATTGAACTTTAATGCATGCTTTAAAGTTCAATAGGCTTCCCTTTAATGCTTATAGTAAATTAATTTGAGTTTTTCCAGTTAATTTACTATGTTAACTCTTAAACTGCCATTTTTTATGAATTCTATATTCCTCTCAATTATCCTCTGTTCTATCACTCGCCCAGCTTAAATTTACCCACCTCTTCACGAAGAGTAGCTGCCTGAGCAGACATTTCCTGGCTGGTTGCGGAGTTCTCTTCCGCAGTTGCGGCATTATTTTGAACAACGGCAGAAACTTGGGCAATGCCCTCTTTTATTTGATCGATTGCATAGGCTTGTTCAGCAGATGCTCTCTCAATTTTATCAAAGCTTTCACTAACCTTATTAGCCTTTTCACCCACGTCTTGAAGGATATGGGCTGTTTGAGCGGTAATTTCAGTGCCCCTCTTAACGGCTGCAACAGAAGCCTCAATCAGTTCTCCGGTCTGTCTAACGGCTTCTGCGGACTTTGCTGCAAGATTACGTACTTCATCGGCTACCACGGCAAAGCCCTTTCCTGCGTTTCCTGCCCGGGCGGCCTCAATGGCGGCGTTAAGGGCCAGAATGTTTGTCTGGAAGGCAATGTCCTCAATAACCTTTGTAATACTTGCTATTTGATTAGAAGCAGAGTTAATGTCTGCCATTGCGCCGGCAAGGTGCTTCATATGCTCATTTCCTTCGTTTACTGCTGTGCCTGCCTGCTCAATATGGCTAACCGCAGCCATAACGTTAGACGAATTTTCCGCTGCTTGTTCTGCAACTCTTTCGACGGAGGAGCTTAATTCTTCCACAGAGGCGGCCTGTTCGGTTGAGCCGGAGGCAAGAGCCTGGGCACCGCTTGCAACCTGAGAAGAACCTGCGCTTACTTGTTCGGCGGCAGTATCAATAGTACGCAGAGTATAATTTAACGAATTGGAAAGCATTGTAAAAGCCGACCGGATAGATGCAAATTCACCTACATAATCTTCTTTAAGATGAATACGCATATCTCCCTGAGCCATGTTTTCAAGGGTAGAGGTAATTTCCTTTATGTAGGCGATATATCGGCGAAGCTGTATGACGGTGCGGTTGATTGCATCTGCCATCTGCCCTATTTCGTCACGGGAAGCGGCCTCAGCCGAAACATCAAGGTCTCCTTCTGCAATCCGGTTAGCCGTTAGGGTGAGCTTCTTAATCGGTGCGACAATAAGCCGTGATACAAGTAAAATCATAAAGAAAACACACACGGCGGCAATGACAAAGACAGAGATTGTGGCGGTTCTTGCTGTACTATATTCCTGATAAAACTCTGTATCCGGTAAGCCTGTTGCTATCATCCAGCCTGTATTACCGACTGATGCAACATAGCCGTGGTTTTCAATACCGTGAGAAGTATATTCCAAACTGCCTTCCAATCTGGAAAGCATCGCATTTTGAATATTATCCGATATATCTATATCGGCAATATTTTTGCCAATATTATCAGAAACAGGGTGATAAATAATCTGGCCCGAATCGGTTATGAGGATATAAAAGCCGGTTTTACCCAAGGTATAGGATCTGATGATTCTTGCAAGCTCGTCCAGTGAAAAGTCTACTCCCGTTGACCCTATAATTTCATTGCTTCCCGGTTGATATACAGGGCTAATTACGCTTACAATCTGAGACTTGGTGACACTGTCTTCATAAGGTTCTGTCATTATGGTGTGGTTAGCCGCCGAAAGCTGTTTATACCATGGGCGTTCCTTTACTGCCCAGCCTTCACGCAGGAAAGCACCGTCTGCCTGTATAAGCTGGCTTGAATCTATATCTGCTACCCATACAGCCATAATGGTATCTCCGCTTGCCGCTTGGATATTTTCCATGGTTTCCTTTACCGGCTTTACACCTTCATACTCTTCGATGATAACTCCGGGAACCAGTTCCCCAAATAATGTTTGTGCCTGGCTGTTATAGGAAAGTTGTTCAGTTATGTCAAAATATTTTCCAAAATAAGCATTAATATCATTGGCCACCGCTTGCGACTTAGCGCTTAATTCATTGGTTGTAAGACGAGAAACGGTTGTGCTGACAATATTCATCAGAACGACGCTTACAACCAGATATGAAATGATTACCGGAACCCCGACATATATGAGAATTCTTAACAGAAGTGTCTTAAGCCCTTTTGAAGAGAGGTTTGGGTCTTGCTTATTTGCTTTAAGCTTTTTAAACATATATGTATCCTCCTTTATGTTATGTAAGTTTGTTTTCTTTGGCTATAAAACAATATCCATAAATTCTTGTGTCGCTTTTTTGCAGAAAATCTACTCATTAAAATAAATTCTGTCCGTGCCTTTCAAAACCAATTCTATCCGATGTATTTAAAATAGAAATAGATTCCTGTTCCGGCCTTTATTGATTTCCAATCATTTGACTATGCCATAGGAGTATCCTCCTTTCATTTTTCATAGAGAACTCTTCCGATACGCAATAGGAAAAGATCATAATATTATTATTTGACTTTTATATTTTTTAAGTGTATATCCAGGTTTAATTCTTCTTTTTCGGCCACAAGAAATAATGTAATTGCGGCCTATAAACCGCCATAATGGTATTTTATCGTTATAAGTTCCTTTTTTAATAAAAGAGGGAATAATATTATCCGTTGTTGGTTTTTATTTCCTTTCTATTATTTATATCGTCATAATTGTCTGATTTTCTTTAAAGAATTTTACATAGAATGCTTTAATTTGTATTTTCTGGATATAAACCTTAGTTTATTTTGCTTAAAAAAGAATCTCTTTGCTGAAAAGTAATTTTCATTTTTTATGGTATAATTCTTTGACCGTTCTAAATTTTTAAATAACAGAATATTATTCTTGTGTATAAAAAAATCTACTATATAAAATAATATAGCAGATTATCTTTTTATTCATACCCATTTAGGTGGTAAATCTGATTTTTCGCCAAATTTTTCAAATTTTTTTGTCGATTTTTAAATGAACTTAAAATTGTATGTATACTGTCCGCTATTCATGCTCAAGCCCTCGAGTTCAGCCGCCATAAGATGTATATTGATAGGGATGTTATTTTTGGATATACTATGAGCAAAATCTAAGTTTATTCTAATTAATAGAGAAATAGGCGGAAGGAGAAGATATAATGGAAAAGGGTCAAAATCAATTCTTCAATTGAATTCTTGAACGTGTTAAGGAAGGCAAGGCGGACGAATTATCTGCTTTACTTAAAGAAAACTTTCAGCAGCAAAAAGCAGGAACATTTGATGCCAATGCATTTGAAGAAAGCAGTAAAAAAATCCTTGAAATGATTAAATCTGAATATGTAGAAGAGTTTAAACAGGCCATGGAGCATTTCGGAAAAAGCATTTAATATTAATAATATTATTTATTTAACATAAAAAGGGCCGGGGTTTGTTTTTCACAGAACCACGGCCTTATTTGACTTAAGGCCGTGATAGTTCTCATTTTGTTTTATTGGACCATGAATATTACGTTGCCGGTATGAATTATTTTTATAAGTGATTTTTGATATTATCTATACTGTCCAAATAAATTTTAGCTGCCTGTTTATTCCTGTCTTCTAAATTTTTAATTGTAACTTTTCCGGTTGCACTTTTCCCGTAGTAGGGGGGAAGGCCGTTTTTCTTAAGCTGTTCTATAATAGCAGTGTCACCTTTTGCTTCTGCAATTTCCATTACCTTTCTATAATCCATGCGTTCGGTTTCGGCAAAGTCAACCATTTGTGCAGTACCGATAAATCCATGATAGGATTCAGGATATTTATCAATGAGAAAAATTCCTAAAGCACTGCCCCAGGATTCACCGATCAGATAAATCTTCTCCTGTGAAAAGTGTTCTTTCAGATATTTTGTAAGGGCATTGCCCATCAGCGGAATATCTGTGATTCGGCTGTTTTTGAGAGATAGGTCATTTTCCTCAACTAGCCTTTTGATTATATTTAATTTTTCCGTTTCATTTAATGGTTCGCGAAAAATGAAAGTGCCGCCGGATTTGATGGATTTAGTCAGCACAGAAATTACTTTTTCAAGCTCACTTTTTGAAATATCATGTAAGACAAAGTGGCAGTATACTACATTAAAGCTGCTGTCAACCAGTTCCGGAAAATCCGATTTTATAAAACTAACGTTTCTGTATTTGCTTAAAGTCTTACGGCAGGTATTAAGCCATCTTTCTGAAATATCAATACAGGTCAATTGTCCTTTGGGAAGCCTTTTCATAACATAATAGGCGACTGTGCCCATTCCGCACCCGAAATCAAGCACCTGCTCGCTGCCGGCAAGAGGCAGACGGTCTGCAAATGTTTTGTATACTAATTTGCCGCAAAAAAAAGGCAAGATTTGTTAAAAGCATTTCTAAAAGGAACGGTTCGTGCTTTATTATTTATCACCCCACAATAAAAAATCAGCTGTATTTAAGGCTCATTGCCATTATAGCAATGGAACCTTTCATACAGCTGATATGAACTTTAAATTTACCTTAAATCGTAGGAATTGTAATCCTGAATGTGCTGCCCTTATTTCTATGGGGTATCAGCGTCAATTCCCCTCCGTGGGCCTCGGCGATTTTTTGTGCGATGGAAAGCCCAAGGCCGCTTCCGCCGGCTTTGGAACTGCGAGCATCATCTGCACTGATGAAAGGCTTAAATACGTTGTCTGCAAGGTGAGGAGGAATTCCGATCCCATTGTCGCTAAAGTCAATCAATGCATAATGATTTTCAATAGCCATGTTTATAGAAATTGTTGTTCCTTGGGGATTATACCGTAATGCGTTTTCTGCAAGATTTCCAATGATCCGGCTGAATCTGTCGGCATCAAGCAAAGCAAAAACGCTTTCTTCTGGAATAGTAAATTCATAGACAAAGCCCGTTTCTTCAAACTGGGGCACAAGGTCGCCACAAGCCTGCCGCAGGTATTCACAAAGGTCTGTTTTTTCGGATTTCAATGAGAACTCAGGGCTATCCATTTGGGAAAGCTCAAAAAGCTCTGTAAGCAATTTATTTGCCCTCTTACTGTTATGAAGAATGATTTCAAGATATTCCTTTTGGTCCTTCTTGGTTAGCTCTGGTTTTTTTATACATATTTCAGCGTAGCCATGTATGCTTGACATAGGGTTTTTTAGGTCATGGGAAATATCAAGAACTAATTGTTTTCTATCCTCCTCGGACTTTTTACGAAGAGAAATTTCATGCTCAATACGGGCGGCCATGTCGTTAAAGGTGCTCTGAAGTTCAGAAAATTCATTTTTTAGACGCAAATCCACCCTTGCGGAATAATCGCCTTCACGTAAAAGCCTTGTGCCATCACAGAGTTTTCGTAAAGGCACAGTAATACTTGCAGCCGTAATTCTTGAATAAATAAAGGTAAGAAAAGCAAGGATTAAAAAATAAAGAAGTGCAACAAAAGCAATGGCAAAGCCTGTCCGTGTGAAATCACTGGAAGAGGCTTCTTTATTATATATTAAGGAAAAATCAAGGCGAATGGAGGTGGGGAAGGTGACAATCAGCCAGAATTCACCCTCTGGCTGATAAAGGATATCGTAATGATAGGGCTTTTCTTTGCTTTCGGTTAAAAAGGCTGTGAACTCCTGGATATTTAGCTGATTTTTCCCTATGGTGTCAAGGCCTTTGGAATAAACGATGCGATATTCCTTATTAACAACCTGTACACCGCCGCCGTTTTTAATAATAGCAGATGAATCAATCTGGGTATAATCCTCTTTTATGATTGTGCTTGCCGGATATTGGTTTTTTACAAGAGAATCTGAAATTAATCTGCTGGCAAAGGACAGCATCACAAATGCCAACGCCGTGGCAAGCAGCGTCAGAAGGAATATTACAAGGAAATTTACGAGAAACTGATTAGAGAGTTTTCTTCTCATGGCTTTTCACCTATGTAATGAAGCTTATACCCGATACCGCGAATAGTTTTCAGGTATTTAGGCTTTTGCGGGTCATCTTCTATGCGGCTTCTGATCCGGCTGATATGAACCATCACAGTATTATCATCAAAATATAATTCCTCGTTCCATACTGCATGATAAAGCTGCCGTTTTGTAAAAAACCGCTCGGGATGCTCCATAAAATATAAAAGGAGCTTGTATTCCTTTGCGCCAAGTTCAATCAGTTCTCCATTCTTAAAGGCACAGCATTTATCTGTATCGATAGATAAGTTTCCATAAACAATGGTTGTTGCGGCTTTTTCCTTAGGAGATAGGTATTCGTTATTTCGGCGCAGCTGGGCTCCTACACGGGCCATCAATTCAGCAACGGAAAAGGGCTTGGCAATATAGTCGTCTGCGCCAAGCCCGAGCACCTTATCCATATCGTCAATCCTTGCAGTAAGAAAAATAACCGGAATGGTGCTGTGCTCCCGTATTTTACGCAGAAGGTTAAAGCCGTCCATTACAGGCATCATCACGTCGAGAACTGCAAGATGGACTTCTTGGGTAGTCAAAATATCCCATGCTTCTTTTCCGTTCTGTGCTGTAAAGGCGGTGTATCCGTTTTCTACAAGGCTGATTTTTATTAGATTAAGAATGTCTTTTTCATCATCTGCAATTAGGATGTTCATAGACCACTTCCCATACATTTCGTTTTATAGGTGACCCTAAATTTCTGATTTTATTCGATTAATCATGGTATCTATAGAGGATTTATCCGTAAAATCGATAACCTGACCATAGGTTGCCAGCATATCTTTATCTTCATTACTTAGTTCATGTTCAGGTTTCTTTTGTATCATTTTTACCATCATACGCATCATAATGCGATGACTAAAGCTAAGTTTTGGGTAATCAATGCCGCCTCTAAAATGAAAGATGTTAATTTTTCTTTCCATTTCAGGTGTAAGTACCTTTGCCAATGAACGGCGTATGCTTGATATATTCGTTTCATTATTTACATCGGCAGCGCCTACAGTAAATAGATAGAGCGACTTATCTGCAATAGACGGAAAAGATTTCACAATTAGCGAAAGACCGTTCACACCTCCTGCATAAAGCCCGCCTCCATAAACAATAATGTCATAGTCAAGCAAATCAGAAGCCTTTGTTTTTTCAGCTTCTCTTAACTCAGCCCCCAGTTCCTGTGAAATCCAATGGGCGTATTTTTTTGTGAAGCCATACTTTGATTTATAAATTACAATGACCTTTTTCATGTTCGATTTTCACCCTTTCAACATTTTTAAAAAGTGCTTTTACTATAATTTTTGTACTTTCTGATAAACATAATAAATCCCATCAAGGAGCTCTTCAAGAAAGGTGAGTCTTTGACTTCAAATTGAAGAAAACATAAAATGTCTTTTCAGTAGAAATTACAAACAAATTTATCTTATCCTGTTCTTCTATACAAAAGGTCTTATAAATTTTACCGAAGAGAATTCTCATGGTTTTTCGTATACTTTTCCTAATACCTTGTAATCATCTTATTTAAAAACACAGATAGAATTGCGGACTTTTTTTGCTTCATATAGGGCATGGTCGGCATTAATAAAAAGCCTTACTGTGTCAATTTGATCGGAAATTGCCGCGAGCCCGAAGCTTACTGTGAGCTCCAGCTTTGGATAATCTTTAAAGGCTAAATTGTTGACTTTATCCTGGATTTCTCTGCAAATAATTTCTGCATCTGCCATACGGATACCTCGGAACAGCAGGCAGAACTCATCACCCCCATAGCGAAAAGGAGTAATATTCGTATGATATTCTTTCAGAATTTTCGCAAATTCTATTAAACAGCGGTCTCCTATATGATGGCCCCATGTGTCGTTGATACTTTTAAATCTATCAATGTCTACGATTGCAAGAATATGCTGGGTATCTGATGGAGTATCTTCCACATGTTTAAGCTCATTATGAAGTGCTTTCCGATTATATATTCCAGTCATTTCGTCCATATGAAGAATTTGCTGTAATTGCTGCCGTTCGATTTCTTTTTGTATGCTTGCGCTGTTCTTTTTACGTTCAAACCGAATTATTATCATACAAGCAATGGAAAAGGTAATAAGAGAAATAAGAGAAATCAAAAATTCACTAAATCGAAGGGTGCTTTGAAAAATACTGATTTTATCTCCATCCCATTGTATAAACAGCTCTGAAATCACCATAGAAACAATGCTTGTTAGCGCAGTCATGCCTGTTACATAATAGTTGGCATAGATTATAGTCAGCATAATTGCTATTGCGGCAATATAATAAATTGCTATAAAGGCATTATGTACAGCAAAAAGAACGAAATTAATACATACAAAAATAATTGAAATAGCATAAATCTTAAAGGTTTGTGAAAAAATTTTTGATTTGATTATAAACATATTAAGAGCAATAAAAATAAAATTAATTCCACTTGGAAAAATTAAATATTTCAGAAAAAATCGATGGACTGTCGTTCTAAGCATATCTGAATTGATTAAAAATATTCCCATGGAAACCTCGACTAAGAAAGCAACTATAACTAGAACAACTGCTGTCTTATAATGCAGCTGAAGCCACTTTCCGTCAATTTTTGTATACTCTTTCTGTACTGTGCGAATATATATGTCATCTGAATCTTCTTTATTTATATTGCTCACCCTCCCTCTTAATGAGAGAAATTTTAAATGCGGTTAATGCCTCATTGAAGGGGCATATGTGTAGCTAATGGTATCTTTAAAACATTTCGAACAGCGTTCCATGTTTTTGATTAATTATATCAGAAAGTTCACCATTTTTATATACTCTTAGGGAGCATATTGCAAGTTTTAAATTACTCTTTTCAGGACACAAGCAAACAGAGCTGCTTTTACTTTCGTAAAAACAGCTCTGTTTGTGTTGAGGCTTTTTAAATGAAAATGGAGAGGCGGAAGCTGTGATAGAAGTATTGATGCTTTTGAAAATAGTTACTGAATGTTAAAACAAAAAGACTATTTTAAAGTTAATAAAGATACTTATTAATGGATTCCAAGCGGATTAAATCATGGGATAGCTCCGGTGCTGTTTCATGGGAAATTAAATCAGTTTCAAATTTGAAATTAGATATGGCATCTTTAAGTATTGCTGCCTGGGCAGAAAGTTCCTCGCTGGAAGCAGAGCTTTCTTCTGCTGTCGCCGCATTTGTCTGTATAACAGCGGATATCTGCTCCACACCCATTGTAATTTGTGTGATGGCGGCGGCCTGACCCTGTGCATCGCTATTAATATCTTCTAAGATATTTTGCAAAATTAAAATTTCTGCAGAAGCATATTCGGTTGAAGTCAGTGTTTCTTTTGCGAGCCGTAAGCTTTCGGCCACTTCCTCCATGGAATGCTCAATTAAGGCAGCCGTTCTTTTTGCAGATTCTGCGGATTTTCCAGCCAAATTGCGGACCTCATCGGCCACAACGGCAAAGCCTTTGCCTGCGGCTCCGGCGCGGGCTGCCTCAATAGCCGCATTTAAGGCTAAAATATTAGTCTGATGGGCAATGTCTTGAATGGCATTGGTAATTCCGCTGATTTGTTTCGAACTGTTCTGAATCATCTCTATGGACTTAAGGAGCCGTTCCATTTTGTCATGTCCGTCTTCTGCGCCCGCCGCTGTTTTTGCCATACCTTCAGAGGCTTGCTTAACAATTTCCGCAATATGGTTTGCCTGATTTGATATGGTAGTAATGGATGCAGAAAGCTCCTCTGCTGAAGCTGCCTGCTCTGTAGCACCGGAAGCAAGCGCCTGAGCAGTAGCGGAGACTTGTGTCGCTCCTGAATTAACCGTCTCTGCGGACACACTTATATTGGATAAGGCATGAGTTAAAGAAAGATATATTTCTCCCAGGGAATCCTGAATTGGAAGAAAATCACCAACATATTGGCGTGTAATTGGTGTCGTTAAATCTCCTTTTGCAATATTTTTCATATGTGCCGTAAGGTCATTAACAATGCTCTGGATTGCCAATATTAAGGTTTCAGACGCTTGGGTAAGGGTCTGCATCTCGTCTTTGGTATTTGAAATAGAAACCGGCGGTGTATGAGCATCACCTTCTGCAAGCAGTTGGAGACGTCTGGCTACATTTGAAAGAGGACCGGTCAATTGATTAAGGCCGAAGAACGTTATAGCAACACCAACAGCAGCAGTAACGAAACTGATTATCAAAAGATTTATATGTGAAGCAGCCGATTGCTGACGAAGTTTAGCAATAGTGTCATTAATTTCATCATAATAATTTCCTGTACTTATGTACCAGCCGTAAGGTTCAAATTTCATTGTAAAAGCTCTTTTTTGAGAAGTTTCTTCTTGCGTCGGGCTTTTCATATAATATTCCGTATACCCGCCTTCGGACTGGTTTCCTGCGGCGATAATATTGCGAACATAATAATTTCCTTTTGGGTCTGTAATATTATAGCGCTGGGTCCCTTCAATTTCCGGGTCCATGTGGACAATGCATTCCCCGTCTTCTGTATATGCCCAAAGGTAGCCACCGTCTTCGTAACGGGTGTCACGAAGGATTTTTTTTGCGGATTCCAGCGCATCTTGTTCGGTGATTTCTCCGTTAAGGTATCTCTCATAATTTACATTAAGAACGCCTATGATACTTTCCACAGCAACTTTAATTCTACTGTCATAATCATCTTGCTTAGCAGATATGGCTTGCTTATAGGCCTTGTCCAGATTGAAATAGGATATTGCTGATAGCAGTAAGATTACCGTACCCAGCAAAACGCCGATAAACAGAGCCAGCTTTTCTTTAATCTGCATTTTGAATTTTAATTTTGCCATTTCTATTTCCTCCTCGTGTTCGTTGGATTTTTATCCACTTAAGCCTTCCGTTTCCCAATGAAAGCATTATAAAAATACCAATCAGATAAATCTAATCAATAAATTATATTGATTTTAAGTTTTCAGCAGCTTCTGTATGTATTAAATTGGCGGTTTAATATCCTTAATAGGAAATAATGTCAATATCGGTGGTTTATAGAAATAATTTGGCGTTTTTTTTCGGCGCAGTTTTCATAATATTTACTACATCAGAAGCTTAGTTAAATACATCAATGGCTCTGTATGAAGTAAAAAGCAGTATATTTTCTATAACAGTTGGATTTATTCAAAGGCAGAACGGCTATAGCGAGGTTGACAACATATGACATATAAAAATATAGTTGGAAAGCAGTTTGGTCTGCTAATGATTTTAGATGAATTTAAGAATGAAAAAGGATACCGGGTTTGCCGCTGCCAATGTGAGTGTGGCAATATAAAAATTATTTATAAAAATAATATTACATCCGGCAGGACAAAAAGCTGTGGCTGTCTTGAAGATAGGAACCGAAGAAGATTTGTCGATTTGTCTAATAGGACCTTTGGCAGATTAAAAGCAGTGGCTCCGACGGACCAGCGCAAAGACGGCTATGTTGTATGGGAATGTATCTGTAAATGCGGCAAGACGGTTCATGTTGTCGGGCGTAATCTTATTCGCGGCGAGACGAAAAGCTGCGGCTGTCTTTTAAAAGAAAGAAGCAATATTTCAAACCAACGTTTTGGGCATCTGCTGGCCTTATATCCTGATAAAACCTCAAAAAATAGTCCACGGAAATGGCTTTGCCGCTGTGACTGCGGAAATATTTGCAGCGTAAGCATATCGAATTTAAGGAACGGCCACACAAAAAGCTGCGGATGCTTACAGGATAAGGAATATCGAACATTGATTGATGGAACGTGTTTGGAGGTTATTGCATCTTCTAAGGTGTCAAAGAATAATCGCAGCGGCATAAAGGGCGTTTCTTACTACAGCAAAACGAATTCATGGATTGCGACACTTACATTTAAAGGGAAGCGCCATTATCTCGGTGAATACGATAATATAACGGCTGCCGCTAAAGCACGATGGAAAGCTGAAGAGGAAATAATAAAACCCTTTATAGATGAGCATCGCCATTTACTTAATACATAGATAAGCCCGCCATAACAGAGGGCAGTTTTATGTGCAAATCCGCAAATGAAAGAGGCGCTTATCGATAAGTAAGCGCCCTTTCATTTGTAAAACTATTTTTAAGTTTTCTGAAAGCTTATTATTTCAAAATAGAATTATATATCTATTCCAACAGAAAGGTGAATTTTTATGAACCATGAAAATAAATCGTACAATTTTATCTGGGAAGGGTTGGGAAATATTGATGAGGGAAGAAAAAATTTAGGGGAAAATATGCCGGTGCTTATCTATCGCCTATTCCAATATACATTAAAGGATATTTTGGCCCGTGAATATGACGAAGAAACCATCGGTCTGCACTACCGTGCCGCCGGGTATTTGGCAGGCAAGGAGTTTGCAAAGAATATGCTGGATATTTCCGGGGATTTTGATGCCTTTATTGCCGATATGGCAAATAAATTGCAAAAGTTGAAAATGGGCATTTTACATATGGAGAAAGAGGATTCTATTTCCTTTGTTTTGGCACTTTCAGAGGATATTGACTGTTCAGGTCGGGATATATCTGGCGAAATGGTTTGCGGCTATTATGAAGGCCTTATTGGAGGTATTTTTGAAGCCTATAGTAATAAGCCTTTTACTGTAAAAAAAATTAGCTGCCGCTCAACCGGAGATGGGGCATGCCGTTTTAGGGTTATGGAGCAGCAAGAGGGTGAAAAAGTTTAGTAAGAACGCCTTATTAAGAAGAGACAGGAAATATAAAAAAGTAGGGGAGATAGATTGTAAAGATAAAGGACTTTTACGAAATTACAGGATACCCTCTTAATGGTTTACTATACTAAATTTATTCTGAAGAAAAAACAATACCTATTTAACTTAAAATTTACTATAAAACAGAAATTCTGTAAAAGACCTTTATACTATATAATCCTACAGAATTTCTGTTTGGTCTGAATCAGGCTTCTTCTTCCTTCGTTTTACTTATACGGGGAATATGGACTCTAATTAAAAAAGTTTTCCTTTTCATGTCTGCATCATAAATTACAAATCCGCCTAAATTTTGGACAATCTCCTGAACAATACTCAAACCTAGGCCATGTCCTTCTTTTTCTGATTTTGTTGTCATAAGAGTTCCCTTATTCATGAGCGTTTTTCCATCATAGGAATTAACTGCTTCAAGAGTAGCCCACTGGTTATCATTTTTAGCTACAATATTTATAAACCGCTCCGATACAGGTACTTTCTCACATGCTTCAACAGCATTTTTGGCAATATTAGAAAAAATTCTGATTGCATCTAGCTTGGATAATTCAGTATTGCGCGGCACAAAGATGTTAAATAGGAAGCGAATTTCCTTTTCTTCGCATATATTTGCAATATCCTGGAGCATGGCATCCAGGATAACGTTGTCGGAATACTTTTTATGGACTTCTACCCGTTTTTGCATATCATCATAAAGGTCGTCGATTAGCTGGATTGCCCTCTCATTATCCTGTGCCCTAAGAAGGGCTTTTAAAGAAACCATCATAGATTTATAATCATGCTTAAATGTCTGAAAGCTTTCTGTATATTTTTGGTAAGATTTGTAATGCCTGAGCTGCTGTTCATACTGCTCTTCCAAAACTTTGGTACGGTAGCGGTATTCTAAAAGCTCCGTACTTTGAATGGATTGATAAACGGCATAAAGCAGCATACCAAGAGTAAGAAGGCAGCAGCCGATGGCTATTTTTACATTCCATAGACCATGGGTAGATAGATAGGACCCTTGATACCACATATCATATGGAAATATATCCCTGCTCAAATTTATATTCATTAGATTTAATGCCGCCATAATTTCATATGGAATGATAAGCGTAAGCTGGCTGCGGTTATTCAGAAATTTTTTGATTTTATTATCAGGAAATATTGTTCTGTGCAAGATTAAAAAAAATAAGAGTGAAAAAGGCAAGGAAAATATGGTTATGGCATAATTTGCTTTTGTTATGAATGAGAAATCATTTCCCTGCAAAGCCAATAAACCAATTGAAATAAATATTCCGCGGAAGCTGTAAGAAGCTAAGACACAGAAGCTTCCACAGCATATTGCCTGCATCAAGTTCATGGTTGTTGAAAAATAGATTCCCGCAGTCATGGCAATTATGATAATTGGAATCCTTAGTCCCCGTAGATTATGTGCATCCAGAAATGCATAGGACGCAAGCACAATAGATAAAAAAAGCAAAACATAAATTTGTCTGCGTCTCTGTGCAGGAAACAATTCTTGATAGTAAAGCATAAAAACAAAGTAATGCATGAGAATCATTATAGTGGCAACGCAGCTCATGATGTCTCCCCCTTATCGCATGAATTTCTGGAGGTATAAAGACTTAGTCTTGAAATATAATCTGAAAATATTCTTTTTAAAGATTGCATATAAGTAATACCGATAGGAATTTCTTCTCCAGTCCTTAATAATAGGCTTTGACGCTGGAATTTTGCGATGTAGGGCAAATGGACGAGGAAAGAGCGGTGTGTCCGTACAAAGTCTTTACCGGAGAGCCTATCTTCCAGCTGTTCCATGCTGGCATAGAATTTTCCTATTTTTCCTGCGCCATAATGTACTGTGACAAGCCTTTGCCAAATTTCAAAATAAGAGATTTCCCCCATTGGGATTACATCTGTTTCACCATCAAATTCAAATGTAAACCGTTCGTCCTCTTTTTTTAACGCAAGCTCTGCCGCTTTAAGGAAAACATTTTCAAATTTATCAATGCTTGTGTCTTCTTTTAAAAGATAGTGAATTGCATTTACGTCAAAAGCCTCATAAACGTATTCTTCGCTACTGGTTAAGAAGATGATTTGGGCTTTACAGTGACAATCCCGCAGTTTGCGGGCCGTTTCCATTCCATTTGTTTTATCCATCATAATATCTAAATAGATAATATCCACTTGTTCGGGAGCGTCAGTATATTGAAAAAGCAATGCTTCTCCGCTGCTAAAGCTGGAAAGCTCAATCTCTATCTGGTTTTTTTTAGCAACTTGAAGAATGAGCCTTGCGTACCGATCTATTGCGTTATTGTTATCATCACATAAGGCGATTCTTAACATAATTCATTTGTACCTCCCTGCATAAGGGTAACGCTTACTTAGAAATAGTAGTTTGGATAAGTGCTATTGTTATTATGTCAGAAATCTTGTTTATATATGTACATATCAATAATAGACAAATGAGGTGCCGAAACAGCAGATGCTATAATATTACCCAATGAAACGGAGAATAGCATATTTATTAAAGATACATGTAATATTGCTGTCTACGAGAGATTATGTATGGAATTTATGTTTTTATGTATCGAATTTATTTTGAACTTCATTATTTTGTATCGGAAGAGAATTTGATATAGGCAGATTTTAAAATTGGCATGCAGAGCTTTATCTTACGAATTTCAAAGTCCGGCTAAATCAGGCTCATCTGCGAGATAAACGCTTAAGGAGGATGCTTAAGTTTATTCCTAGGAATTTACTATTTATATAAAAAATTAATCTAAAATAAACTATTTTAAGGCATATAAAAAGACAAAGCTGTTTTTAACCAATGTTAAAAATGGCTTTGGAAAATATATTTTATATTTTTTGTCTTATATTTTTGCTTTAGGCTAAAAGTAAGGAGGATTTTGATTTATACCTGTGACTATTCCGGCAAATCTTTTTACAGAAAAATAACTTCTGATAATCATATTTGTGGCACTTACCAAAATGCTCGGTATGGGAACAGTTAGTGAACGGTATTGTATTACTGTCGATTCTCTATTTTGAGGGAATACTCACAAGTGTTTCTATGGGATATTGCTTGGGTTTTCCATATTTGCCGATAGATTTGACCGTCAATCTGGTGCTCTGAATAAAATGATAAAAAGACTGCAGAGGAATTCAATGATGCATTAAAAATACTGCAAAATGATTACTGTTCTGAGGAATAGCGCTGAGATTCCTGTTTGCCTGTGGGATTAAATAAATATTAAATTCATAATAAAATTTTACTGCATAAAAAAGACATGACCTCCCCCAGACAGAAGCTATGTCTTTTTTAGAACTATGATAAAAAAGGTTTTTACTGTCAGGTAAAATCATGCGGACTGGGTTACAGCAAATTGGAATTTATGAGGCAGGCCTTCCCTGTCAGAGTACAGCATTCAGCAGCTCACATTCCTGTTTTAGATAACGAAGTGATCGATTCATATCAACCTGTGTGAGGTTGTCAAACAGGATGCTTTCGACAAACTCATGGATATCTTCCAGCCTGCGCCGCAATCTGTAAAAATGCATTATATCGGTGTTAATCTGATAATCCTTGTGTGCGGTACGGTAAATGGTCATGAACTCTTCCCATGCGTAGCCAAAGAAGAAAGTTTCGGTAAATGAAAAGAGGTCGGCTTCTACAGGAGCCAGTTTCAATCCCTCCCAGTCAATCAGGATAAGATTTTCAGATTGTATCAGATTCCAGCCATGAATATCTGTGTGGCACAGGGCATACCGCATTTTAGTATTTTGTAGCAGGAGTGCCAAATTTTGAAGTACTTCTGCCGCCTGAGTAAGTGTTGTTATATAGGGCTTTAGCACTTTTTGCAAATAAATAGAAGTATGAATTGTCCCAAGCCGGTTGGCCAAGGTTGAACAAAATGAAATATCAAAGGTTTCGAGCAAGTCATTTACAGATACAGGTATCTCAGCACCATAAAAATGCAATTCGGAAAGAATCTGCGCAATTTCCCGTATCTGCTGAAGCTTTAATTTTTCGCTGCATATGGTTGAGCCTTCGATAAAAGGAAATACCATGTATAGAAAAGATGAATCCTCTTTTTTAAAAGTTTTATCTCTGGCTAGAACCGGCGCGATCATTTTCTTTTGTAGTTTTGTATGTTCATGTAACCACAGAACAACCGGCATATAACTGTCGATTCTAGCAACCCAATTTTTTGTGGAGGGGTTATGCTTGTCATACACTTTCAAAAAATAGTCGCCGCAATCAGAATGTACTTTCCATGCAGATGCTGACCAGCCTGCAGGAATTTGCTGTAAAGACCGCACCTGTATTCCATATTCAGTATAAAGCATTTTTTCCGTACTTTTATCCATCGGGACACCTCATTTAGATTGTGTAATTAGATTGTGTAATAAGTTCTATTTACCTATTTATATTAACATGTTTTTTGGAGCCATAGTATCACATTTTTCCGCCAAACAAAAGACATAGCTTTCCTTAGAGGAAAGCTATGTCTTTTGTTTGGCGGAGGCGGTGAGATTCGAACTCACGTGCCCGTGAGGACAACCTGATTTCGAGTCAGGCTCGTTATGACCACTTCGATACGCCTCCATATTTATTTTAATACATCAAGCCCCGCGTAAGAAGCCAAGGCAAAGTGTGGAAAAACCGTAGAAATCAGTAAAAAGCTAAATTTCCAAAATCCTCTAATTTCATGGAAACTCGCAGCTTCCGACGTTTTTAGAAAAAATAATTAAGTGGTTTTTAGGTTTG
The DNA here is from genome assembly GCF_940670685.1 of Anaeropeptidivorans aminofermentans. Classification (GTDB taxonomy): domain Bacteria; phylum Bacillota; class Clostridia; order Lachnospirales; family UBA5962; genus Anaeropeptidivorans; species Anaeropeptidivorans aminofermentans. The sequence goes on along the minus strand of NZ_OW711693.1, from coordinate 2,468,324 downwards.
GCTCGTTATAACTAATTTAATATTTCTAAGAGTACATTTCAGTTGACTAAGACATTTTATCATATGAATCTGGTAAAATCAAATACTAAATTTATATTTGAATTGTTTTATAAGGAAAAAATTAAATATGATTTCTCCGTTTTTCTTAGGAATTTATTCTTATCAAACAATAATTATTAAACTTTAAATGCTTTCAAAGCTCAATAATATATTCCTTATATGAACACTAAATAAACTTATTTTTAAGCTTATTTAATCTTATGACCTTATTATTTCAGGCTATTCTCTAAAAAATTTAACCATATATCTAATTTACTTAAAGTCATTATATAACAAATAAAATTGAGTGATTTTACTGGGTACAGCAGATAGAGGATATCATTATACAGTAAATAAACTTAAACTAACTTTACTGAGTGCTTTATATTTTACCGAATTGAGTATGATGTCATTATAGAATAAATAGAGCCAAAGTAATTTTACTATCTATCATAAATTTTGCTATAATAGTTCTTAGGATGCTGAAAACTTAAAACCTAGTTTATTTTTACACGAAGGTATAACATCATCGCTGAAAAAGAATTTTTTCGTAAAAGCCATACTTAATGCCGTGGGATTTTTTGATTATCCCGTCTAAGTTTTTGCTTTCATGTAAAATATTCTGTGACTAGCCTAATTTTAAAAACCATTAGAATTAATATTACTATAATTAGGGCGTGCCTGAAAAGTCCGAAGCCTAGCCTAATTTGCCATGGAAACGCAATTTCATCGTCAAAAATACTCGAAATAGTTCCAGTATTTCTGGTTTTTTTCCTCAGAAATTTTGCTTGGCAAAATCCAGCTTCTGGCTGTTCAGACCTTTTTCCGATTCCACTCAAGTTCACGTTTTTTTGCAAATAATATTTCCGGCTTTAAAGCTTATAAACGTATTTTTGGCGTTTACTATAAAATAAACTTTAGTTTATTTTATAGTAAACGAAGAAGAAATAAAAGCCTATTTCCTTAAGACTCATGGTTACCGAACAAAAAATAAATTTGTACTGCAATAGAGCATAAGGCTTTCAATCTATAAAATCAAATAGAGGCAGTTTTGCAAAAGACCATTTATTCTATTTCTTCTATAACGCGTTTTTCAGTCTGGGTATAGTTAATTTGCTTTTGTATTTTTATAGGCATTTGGTTTTAGAGGACATAAAAATAATAGAAAAGCAAATTGACAATGCCGCTAGTTCATATAAATTTAAGCGATATGTGACTTTCTTACGGGTTAACTTTAAATTTACTATATATTCTTGTCGGTTTGATTATTTTCAGACTCTGCCTAACAAGTTTGCTTATTATAATTATATATCTGTACCTAAGCTGTGGAACGTGGACTCTTAGGCCTTATGTTCTTGGGCGTTTACCTATGAAGTATTCGTCTTAACGAATTTTAGGGCTGTATATACCTGCAGGATGTATGCCTAACAGGCTTCGCCCCATAAAAGACCGGAAGCATCATTATTTAATTTGATTATAACTATAAGGAGATACTCCTTTAACGATTATTTATAAGCTTTTGCTTGTATCGTTTTCATGTTTGCTTTGTATATCTTAAATTTTATATAAATATATCATAGGAGAAAAAAGATGAAATTTCTTCACATTGCAGATTTACATATAGGAAAAAGAGTAAATGAGTTTAATATGATAGAAGATCAGAAATATATATTGGAACAATTGATTTCAGTCATAGAGTCTGAAAAGCCGAAAGGGATTATTATAGCAGGGGACGTATATGATAAAAGCCAGCCTTCGGGAGAAGCCGTGGAGCTTTTTGATGATTTTCTTACGAAGCTTGTTTCTTTAGCAGAGTTTGTTTTTATAATCAGCGGGAATCATGATTCCCCCGAGCGGTTGAGCTTTGGAAGCAGGATACTGAAAAAGAGCGGGCTTTATATCGCAGGGGTATTCGATGGAAAAATGAATAAAATAACTCTTAAAGATGAATACGGCCCCCTTCATGTTTATTTGCTGCCTTTTGTAAAGCCTGCGGTTGTAAGAGCTTATTATGATGAAGAGATTGAATCCTATAACGATGCTGTAAATGTAATAATTTCAAATGAAAAAATATCCATGGATGAAAGAAATATTCTGGTAGCCCATCAGTTTGTTACAAGCGGAGGAGTTTCTCCTGAAAGATCGGATTCTGAAAATATCTCCCTTGGAGGGCTTGATAATGTAGATGCCTCTTTGTTTCGTAATTTTGATTATGTAGCCCTTGGCCATATTCATAGACCTCAAAAAATAGGGAGAGACGAAATAAGGTATGCAGGTTCCCCCCTCAAATATTCTTTTTCCGAGGCCCGCCATCATAAGTCTGTCACGGTTCTTGAAATAAAAGAAAAGGGGAATGTAAAAATAGACTTAATTCCGCTTTTACCCTTACGGGATTTAAGAGAAATAAAAGGTCCCATCAATGAACTCATTAAAATAGGCAAAGAAGATTATAAAGGCTCAACAGATTATATTCACGCAACCATTACCGATGAAGATGAAATTTACGACGCCTTAGGGAAGCTCCGCCAAGTTTATCCTAATATAATGATTCTGGATTTTGACAATAAAAGAAGCAGAAGCAATATTTCTTTTGAGGAACTATCTTCTGAAAAAATAGAAAGCAAAAGCCCTTTGGATTTATTTGAAGAGTTCTATGAAGCACAAAATAATAAAAAATTATCTGAAGAAGAGATTAAAATCATAGAGAGGCTTTTGGAAAAGGCAGGAGGAATTGAAATATGAAGCCTTTAGTAATAGAAATGAGTGCTTTTGGCCCTTATGCTGAAAAGACGGTGATTCATCTTTATGAGATGAGCGGCCAGGGGCTTTTTCTCATTACAGGAGATACAGGGGCCGGAAAGACTACCATATTCGATGCCATTGCATTTGCTCTTTTTGGGGAGGCAAGCGGCTTAGTAAGAACGGCTGATACATTACGAAGCGATTTTGCCGATGCTTCTGTTAAAACCTATGTGGAACTTACATTTTCCCACAGAAATAAGATTTATACAGTAAGAAGAAATCCAAGATACAATAGGCCTAAAAAAAGCGGAGAAGGTTTAACGACGGAAAATGCCGATGCGGAGCTTAAACTGCCTGAAGGAGATATTATTACAGGATACAGAGAAGTTACTGCAAGAATCGCAAGTATTCTGGGGATTACCTATATGCAGTTTAAGCAGATAGCAATGATTGCCCAAGGGGAGTTTATCCAGCTTCTTCTTGCAGACAGCAAGGACAGAGGGGATATTTTCAGAAGGATTTTCAATACGGATATTTTTCAGCAGTTTCAAAGGCTCTTTAAAGAAAAAGAAAGAGAACTAAAGAAAAGCTGTGAATCCTTTGAACAAAGCATTCTTCAATATATAGCTTCCATATCTTATTCTGAAGAAAACTGGGAGGATATTAAAGGCCAAATAAATGCTTTAAGTATCCATGATTCGGAAGAAATATTAGGGCTTTTAAATCAATTAATTCAAACAGATAAGGAGAAAAAAGAAAACATGGCCTTAAGGGGAGGAATGCTTGATAAAAAGCTTTCCGCCTGTATTTCACTCATAACGGAGGCCCAATATATAAACGAAACCTTCAAAAAGCTTGAGGAAGCGTTTCAAAAGAAAGAATCCCTTGATAAATCCATTGAAGAACACAATGCCCGTAAAAATCTTCTTAATAACGGGGAAAAGGCTTTATATACCGTATATCCTTTAGAAGCAGAATATCAAAGGACCTTGAAGGAAGAAAAAGATTTAAAAAATGATATTTCCATTCTCACTGACAGTATTGATAAATTATCTATTGAACTAAAGGAAAAACAAAAGGTCTATGAAGAAGAAAAGAATAAAGAATCGGAGAGGGAAGGCCTATCCTCGAAAATAGACAGGTTAACCAAAAGCATTCCCCAATATGACCGTCTGGCTCTTTTGAAAAAAGAAATAAATACTATTAAATTAAAAAAAGAAGAATTGAACGAAACTTTATCTCAGCTAAAAGAAAAAAAGCAGAAAATCATTGAATATATAGATAAGCTGAATAATGACTTAAAAGAAATGGAAGGTATAGAGGTTCAGTGGGCAAACTGTACCCAGAAATCAAAAGAGCTTAATAAAGAGCTTGCAGGTCTTGAAAACTTAAAGGAGCTTATTAAAAAAATCAATGTATTAAAAAATGAAAGTAAAGACCTGAAAAATAAGTTTATTAATGCTCAAAAGGATTATGATTTATTAAATAATGAATACATAGAAAAAGAAAGTCTATTTTTTAAGGAGCAGGCAGGACTTTTGGCCGAAAGGCTTAAAGAAAATATGCCATGCCCCGTATGCGGTTCAAAAACCCATCCTAAAAAAGCGGTATTGTCTTTTGACGCTCCCAAAGAAGATGAATTAAAGTTATTAAAAAAGAAATTAGACGATGCAAGAACTTACATGCAAAATGCAAGTGAAAAATCCGCCTTAAAAATATCGGAAATCACTGTTAATAGTACCCAGCTTAAAGACTTGGCGAAAGGTCATTTTGACACTATAGACCATATCAATTCAGTTTCAGAAATGGCCGATATGCTTCAAGCAGAAATAGCGGAAGCTCTAAAAGAAAAGCAGAAGAATGATGTCTTAGCCCTAGAGATCGAAAAATTAATTTCTTTAAAGGAAAAATATAAAAGGCATTTAATAAAATCTGATGAAGCCTTTAAATCCACAGAAGAAGAGATCCATAAGAGCGAAAAGACTTATTCGGAAATTGCTCTTACACTTTCCAGTAAAGAAGGGGAGCTTAAAACCCTGAAAGACACACTGGAATATAAGGATAAAAAAGATGCAGAAGAAAAAGCTAAAGCATGGTCTTTAACATTATCTCATATGAAGGCATTCTTTAAAAGATCGGAAGAAGAATATTATGAATGGAAAAATAAGCTTGAAGGAAGCAGTGCTGTTTTATCTGAAAAAATAAAAAGACTTGAGGAAGTAATAAAGTTAAAAGAGATAGATTTTAAAATTTATATAAATAAATTAAAGGAATGCGGATTTTTCGACGAAAAAAGCTATTTCGATTCAAAAATTACTCAGGAAAAAATAGAAGAGCTTAAAACCGCCATAGAAAATTACATTAATGAAGTTAGGGCTGTGAATCAAGATATTTTAAGGCTTTCGAAAGAAACGGAAAATAAAACAAAAAAAGATATAAAAGACCTCAATACCCAAAAAGAATTATTAGAAAAAGAAAAAAAGGGCATAGAAGAAGAGATTCATAAAATCGTTGCCCGTCTTGGGATAAACGAGCCCTTATATCATGCGCTTAAAAAAGCAATCCCCGATTATTTGCATTATCAGAAGGAATATCTTTTAGTAAGCAGTCTTTCAAAAACCGCCAACGGTGAATTGGCAGGAAAACAGAAAATCGCCTTTGAGCAATACGTTCAGGCGGCCTACTTTAGCCAAATTCTGATTGAAGCCAATAAACGGCTAAGTATTATGACCAATAGCAGGTTTGAGCTTTTAAGAAAGAAGGACTCCGCCGATCTTCGTTCTCAAACAGGATTGGAAATTGACGTAATGGATAATTACACAGGAAGGATTCGTTCCGTAAAGTCCCTGTCCGGCGGAGAATCCTTCAAGGCCGCCTTATCCCTTGCCCTGGGTCTTTCAGATGTGATTCAAAGATACGCCGGAGGCGTGGAGCTTGACGCATTATTTATAGATGAGGGTTTCGGTGCTTTAGATACGGAATCTTTGGAACAGGCCATTAATACCCTGGCAGGCCTTGCCGAAGGAAACCGCCTTGTGGGTATCATTTCCCATGTAAGCGAGCTGAAGGAAAGAATTGATAAGCAGATTATCATTAAAAAGAATAACACAGGAAGCAGCATAAAATTAATTTCGTCCTAGAGCATGTTTTGAAACCATCAAAATAACCAAAGGAGAATGCAGGAAAGATAGGAAACAGAATAAAAGGAAGAAGCAAGTTTTTCATAACGAGTAGCAAAACGACGGTAATTTTTGAGTTTAAGAAAAAGGTTTTCTAAGAGATGCCGTTCCTTATAAAGCCACCAGTCAGTTTTTCTTTGAGTTCTTTCGTGTCTTCTCATAGGCTTTAGCATATCATATTTGGTTACTTTTACCACAATACTTAGGTTTCAAAACATGCTCTAGGGATTATTTTATAAGGCGGCTTTAAGCTCACTTCCATAAAGGTGATTTTAAAGATTGTCCCTCGTTATTACAGCTAAAAGAAGCGAAAAGGCTTTTGACGTTTTTGCTCCTTTTTAGACTCTAATGCAAAATAAAAAGCCAATAAATTTTATATTAAAATTTATTGGCTTTTTTATTTTGGTACTTTCACATTTCTTATTATCTTCGCAGGACAAATCTTTGGTTTGGGTAGCCATATTCCATAATCAGTTCATCTTCTGTAAAGCCAAACTTTCGATATAGGGCTCTCGGCGCATCGCCTAATTTATCGTCTTCTCTGAATGTGGATACCCAAATATCCACATCGTTTGGAAGTAACGAAATCATTTTTTCTACAAGGGCTGAACCAATTCCCTTTTTTCTGTGCAGAGGATGAACAGCCATACAGGATAAGCAGCTATTATTATTCGAGAATAACAGGATACCTACAATTTGATTATAATATTTTACGCATAATGCTGTCTGGCGAGAGATATTCTTTTCAAGTATCTTTCTGTATTCATTCAAAATGAGTCCGGGGAAATTATTTTTTACAATACAAATCATATCCATCCAATTATCAACATCGTTAAGTTCTGCGAATTGTAAAATGTAAGGATTTTCCGTAGCTATCCCTCCAGCATATAAAATCCTTAGTCAAAATAGTTCGGTCAATTCTTATTCGTCTATAAGATTATAGTATATAAATAATCCGCCGTTCAAACTACTTGATAAATTCCTATTTTTATATCATGTAATAAACTGAATTCATCATATTACACTTTACTGCATAAAAACATATGACTTCCCGTTGGCGGAAGATATGTTTTCGTCTGAATTAATAGTATAAAAAAGATTCTCGCCCATTGCATAAAAGGTTTTTACAAAGCTTAGGCATTTTAGAGTGAAGAGCAAATCATTTTGTCAACTTTAATAAGGGGTATAAATGGTGAAAAAGTTTTTCACACAGCAATGATAAAAATAAATCATTAAACATTTGCGTCTGTTGCAAAGGCCTCTGAACCCATTGGTGAAATTGTGACGTAAAGGCGCAGGACCTCTTCGCCGATATTTATAACCTGCAAGCTTTCCTGCCCGTCAACCTGCATTAACTCGCCTACTTGCAATAAGGTTTCAGTGCCGTCCGTGACAACCTTGGCACTACCCTCCATAACCTGCAGGAAAAGGGTTGATTCCAGATGTGTGTGTCCCGGCAGTATTTCTCCTTTTGCAATGTTTAGAACAAAGGCAATTACATTATCGCTTTTGAAAAGCATCCGCTTGGCGATTTTTCCCTCAGGCTCATGAAAATAATCATTGAAAATAAACTTGTTCATAGATAAACCCTCCTTTAATTTAAGCTTAAATTTTAATATACCCTAATTTGGATATATAATAACTATAGTAAATTTAAAGTTAAACGGTAACCAAGATAAATCACAATGAAAGATAATTGTTTTTCTGCTAGTCGTATCTGCGACCCTTGTCTATATGGCAGGTTCGGCCGTTCATCCCTCGTGTACCTTAGATAAAATTAAAAGATACTCGATAAGAATGTTTTTTATTTTTGTGATAACAATGAGAAAAGACTTTTCCGGCGGCCAAAGCATTGTGTATTGGCTGAATGATAAATTGGGATTGATAGCTTCACATTTTTGGGATAATGTAAACCAAAGTATTCAGTCAGACGCTGCTAAATCCGACCCCAAATGTTTCTTACTGCAATGTATCCAAGTGGTAGATACATAAACAACAAATTCAGTCTTTGCCATAAACCCTCTTTCGCTACTAATGTTCGCTGCAATTCTGGTTTATCTGCCATGATAAACAATATGAAGAACAGCAGAGCAAGCATAAAGGAAATAGTAGATAGTGTTCCTGTTATGTTATCGTTGGTTTTGAACGAGAGTATTGCCATGAACAGAGGTACAAATAAAAACAGCATAAAACCAATGGCCGAACCAGCGCCATGTATTTTTGAGGAGGAGGTAACCATATCCTTTGTTTCGTTGACACTGAAAAAGCAGGTAAATATACATGCCCCCACAGCAAAAACTGCAATAAATAAAACGGATACCGTGGTTAAAGGCTTTGACACCTGATAGTAGGCGTGATATATCGCAGGGGTAGCTGCCAAAAACAATATTCCGGCAAGTAACATCCATAAATTGAACGGTAGCCTAACAGGACTATTGACATTTCCTAATGTACTAATTGCCATTGTAGCATGGTTATACCCTTTATAAAACGGTGCAAGAAGAATTGGTATAAGCATTTCCCCAACAATAGCAATCAACAAGGCATACCAGCCGTATTTGATAATTAAATCCATTATATTAGCTCTCTCCTCTTATATCATTAATTATGAGCATTCGATAAATTTCTGTTTATCTATATACTCAATAAATAATTAGCCTTTTTTTAATTATAGTTTATCGAAAAGCAAAAAGAAACAGACAAATTTCTTTATAGAAATCTGTCTGTTTCTTTGGAGAAACAATGTAAAAAAGATTTGACAGCATGGGAGGGCATTACTTATAGTCCGACCGGCAAACTGGAAATTTATCGTTCTGTTTGTTCGGTCATCAATCCCCATCGAAAACCAAATTTATCAATAAAGACAACCATACAAGAACTATATGTTGTGCTCTGCATTTGATAGATTGTCTCGCTGTCTTCTCGTAAAATATTATATGCTTGTTTGACTTCATCTTTAGTATCGAATGTGACAGTCAGTGAAAGAGCCGTACTTTTTACCAAGTCAACATCCATATTATCGCACATCATAATTCTTTGATCGCCGATAAAAAGCTCCACATGATATATATAATTTTCTTGTTCCGGTGTTAACTTTTTATTCCAATCAGACTTATTGGCATCGGAATATCGTAATAAACAACCAACCTTTGCGTTAAAAGCCTTTTGATACAGTGCGACCGCTTCTTCACAGCGACCTGCAAAGTTAAAATTCGGTGTGATTATAGCCAATTTTACCACCCTTTCATTTTTACGTTAAATTCTTATTTATCTAATTGATTAGAGCGGAAATCCTATACTCATAATACCATACTTTATCGGCATCAGAAAAGACATACTTTCCCCTTCCCCACGGTGTGATAGGGACATTTTCTAAACCGTGGTGAAGTGGGGCGGTATGTATCGGCAGGCAGTGGATTTCCGCTGTCTGCCGTTGCCGTTTTATGCGACCTCTGGTGAATCGCCCTGTGCTTCCTGCTCTGTTTTCTGTTCGGTCACGCTGTCCATCAAGCCAATGTCCCTGTAGTAAATATTGATTTCCTGCGGGGCAGTGTGAGACCATTTTCCCTCACGTTCACCGACCTCCACCCGCTCAATAAAGAGGTTCAGTATTTCAGCGGTGAGCTCATTGATTTCCGTATATTGCTTCGCCTTTTCAATGAAGGCGCTGACATTGGCCACCGAGCCCTTCAGCTTTTCCAGTTCGCCCTCATTCTTCGGGATGGCGGTCTGGATTTCTTTTTGCTCGGCAAAGTAGTCGTCGCTGAGCTTTCGGAACACCTCATTTGGGATTTTGCCAAGAACATTGTCTTCATACAGCCTTTTGAATAATGCGCTCAGCTCCGTGTCCCTCCGTTTGAGCGATTCCAGTTCACGCTCGACACGGGCAATCTCACGTCGGATTTCAGTGCCGTTCTTTTGGGTTATGTGTTTCGCGAAGAGCAGTTCGTTCTGCCTCGCGAAGTGGGTCACCCTGCAGAGATCGTCCAGAAGGATGGCGGTGAGCTGGGATTCCCGGATGTAATGCCCGGAACAGGTTTCCTTGCCTCTTTTCCTGTAGGTGGCGCATTGGAAGTTGTTTTTGACTGCGTCCATAGTATGAGCCCGACTGAGCACCATCGCCTTTCCGCAGTCCTTGCAGTAAATCAGTCCGGAGAACATATTCTGCTCCGCCATCTTGGCCGGACGGCGCTTGTGCCTGCGGATGTCCTGCACGATATTCCAAGTGCTCTGGTCTATCAGCGGCTCGTGAGTGTTCTCAATCCGAATTCTTTCCGACACAGGGCGCTTGACACGTTTCTTGTTTTTGTAGGACAAGGTGGTATATTTGAGGTTGATGGTGTGTCCGAGGTAAACCTCATCCTCCAATATCTTTCCTACGGTTGTGGATGACCAGTAGTACGGTTGGACAGGATCGAAGCCGACAATCTTGACTCCGTTTTTCTTGTGATAGTAATAGGCGGGGATGGGAATCTGCTCCTCTCGAAGCTGCACCGCAACCTGAGTAGGGCCCTTTCCATTCATGCATAGAGAGAAAATGTACTTGACAATGGGCGCGGTTTCTTCATCGGGAATGATTTTGCGCTTGGGGTCGGCAGGGTCTTTCTGATACCCGAAGGGCGGTCTTGAGCCAACCCTCGCTCCGCTTTCCGCTTTGATTTTAGCGGCGGCTTTTCCCTTTTTGCTGCAGTCTTTCGCGTACCATTCGTTGATGATATTTTTGAACGGGGTGAATTCATTATCACCGTAGAGGCTGTCCACGCCGTCATTCATGGCGATAAACCGCACGCCGTAGCTTGGGAACACGATTTCTGTCAGCCTGCCGACCTCTAAATACTCCCTACCCAACCGGCTCATATCCTTGACGATAAAGGTTGCAACCTCTCCGTTTTCGATGAGCTCCATTGCCTCTTGAAAGGCAGGCCGGTTGAAATTTGTGCCGGACGCACCGTCGTCATACAGGAATTTCACATTCTCAAATCCATTGTCCTTTGCGTACTTCTCCAGCATCATCCTCTGGTTCTGGATGCTGTTGGAGTCTCCCTGACTGCCGTCGTCCTGGCTGAGTCTTGCGTATAAAATCGTGTATTTTTCGTTTGCCTGTTTCATCTGTAAGCTCCTTTCCGGCAAACCGAATACGGTAGTACACATCATACCGCAACGGTTCGCACAAGTCTATGCCAAAGAAAAGATTACCGATTTTGCCCCGCATCAATGAGGCGGAGCAGTTTGTCCGTAGCGGTTTCAGAAGAAACCGGCCGGAAGAAGGAACGGACTTTGAAGGGCTTTCCCTCCAGAACCATCTCTCTTTCCCGGAAGAATCCCTCCTCGGAGATAACGGCCAGCGTGTCGTCAAAGGTGAGAACAGGATAGCCGAAGGGGGATAGGATGTGGGGGTTGCTCGCGGCATAGACGCCGTTGCATTTGTTTTCTTTCATATAGCACTTCTCCTTTTTTGTTTTCCCCTGACTGTGTGCCGGGGTATGTACTGCCGCCGGAGAAGGGCGGCAAGGGTTCATGTCAAAAGAAATCTTCGGATTCTTCCTCTGTCCCTGTGATTCCTTCGGTTTCCTTCACAGCCTTGGAGATGGGTACAAAGCCCTTCAGATGGTTGACCTACTTGACTGCTTTCCCCCGCAGGCTGCGGTCAACATCATAGGGAAGCTCCATGGCGGTCGCCAGCAGCATATAGATTTGTGCCAGCTCCACGGCGATTTTGTAGGAGAGCTTGGAGAGATGCTGCTCCAGCTCCTTGATTTCACTACGCTCGATTTTCTGGTAGACACTCGCCAGCTCACCGGTAAACTGCCGCATCAGATCACGGCTGAGGTACTCACGGATGGCGGCATTGATGAGCTCTGAGCGGTTGGAAAAGCCAAACTCCAAATATTTTTCATCGGCCAGTCTGATGGTATCGCTTGGCAGCGATACCGTTATTTTTTCTGTCTTACTCATAGTCATCCGCCTCTGTCATGGCGTGCTGGTGAGCGTAAATGCTGTCATACCGGATGTTGCCGATGGTGTTTTTCACATCCTTGACGCACTTGGTGCGCAGCCGTTTCAGCGTTTCCTCATTGGCTCCGGGGACAATAGCAGCGGTCACATGGGCCACCATGGACAGTTCTACGCACAGGCGAAACAACTGACGGCAGATCTTGGCATCCAGCTTTGTGACCTGATCCTCCAGAAACGCGAGGGTGGTTTTACTCATGTAATCGGCGTCGCTCTGGCTGTGAAGATAGCCGAGATAGAACTCGGTCGCCGCACCGATAAAGGCACTGCGGCTGGGGTAATCGTACAGAGGGTATTCCGCATCCACCCGGGCGATGAGCTCCGGCCTCATGTGAATCCCTACTTTGGCTTTGTTGCTGTCATTCATTGTGAAAATCTCCTTTTTCGCTTATTTTCCGTTGTGGACATCCGGGATAGCGGCTGGCATCCCGGTGTTTTCTGCCCCCCGGACTTCCCGAAGGAATACCCATTTTGATTTAGGGCACCTTGTCCGACCACCGTACAATGCCGCTCTGCGCCCCGCACTGCGGGACGCTGTGACCGTCAGGGGGCCGCTTGCGGTCACCTGACTTTATCCTGCTCATCCTTTCTACCGTGGAGAACTCCGGATTCAGGAGCCGGTGCTCTTTCCCAAACGCTCGGCACAAAGCCCTCACGCTGCGGTTTTACTCTGGTTCGGTGCAGGAATGCCATCCTGCCGGTCAAAACCGGCACACAGGGCGACACAAGGGGCAACGTGGAGCGATTATACCTCTGCTGACGGCTGTGACGGCAAAGACGGCAAATCTGTGGGGGCGTTTTCTGCCGTCATGCCGTCATTGCCGTCATAACGGAGGGTAAACTCCCGCCGTTCAAAGCTGCGCTGATCGGAATAGGAAATCTTGTTTTTCTGAAGATAGTCCATGTGTTTCATGATTTTCTTCTTCAGAACCGCCGGGAGATATTCCGTTCCGCCAAACAGCTTGAGCCGCTCCGCAAGCTCGGTAGCGGTTCCTGTGAACACAACCGCCGATTTCATAAAGTCAGAGAGAAGTAAAATCACCTCGTCCGCTTTGTGCTCTGCCGCTTCAATCGGTTGGAGCAGCTCCCAAAGGAAAGTATCTTTGTTGAACCCCAAAAACAGTTCCCGGCTTTCAATATCCCTGCCGGTGCAGATGAGAGTTGCCGTGGTTTCTGTTCTTTTTTCTTTCTGCAGGATGAAGCTGCTGTCCGTGCCGCCCGCAATTCCCGTGGTGCCGGATATCATGTTCAGCGGATCGTTGTCAGCACTTTTCCGTAGATGGTGGACGAGTACGATAGCAAGCCTGTGCTGGTCTGCCAGCCCCTTGAGAGCAGAAATGTCATCATAGTCGGCGGCATAGGGATTCACATTGGAGGAAACCGTTTTGCGAACCTTTTGCAGGGTATCAATGACAATCAATCCCGTGCAGGGATGCTCTGCAAGGAAATTCTCAATCTGAAGCTCCAGACCGTTTCCGATGGCGTCGCTCATAATAGCAAAGTGTAAAGTGGGTGGAGCTTCTTCCGTAATTTCAAACAATCTGCTTTGGATGCGGGCGAAGCTGTCCTCCAGACAGAGATAGAGCACCTCGCACTTTCGGGTTTCGAACCCCCACACCGGTTCTCCCTTTGTTACCTGCAGACAAATCCAGAGCGCCAGCCAGCTCTTGCCGACTTTCGGAGAGCCTGCAAGGATATGCAGCCCCTGCGGAATTAATCCGCTTACAATAAACCTGATCGGCTCCATGGGTGTGGTCATCAGGGTTTCCGCATCCATGGTTTCTAATTTCTTTAGCATTGCTCATCCACCTCCCTGTAGATAATGAGTGTTATGACTAAATTATCTATCGTTATGCTAACAGACTCTCTTGACTTTGTAAATAGAAAATGAGATAGTATATGTATATACTCTACTGCATGAAATCCATTATCTATTGAGGTGAGCCTATGGCGCTGTTTTTTAAAGACCTGTTTCCGGACGATACCGGCTTCTTTTCGTTTGATGTTCTTTTCGGGGAGACGCATATTGAAATAAACAGGCGGAGCTACAAGTACAACGAGCTTTTCACTGCCTTTTTGAATTATGATATGGGGGAATATAAAAGTGCCGCGGCACAAGGCTGCGGCACAGACAGGATAAATGAAATAATTTTGGAGATGCCCCTGTTTCGGGATTTTCCCAACCCGGACAGACTGAGCGGCGCGACCGAAGGGGAGTACGCCGCCCTACTGGAGGACTTGGAACTGCTGGGGTGTTACCGCGTTTTTTTGAAGGATGTAAGCTTGAAAAAAGACAAGAGCTTTATCCAACAGATTGCCAAGAACGGCATGGGTTCTTTTGTAGCCGACAAAACCATGGGTGCGTCGGAGCAGCGGACGGCGGCAGTTTCCAGTCTTCAGTATCTGCTTTTGGAGGATGAAAACGGAAAAGCGGCGTTGTTTGAACGCATGACCTTTACGCGGCTGCTGGATTTTCTCTACACGGATTTTTTCAAAGGCATCCTAAAGGGCTGCGTTCCCAAACAGTGTAAGCTCTGCGGACAATATTTTCTGCTGGAAAAAGGCTTTCACTATGAATATTGCGACAGTGTTTTCGAGGGCGGGCAGACCTGCCGTGAGCTCGGCGCCGCCAGAAGCTTTAAGGAAAAAACTGAAAGCAACGATGTCTGGAAGCTGCACCAGCGCGCCTACAAGAAATATTACGCCCGCGTGCTGAAAAAGACCATGAGCAAGCCGGAATTCACCGAGTGGGCAGACTTTGCGGAAAAGCTTCGGGATGAGACGCTGCCTGACTACTTAAAGGCCAAGGCTGAGAAAAAGGTATTTGACCTGACGGAATATGAGGCGAAGCTGAACAACAGGTAAACGGAAGGTATGTGAAAACAATAGAACGTTTTGTTGGTTCAGTATGTCTTGTACTGGCGATGTTATCCGCATAAATTAGGTCGCTTGATTCATAGCGCATCAAGTGCTATACTCAGGTTAGAAAACAGTTTTTCTAAATAGGGTTATAATCTTTGATTGTTATAGGCTACTTTTTTTAGATTTTCAAGAGGAGAAAAACTATGAGACAGAAAAAACCGGATAAAAGAAAGGTGCAGGGCGCCGAAACAAAAAAGAAGCTATATGAAATCGCGGAAAGAATGTTTAAGGAACATAATTATGCCGATGTCATGGTTGAGGATATCACCGACGAAGCCGGGATTACCAAAGGTGCGTTCTATGTGCATTTTGAATCTAAAGATGCCCTCATCGCAATGGTAATTGCGGATTATGCCTCCCGCGCCGATACGGACTATAAGGCGTTTTTGGAAGCGCTGCCTGCTGATATGCCTACATCTAATGTGCTTTTGGCTCTGACTGAGAAAATAGCTGAAGTCCTTATAGAGACAATCGGCTGTGAGAATATGAAAAAGGTTTACCAGATGCTGCTGGCGGGAACAGTGGATACCGAAGCGGTAAAAGGCTATGGGCGGGAATTGTATTTGCTGTTTCACGGCATCCTGGAGAAAGGAATTGGTCAGGGAGAACTAAAAAGCACATTGTCCGCCGAAACACTGGCACGCCATTTCGTTGCGGCGCTTCGGGGCATCAGCTTTGAATGGTGTATCCGCTATCCCGATTTTGACCTGAAAGAACAATCCGTAGAGCATTGCAGACTGTTGATTGAAGGGATTACTGTTTGAGAAACCGGTTGGTTCTTATCCCCAGCTCTGGTTTTGCAGAAAAAACAATACACATTAAAAACAAAAGACTGTGCTCCCTGCAATTTTAGCAGACGAGCATGGTCTTTTTTCTTCTAAATACTTATCGAACTTTGGGTGCGTTCTAACAGGGACCGGAAGTCAAAAAGATGATGAGGCTATTCGTTTTGCAATCCCTGCATCAGCATCTGGCAATGCTCCAGCGACTGCGCCTTCAAGTCAACATTCGGGTATTGGATGCACCAGTCGATGCAAATGCCCCGAATCGCCATCACAAAGTGCCGTGATAGCACCTCTACCGGCAGATCACTCTGAAACTCTCCATTGTGGATTCCCTGTTCCAATATGCCATAAAACAGTGTATACAACTCTCTGTCATAGCTTTTGACGGCCTTGGCGTCCACCACCCCTGTCAGCAGAATTTGATAGATTTTTTTAATATTATCATAGCCGATGTCGCCCGTCAGCACATCGGCTATTTTTTCGGTTAAAGCAAGCAGCACTCCGGAGGCA
Source organism: Anaeropeptidivorans aminofermentans (assembly GCF_940670685.1). Lineage (GTDB taxonomy): Bacteria > Bacillota > Clostridia > Lachnospirales > UBA5962 > Anaeropeptidivorans > Anaeropeptidivorans aminofermentans. The sequence goes on along the minus strand of NZ_OW711693.1, from coordinate 2,452,135 downwards.
GGCATATTAGGGGGAAGCGTATCAAACACCGCTTTGTAGTCCGCATCCGTGCGTGCGGTGTAATCGGCAATCAGCAGGGCAATCAGCGCATCCTTAGACGCAAAATGCACATAGAATGCGCCCTTCGTAATCCCGGCCTCATCAGTGATATCCTCGACACCAACCTCGGAAAAGCTGCGCTCCGTAAAAAGCCGTTTTGAAATTTCAATCAGCTTTCTTTTTGTTTCGGCGCCCTGCGCTTTTCGCTTGTCTGTTTTTTTATCCTCCATGCTTCTTCTCCTCTTGATTTTTTAAGGAAAGTACCGTAAAATAATCTAAGTAACTAAATTAGGTTTGTAAATTAAGTTATTAAAATTAGTGTATCACTGATTAAATCAGAATTCAAGTGATTGTGCGGAACTCTCTGTATTTTCATAAGACAGGTAAATGGGTCTGTTCATTACGGAACAAGGTTTTTAAGAATACGAAATGGAGGAAACGGTATGAGCAAAAGGAAAGCAATTCAAAGGCTCACGGCTATGGTGTTGTCCGTCATCATGGTTGTGGGTATGACGCCTGTCTCGGCGCTGGCTGAAACAGGCTCATTCCCTATTGGCGCAAGCGGCGAGGTAACCGCCTTTGAGGCGCTGGAGTGGGATATTGCAGTTCAGAATGTGCCGATTGGCACATCCGAAGCGGATTTGAAGCTGCCGGATACCCTGACGGCAACGGTACGGCTTGCGGCTTTGGAAGAAGAAGCGGTGCTGGATTCAGGGGGCGCTGATTCGGATTCAGACAGCGCCGATACGGTAAGCGGGTCAGCGATTGGCGTTGAAGAAATGGAGGAATCCGAAATCAGCGACAGCGAGGGAGATGAAATCGCCTCTCCCTCCGACGCGGAAAAAATCGGGGACAGCTCTGAAGCCGAACCCACGGAGAAAACCGTGGACAGTGCCAAGGAAATCACCGTCCCCCTGCCTGTCACATGGACTTCATCGCCGGAATACAACGGTGAAGCAGCGGGTACATATATTTTCACTCCCGAGCTGCCGGAGGAACTTACCCTTGCCAGCGGCGTGGAAGTCCCGGCAATCACCGTGACCGTTGGTGCGGTTACCATTATAGGCACAGTGACGGCCTTTGACGATTTGCCCGAGGATATCCGCTGGCAGAACGCCACCGCACCGGAATTCCCGGAAATCGTAAGCGGTACGGTCGAGGGCGAAACGGTTCAAATCCCGGTGACATGGGATACAGAACAGGATTATGACCAAAAAAATCCTCAACGGGGGCTCTATGTGTTTACCGCCGTTTTGGGCGAGGGCTGCGGCGTTGCGGACGGCGTGGAGCCGCCCCGCATCACGGTGTATATTCCGCAGTCAGCCGGCGGAGAGATGTCCCGCATGGCGGGCGGCGGTACAAGCGCCAGCCCGCTGGAAATCATCACGGCGGCGCAGCTTGCCGAGATTGCCGCGCTGGTGAATGTGCGGGAAAACGGCTTGGAGCTGTTTTTGTTTAACGATGCAGGCGCAAAGGTCAGTCTGAAGCTGATGAACGACCTCGACCTTTCGGCATACTCTAGCGGTGAGGGCTGGGTGCCAATTGGCAATGACTCCTATTCATTCGAGGGCACCTTTGACGGCGGCGGCCACAGGATCAGCAATCTGACCATCAACCGCAGCGGCGAAGATGCGCAGGGCTTTTTCGGTTTTGTCGGCACAGGCGGCAAGGTGGGCGGCTTGGGGCTGGTGAATGTTAGCGTCAGCGGAGGCAGCGATGTCGGCGGCGTGGCAGGGGCAGTTGTTGGCGGCACGATAGAAAACTGCTACAGCACCGGCAGCGTCAGCGGCGAGAGCGCTGTTGGCGGCGTGGCGGGGCATGTGGAGTATGTTGACGGCGGCAGTGTGAAAAACTGCTACAGCACCGGCGCGGTCAGCGGCACAGGCAACCATGTCGGCGGCGTGGCGGGGTATGTCTACGGTGGCACGGTGGAAAACTGCGCCGCGATGAACCCCTCGGTCAGTGGTTCAGGCGATGTCGGGCGCGTGGTGGGAATTGCCGATGACATCCCCCTTTCCAGCAACATCGCCTTTGGCGGCATGACGGTGACGGAGGATGGCGATGCAAAACCCCTTGTTGAGGGTGCGGATCAGATGGACGGTGAATCCAAAATAGCCGCCGAAATCAAGGCGGACGGCACACTGGGCGGACGGTTTACCACGGAAAACGGTTGGACAATAGAAAACGGCAAGCTCCCCGGCTTTGGCGCGGCAGTTGCCCTGCCCGCACATATTGTGGACGGCAGCGACCCGAATTTCTTCGGCGCTGGCACCAGCGAAAACCCATATCAAATCAGCACCCCCGCCCAGCTCGCCAAGCTGGCGGGGCTTGTAAACGCAGGGAACGCAAGCTATAATGCCGCACACTACAGACTGATGAAAGATCTCGACCTTTCCGGCTATGCCACCGGGGAGGGCTGGATGCCCATTGGCAACGCATACGACATGAAATTTAATGGCACATTTGACGGAAACGGTAATACAATTGCTAACTTAACCATCAATAATGTCCTTGAAGGCGTCATGTATCAAGGACTATTCGGGTGTATAGGCAGTGGAGGAGCAGTAAAAAACCTCGGTGTTACCGGTGTCTACATCAACGGCGGCAAGAGGGTCGGCGGCATCGCAGGCTTCATGGAAGCCGCCACATTGCAAAATTGTTACACTATGGGCAATATCACCGCTTTAGACTCTGTCGGCGGTGTGGTCGGTTATGTGGGCTACAGCAGCACAGTGGAATACTGCTATAGTACCTGCGATGTCAACAGCGCAGGAGAGAGTTCGAGTCAAGATCGAGGCGGTGTGGCGGGATGCGTTGATGGTATAGTGAGAAACTGTTATAGCACCGGAAATATTTCTCGGATAAGCACAGGCCAAAAGGGTTCTGCCGGTGGGGTGGTGGGCAAGGTAGACGTGGGCGGCAATGTACAAGACTGCTACAGCACCGGCAATATCTCCGGGGCTGAAATAGCTGGCGGCGTGGCGGGGGTTGTCATCGCTGGCACGGTGGAAAACTGCTACAGCACCGGCGTCGTCTCTGACAGCTACAAAGCCGGCGGTATAGCGGGTCAAGCCCAAGGTTCGGGCGTCCAAGGTTGGCCCAGGGTAGAAAATTGCGCTGCACTTAACCCCTCAGTCAGTGGTTCAGGCGGTGTCGAGCGCGTGTTAGTACTATTTAATCAAGGGACTCTACGTGGCAATTTGGCTTTTGATGGTGTGGTAGTGTTAAAGAACGGTGGCTCGGAAGCAATCGACAACGATGCAACCAGCGTAGACGGGTTATCCAAAACCGCCGCCGAAATCAGTGCGGCGGACTTCTGGACGCAAGATACGGGCTTTACGGCAAACTGGAATACCACCGTATGGGAAATAGCACCCGGCAAGCTGCCCATCCTCAAGGGCATTGCGGGGCAGGACGCCTCCATGCCTGCGCACTTGCTCCCGGCGGGCGCGAGCTTCTTTGAGGGCGCAGGCACAAGCGAGGGCGACCCCTACCTTATCAAAACCGCCGCAGACCTTGCCAAGCTGGCGGAGCTGGTGAATGCGGGAACCTCACCTTATGCAGATTCTGGAAGGTATTACAGGCTGGAAAATGACCTTGACCTTTCCAGCTATGCAAGTAGGGAGGGCTGGATGCCCATTGGCACCTCTGCAAAACAATTCAAGGGAAACTTTAATGGCAACAACAAAACCATTACCGGGCTAACTATCAACCGGTCGGCGGCTGATTGCATCGGTTTATTTGGCTATCTCTATGTCGATAGCAAAGTGCAGAATATCAGAATCATCGACGCAAGCGTCATCGGAAATAACCGTGTCGGCGGCGTAGCTGGATATGCTTGGGGTGCGGCAGTAGAGAACTGCGCCGTGATCGGCAACATATCCGGTGCGGATAATGTCGGAGGAACAGTAGGGCGCATCTCCAGCGGTACGGTACAAGACTGCTATAGCTCCGGCAGCGTAACCGGCAGCGGTGACTATATTGGCGGAATAATGGGGTATCTCGAAAACAATGCTACTACGGTGCGGCGATGCTATAGCGGCAGCAGCGTTTCCGGACGGTTCAATGTCGGTGGCATTGTGGGAGGAGTTGGGGTAGCTACTGTGCAAGATTGCTATAGCACCGGCAATATCAAAGGCGTTCTCTATGTCGGTGGCGTTGCGGGAGACGTTAGCAGCGGCACCGTGAAAAATTGCTATAGTACCGGCAGCGTTCTGGGTACGGATCCGGAGGGGTATGTTGGCGGTGTGCTGGGCACTCTCAGCAGCGGCACCGTGAAAAATTGTGTGGCACTTAACCCTTCTATCAACGCAGGAGCATACAATTTCGGGCGCGTGGTGGGAAAAAACACCTCCGACACCCTCTTGAACAACTATGCGTTCAGCCGCATACCCGGCACATGGGCAAATAAGGGTCTAAATGCAAAAGACGGTGTGGATTTGACATCGCAGGCCCTGTTTGGCGACAGCTTCTGGACGACGGCGGAGAATTGGAATACATCTGCCTGGGACAGCGGCGTTTGGACATTCGCCGAGGGTAAGCTGCCCACGCTAAAAGGGCTTGCGGGGCAGAACGGCGACGGCGGATTATATCTGATAGCACGGGATATCCAGTATGCCGCAGCAGACACAGCCCCTCGCATTTATAACGGCAGTGAGCAAATCCCAGCCTTGACCTTTGACGGCGAAACACTGGTTAAGGACACCGATTATACTGTTGCGGTAGCAGACGGGAGCGCAAGCGACGGCACAAACGCCGGAACGGTGACGCTCACCATCACCGGCATCGGCAGCTTTTACGGCACGAAAAACATCAGCTACACCATTGCTCCCAAGCCAATCACCATCATGCCCCACTCCGGTCAGAGCAAAAAATATGGCAAGATTGACCCAATATTGACCTTTACAAATGGCGCTGGCTTGGCTCCGGAGGCTTTCACCGGCAATCTCAGTCGTGCAGCAGGGGAAAACGTGGGGACCTATGGCATTTCCCTCGGCAATTTAAGTGCGGGTGGAAACTACGAGCTTTCCCTTGATCTGGTCACGGTCCATTTCACCATTGAGCAGGCCAAGGTGTCAGAGATCACCACGACTGTGGACAACGCAAACAAAACCGCCTATGAAATGCGCACCGCCACAACTGCACAAGCTGTTGTGGATGCGGCAGGTCTGCCTTCAAGTGTGAACGTCAGCACCGATGGCGGTACGGCAGTGCTGCCAATTACATGGGAAACTTCCACCGCCTACAATATTAAGGGCACAGAATACGCTGTGACCGGAACCCTCACCGGCAACGAAAACATTGACGCAAACAGCATCTCCAAGAGCATAACCGTCACGGTCACCCCGGTTACGGCGGCGAATCCGACCTTCGGAGACACTCTGGTGGTTATAAACAGCGACAGCTCCGCTACAGCCGCTGAATTGGGAAGCACCATCCTGCCTGCAAGCGGTAATATCCTGGTAGAAGGCCAAAGCATTGCCTATACTGTCGATTGGAACGGCGGAGAAACGTTGGACAGAACGGCTGTAGGCAACGAGCAGACCTTTACCGGAACCATCAACTATTCCTCCCCTCCGGCATGGATTACCTTGCCAAGCGACCTCACGGTAAGTCGCAAGGTAACGGTCGCGGATAAAACTCTGGTAACCATTGGAGGCATCACAACCGCCAATAAAACCTACGACGGCACTTTCTATGCACCTACCGGCACGGTGACTTGCAGCCACAGTTTTCCCATAAATCAACTGGAATGGCTGTATGAATCTACTGACGGCGCAGACTACAGTAGCAGCACAGCACCCACAAACGCAGGCGCATATAAGCTGACCATTTCCGTGCCAGATAGCAACGCAAACTACGCAGGCAGGGAGGTGCTCACCTTCACCATCGAAAAGCGGCAGATTACCCTTACCGCAGATCATAAATCGGTTATTAAGGGCAGTAGCCTGCCGGAGCTTACCTATACAGTAGGCAATCTGGCTCCCGGAAAGACCAAAGCGGATGCCTTGAGTACAGAACCTGCGCTGGCTTGCCCGACCTTCAATGGCAATACGCCGGGCAGCTATACCATAACGCTCACAGGCGGCACGGCAACGGATAATTACAGCATTACAGCCCGCACAGACGGAACATTGACTGTTGCGGAACAGACCTATACTATCACCTTCAACTTAAATGGCGGTACCCGTACAGGCGGCGGCGAGCTGATACAGACCGTTGCCAAGGGCAGTGCAGCGACGGCTCCCACAGTCAGCCGCAGCAGCTACACATTTACTGGCTGGGATAAATCCTTTGATAACGTGACCGCTGATCTGACGGTTACGGCAAGCTGGAGCTATAACGGTGGCGGCGGCTCTGGTGGTGGTGATTCCTATACGCCGGGCACACCGGCAATCACTACGCCTGCAAAGAAGCCAGACCAGCCTGTTACGGCGACGGTCTCTGTTACAGCCACGACTGGGGCAAACGGCGCGGCAAATGCGTCCATTCCGGAGAAATCAATAACCGATGCCATCACCAAGGCACAGACCGACGCAAAGGCGCAGGGAAAGACAGTCAATGGCATTGCTGTAGCGCTGAATGTCGCTCTGCCGCAGGGAACAACTTCCTTTACAGCAACCCTGTCCCGCAACTCGCTGAACAGTCTTGTGAGCGCGGGGGTATCCAGCCTTACACTCGCCGGTTCTCCGGTAGACGTGAGTTTTGACTTGAAGGCTTTACAGGAAATCCAGAAGCAAAGCGGCGGTGATATCAGCATCACCATCGTTCCGGCGACAGGTCTCTCTAAAGAAGCAAAGGCCCTCCTCGGAAACAGGCCGGTTTATAGCATCACCATCAGTTATGTCAAGGACGGCAAAACTGTCAACGTAACCAGCCTTGGCAGCGGCACAGCCACCCTTTCCATCCCCTACACACCGGACAGGAATGAGGCTGTCGGCTATCTGTTCGGCGTGTATGTGGACGCAAATGGTAAGGCAATCCGCATCGACACTTCCGCCTATGACGCAAACAGCGGAAGCCTGCTGATCCCTACCGGCCATTTCTCGGTGTATGGCGTGGGCTACACGGCTCCAAGCGCCAAGTTCACCGACATCGGAAACCATTGGGGCAAGGAAGCGATTGACTATGTGGTCGGCAGGGGGCTTCTCTCCGGCACATCAAAAACAACCTTTGCACCCGATGCATCCATGACCCGCGGGATGCTGGTGACGGCTCTCGGCAGACTGGCAGGCGTGGATGTGAAGGCATACACCACCAACAGCTTCACCGATGTAAAGGCAGACAGCGCATTCCGTCCCTACATCGAATGGGCGTACAAGAAAGGTGTTGTGCAGGGCATCGGTAACCAGCAGTTTGCCCCTGACCGTGCGATCACCCGTGAGGAAATAGCAGTAATCTTTGTAAATTATGCCAAGGTCACCGGCTACAAGCTGCCTGTGACCCGTGAAGCAACCGCCTATGCGGATGCTTCCAGCATCGGCAGCACCTATAAAACAGCGGTAACAGCTATGCAACAGGCAGGGATTATGATGGGCGAAACGAATAACAAGTTTAATCCCAAATCCAACGCCACCCGCGCCGAAGTCAGCGCCATGCTCCACCGCTACATCAAGCTGACCATCGACCCAGCCACGGCGCAGGGATGGGCGCTGAATGACGATGGACAGTATATGTACTACAAGGACGGCAAATCCCTCACCGGCACACAGACCATCGACGGCGTGAAGTATTTCTTTGAAACCACCGGCGCACTAAAAACCGGCTGGGTGAAGGACGGAGGCAACTGGCGGTACTATTCCGGGAACAAGGCCGCTGTGGGCTGGCTGGACATCAGCGACAAACGCTACTACTTCACCAAGGATGGCATCATGGTGTCCGGGAAATGGCTGGAGATCGGCGGCAAGTGGTACTACTTCTATGCGGACGGCTCCCTTGCCAAAAACACAAAAGTAGATGGATATGAGGTGGACAAAACGGCGTGAGAAAAACGAAATAATCACAGATATTCATAAAAGCACAGGGAGTCGATAATTCGACTCCCTGTGCTTTTATGCTCCGTATTCAGTTTGCTTTCCCTAAATTGTCCTTATGATACCGTGGACTTAGCGAAAAGTATGTCTTTTCCGATGCCCGAGAAGGGACTCGAACCCCCACCCAATTGCTTGGAGCAGATTTTGAGTCTGCCATGTCTGCCATTCCATCACTCGGGCTTATTAATACAACACAGTGTATTTTATCACAGCGGAAACTTACAGTCAAGAGAAAATATATAGCCTGAAAGGGGAAAGACATAGTCCCGATATCTAAATAAGACTTAGAAAAAACGTTTAATAAGGCGTTATATTATAATTCATATTATTATGTCTATAATTGAAGGATATTTATTTCATAGGGGGCTGGGCTTGTACATAAACATATAAAGAGCGAGCCAAGGAGGAGGGGACATGCCTGAAAAAGCAGATTTTGAAATTTGTATTTCATAATCCCAATACTCCAGATGAAACGGCTAAAACCCTGGTAAAGGCAATAGCTGAAAATACCGCAAAGCAGATTATTGAACAGAAGATGAGAGTAAATATAAAACGCCCGAAGATATAGCGGAGAAAGGCGAAAAGACATTTATTCACTGTAAAAAGACACTTACTTGAAAAACTACGTACAAGCTTACGCTTGTGTAATTTTTCATCTTCGCTCAGATAAATTAAAAGAGTATCAGCCGAAGACCTGGTAATCTTTTAAGCAAGGGTTTTATTATATAGTAAATTTAACATGAAGAAGCAGCAAAAGCCTATTCCCTTAAGGCTCAAAAACACGGATTTCCTTCGGAAACATAGTGAAATTGCTTTTATACCATAACAGATATAAGCCTTTTAATATATAAACTCAAATAAAAGCAATTTCACAAAGGCGCTTTATTATATTTCTTCTATAGTTAAATAGTTTAATTACAGTAATAAAAATCGTATATTTTGAATGGCTTAATATAAGCGTTTCTATTATATTAAGCCGTTTATGAAAAATAGATTTTTGTTACTTCCTGAAGGATATTTTACTCTAAAACGCATTTTTGAGCCTTCCGGGATATACGGCTTTGCGGCTATTTAACTTTAAATTTACTATAGTTAATAATTTCTTTATTGGCTATAAATTTCAGCGGACTATGGTGATATGCTATAGTCTGTTCCTTTAATATCAGGAGGCAGAAATGGTAAAAGCTGTTGCATACGGGAGAGTATCCACCAATAAGGACGAGCAGCTGGACAGCTTAGAAACCCAACAGAGCTTTTTTGAAGAATATGCCAGAAAAAACGGATACGACCTCATAAAAATATATGCCGATGAAGGCAAAACCGGCACACGAATGAAAAACAGAAATCAATTGATTCAGCTTCTTTCCGATGCTCATAAGCAGATGTTTGAGGTAGTGCTTATAAAGGATATTTCGAGGCTTGCAAGAAATGTAGTGGATTTTTTGACAAGCATACGCCAGTTGAAATCCTTAGGCATCAAAGTAATATTTGTTAATTACGACCAGACATCTTCCGACAGTTCCGAGTTTATGCTTACAATGCTTTCGGCGATAGCTCAGGAGGAAAGCTACAATACTTCTAAAAGAATAAAGTTCGGCAAAAAGGTGAACGCCGAAAAAGGGAGGGTCCCTAATCTTGTTTTCGGATACGATAAAACTCCGGGAGATTATTTTAATTTAACGGTAAATGAATCAGAGGCGGAAGTAGTGAAAGAAATTTTTGACATGTATGTAAATAAAAATCTCGGAGCCAATAAAATTGCACAGGAGCTTAATTCCAGAAATATAAAGACAAAGCGAAACGCTCAGTGGACTCAAATAGCAGTAAGCCGCCTTTTAAGAAATCTCATATATACAGGAAGGGTTATAAACGGGAAAGAAGAAGTAAAAGATTTTCTTACAGGAGAAAGAAAAGGCCTTGAGAAAGAACAATGGATTGTTATGGAAAAACCGGAACTAAGGCTCATTTCTGATGAACTGTTTGAGAGGGCAAAAAGAATTACGGGAAGCAGAAAAGAGGCCTTTAAAAGAACAAAAGAAAGGAATTCACAAAAGCATACTTTCAGCAAAATGATAAAATGCGAACACTGCGGGGCCTCCTTTAGAAGGTGCGAAAGAAAATATAAAAATACATATATTAAATGGGTATGCGCCACAAGAAATACAGGAGGGGTTCATAGCTGCCCCAATAATGTGGTTGTGGACGAAGATATATTACTTAAAGAAATAAAAAAGTATTTTTTAAATATCCTAAAGGATAAGGAAAACATTACCCAAAACATCTTAAAAGAGCTGGATAAGCAGTATAAAAACATCAATACAGATATAATTACGGAGAGGGAAATAAAACGCGAAATAGAAAGGATAAAGAAGAGCAAAAAAAAGTATATGGATATGTATGAAGCGGAGATTATTTCCTTAGGCGAGCTTAAAGAATATACAAAAGACCAGAATGAAGAAATAAAGAGGCTGAATAATGAACTGGAGCTGATTAAAGAAAGCCTAGGCAAAAACGACAGCATAAAAAATATCCTAAATGAAAAATTTAAGGACATCAGCTGCATCATATCGTCACAGAATATAAACAATACGATGCTTAGGCAGATTATCGATAAAATAACTGTATCAAAAGAAGGGGACGTAAATATTTATTTCAAAGTTTTTTCAGCGTATTACTAATATTTATATAAAACACTCCGTTTGCCATATTTTCAAATTTAAATGGCAGCGGAGTGTTTATAAATTGAATTATTATTTTCCCATGGTCCAGCCTTCGGCCTCTTCTCGTATTTTTACAAAGCGACTGTATATGCCTTCTTCAGACAAAAGCTCCTTATGGGTTCCCTTTTGAACAATACGGCCTTTATCGACTACAAGTATTTGGTCCGCATTTTGTATAGTTGCAAGACGGTGGGCGATGATGACGATGGTTTTTCCGTTTATAAGCTCGCCTAAGGCATTTTGTATCAGGGCTTCATTTTCAGGGTCTATACTTGCGGTAGCTTCATCAAGAATGACGATGGGGGCATTTTTTATGATGGCTCTTGCTATGGAAATTCTTTGCTTTTCGCCTCCGGATAGGGTTGCCCCGCCGTCTCCTATGATTGTATCATATCCTTTTGGCAGATTCATAATAAAATCGTGGCATTGAGCTTTTTTTGCCGCTTCTATTACTTCTTCTATAGAGGCCTCAGGCCTTCCGAAGCGAATATTATTAATTACCGTATCCCTAAATAGATAGACCTTCTGAAATACCATGCTTATATTTTTAAGCAGGCTGTCACAGGTCATTTCACGTACATTGACCCCGCCTACATATATTGCGCCCTTATCTGGGTCGTAGAATCTTGCAATAAGGCTGCACATGGTTGATTTTCCGCTTCCGGAGGGGCCTACAATGGCTGTTGTTGTGTTTTCTTTTATTTTAAAGGAGATCTCCTTTAAAACATCCTGTTTTTCATAGGCAAAGGTTACGTTTTGGAATTCAATATCGTAATGGTTCAGGCTGATATCTCTTCCGTCAATATCTATAAATTCAGCGCTCATGATATTATCAAGCTTATTAAGGGTATTATCCAGGTTTTCAAGAACATGAGTGGCGTCGCTTAATCTTTCCAAATGGCCGAACATAACGAAGGAAAAAATAATCATCATAAGCATATGGGACATGTTCATTCCGCCTTTTGCTCCAACGGCAGATACTGCCGCCATTATTAATACAGAAGATGCTCTTAGAGAAAATAAATGCATACAATTATAGGGCACATAGTTTTTCTCTATTTTTATGTTTATGTCACAGCCTTCTCCGTAGGTCTTTTCTATTCCTTCACGGGCAACGCCTATTTGCTTGAAGGCTTTTACTACGGCCATACCCCTTATGTATTCCAAGGTTGCGGAAGCCATATTATCAATGGTTTTTTGATGCATCGGGGCGTTTCCGGCGCTTTTTTTGCCGAGAAGCTTAAGAAAGAGAGCTGAAAAGCTTATTCCTGCAATAGAGAGCAAGGCGGCGGGTATACTGAAGAAAAGCAAAGATATAATAATTACGCCTATGTAAATATACCCGTTCATGACCATATCAATCATTTTCATTGCATGCATTTCAAAAAAGGATAAGTCGGTGGTAACGGCAGTTGCTATTTCACCGGCATTTTTATTGCTGAAAAAGCCCAAGGAAACCCTTTTTAACACATCTCCTATTTTTATCCTTTCGTCTGATGTTGCTTCATAGCCGATGCTTTCTTGGGTAATTGCCCTTAAATAAGAGGTAATAAACCTTCCAAGGACTGTAAAAATCATAAACCCAAGAATTAGATAAATATCATTTATGGTCATTTCCCTTTCGTTTCGGCTGTTTTGTATTACAATATTTAAGCCGTAAGCAGCTCCCATAACAGGCATTGCGCTGAACACAGAATTAAAGAAGGAATATATATATCCAATTTTAAGCCTCCTTTTATATTCTTCAGGCCATTTGGAAGTTATCCTTTTAATAATTGCAACCATTATACAGCAGCTCCTTTCTCCATGGAAATATTTTTAACAGCGGCCCAGCTTTTGGCTCCTATATGCGACTGCCACATGTTCCGGTAGAGAGGAGAGTTGTTTATAAGCTCGTTATGCGTTCCCGTATCGGCTATTTTGCCATTTTCAACGACGATTATTTTATCGGCATTTTTTATTGTTGAAAGTCTGTGAGCGATTACTAAAAGAGTCTTTCCCTTTGTAAGAGAAGCAATGGATTTTTGTATTTTGTCTTCGTTTTCAGGGTCTGTAAAGGCCGTGGCTTCATCCAATATAACAATAGGGGCATTTTTTAATATTGCCCTTGCAATTGCAAGCCTTTGTCTTTCACCGCCGGAAAGTTTTGCGCCGGCTTCTCCGGCCGGAGTATGATATCCTTTGTCAAGCTTATTTATAAACTCGTCACAGCATGCGGCTTTTGCGGCTTTATATACTTCTTCATCAGATGCTGAAGGGTTTCCAAGACGTATATTTTCCATAAGCGTGCAATTAAAAAGAAAATTATCCTGAGTGACGAAGCTTACAGTATCCGCAAGCTGGGAAAGGGGCATATCCTTTATGCTGATACCCCCTATTTTAATATCACCTTTATCTACGTCCCAAAACCTTGCAATAAGTCTTGCTATTGTGGATTTTCCGCCGCCGGAAGGGCCTACAAGGGCCGTAAAAGAGCCTTCCACAAGTTCAAGGGATATATTATTAAGAGCAGAATTACTTTTAACATCCTTATCAGGGCTTTCATAGGAAAAGGATACGTTTTCGATGGATACATTATAATTATTCAATTTAACGGAATTTGTCTTTTCCGGAAGCTCTTTAATTTCTAGAAGCTCATTAGCCGCTTCCACAGCAAATTCTATGGATTTAAACTGATTTACAAATATAGTGAAAGCCGTAAGGGGAGCAACAATCCCCATAGAAAGGATTAGAGAAATAGTAAGGTCCGCCGGGGATAAGGAGCCCTTTAAATAAAGGTACATTCCGATAGGCATAGTTCCGAGAAGCGTAGAGGGAAGCAGGGCACCGCCTAAATTCATAAGCTTCCATGTGCTTCTATACCAATCAAGGGTGTATTCCTTAAAGGCGTTGATGGCACTGCTGTATTTTGAATAAGAGGCCCCGGACTGGTTAAAGGCTTTGATAACTTCTATTCCTTCAACATATTCGATTATAATCCCATTTACATAATCATTAGATTTCATGTATTCGGCGTATTTCTGGTTAAATGTCTGCATTACATAACCGTAGGCAATCCCTGCTAAAGGCAATGTAATCAAAGAAGCTAGAGCCATTCTCCAGTCCACAGTGAGCAGATATATAAATGTTGCTACAGGGATGAGCGCATAAGAAATCCCCTCGGGTATAAGATGGGCGAGAGGAAGCTCTATGGTTTCAACCTGGTCTATTATGATGTTTTTAAAGCGTCCGCCGGTTTGATTAAGAACCGTTCCCAAAGGGGCTTTCATAAGCTTATGGGCAATGCGAAGCCGCATGTTTTTAAGTATTGTATAGGCTGAAATATGAGAAAGGGTAGTTGATATTCCGTAAAAAAGAAGACGGATGATATGAGATATAAGTGCGATGGCAGACCATAGCAAAACAGAGGAAACGCTTGCGCTTTCATTAAAAAAGAGCACAATAATCTTATAGGCGCATACATAAGGCATAAGCCCTGCAAAGGCGCTTATTACAGCAAAAATTACTGAAAAAATCATTTTCTCCCTGCATTCTTTAGCATAAGAAAAAACTGTTTTAAGCGGATTTTTTTTATTCATGAAACTCCTCCCGGCAGATAATAGTAAATTAACTTTGTAGTATCTTACACTGCAATCCCGTTTGCTTTATATTCATGTTATATTAGGAAAACATATGCCTGAAAAATATTGCATGAACAATAATATAACAAAATATAGTAAATTTCACAGAAGGAAGCAGTAAAAATCTATTTTTCATAAACGGCTTAAACATATAGAATCCCTATGTTTAAGCCATTCAAAATATACATTTTTATTACTGTTTAATTTGAAATTTACTATAGCCTTAAGAAAGTAATAAAAATCTACTTTTTATAAACGGCTCAAATATATAAAATTGCTATGTTTAAACCATTTAAAATACATGATTTTTGTTACTTTAATTTATTTAGCATAAAGGGATTGCAGGTAAAATAATACTATGTTTTATTTTAATTCTCTACTCCGGGAAAATAAGTTTTGCTCCAATCAGACAATAGATTTTCTGTAGTCTCTTGGAGCTATGCCTATGATTTCTTTAAAGGCGGCAGAAAACTTACTGGGATTATCGTATCCCATTGCCGAGGATATTTCTCCTATGCTGTCATCAGTGGTTTTAAGCATGACGGCAGCTGCGTTCATTCTGTAGGTACGCATATAGTTATATATAGACGTTCCATATACGGCTTTAAAACATTGTTTCATTGCCGTAAGAGAAATATCGTACATTGAGGATAGCTCCGTAAGGGTATAGTGTTTTTGGGGCTGCTCAATGAGAAAGGCCATAATCCGCTTAATTTTTTCCACCTGATTTCTATGGAAATAAGGACGCTCGCATTCAGTGACAGGGGCGTCTACGGTACTTAGGAAGAGTAAAAGCTCCAGTATCTTTATTTTATGGTAGCTTGGTCTTATTTTTTCAGGAACATTGTAAAGCTCTGAAAATATATGGGCGATACTTAATCCCGCACGCATGATAAAGGGTTTTTCAGAGATTGAAAATCTATTGATAAGCTCGTAAATATCTACGTCATAACCCTCTAAAACGCCTTTTAAGGATTTAGAAGCTTCATGAGGGAAAATGCCCACAGTAAGGCCGTGATAATGCTTCAGGGGAAAGCTGAAGTTATTTGCATGGCTTTTCTGCGTATTTAATTGAAGGTCGCCTGTTTCCAGATATATATAGTGGTTAGGGTCAAGTTCCCATTCAATGCGGCCTTCCCGGCAGTGATTTATGCTGTACATCTCCACAGAAGGCTTGAACTCCGACACGCACTTTTCCATGTGAAAATCATTGTAATTTAAAATAATGCCGGGAAATACGCTGTAGCAGGTCATTGTGCCTTCGCCGGAATCATCTTTAACCTTGTAAACCCAGCAGTCCTTATCTTTAGATATAAACGTCACATTTGAGCCTAAGAAGGCAATTTTTTCAAACAAGCCTGATACACCGCCTTTTTATATAAATTTACTGTAGCCTATGAAAAATCATTGCTTGTAAAAAAATCAAGCATACGGGAGATACCATTTTTGTCAAGAGCATATTCTTCTTCTATTTTTCCGTTTTTAAGTTCTGTTACATAAGTACAGCAGTTTAATATAAGCTCCGGGTCATGGGTAATAACAAAAATGGTCTTGCCCTTGTTTTGAAGCCGGATAATATTTTCTGAAACCTCTCTCATATGTCTTAAATCAAGGCCGCTTGTAGGCTCGTCAAAGATGATAATATCTCTTTGGGAAGCTACTGCCGAAGCTATGGCGACCCGTTGCTTTTGACCGCCGGATAATGCCATGGGGTGTATATCCTTAAACGCTGAAAGATTAAGGCCTGCTAATATTTCTTCCCCTGCTTTTTCATCTTCCGTTTCCATACTGAGAAGGACTTCATCCATTACGCTTTCTGTAAAAAGCTGATGGTTCACGTCCTGCAAAACCATATAGCAATTTTTTAAACGGTCCTTTGCTTTAAGGCTTAAATTATTAAACTGCATAGTTCCCTTGCATTTTTTCTCAAGGCCGCATAAACATCTGGCAAAGGTTGATTTTCCGGCTCCATTATGGCCTATAACGGCTATAATGCTGCCCTTTGGAAAAGAGCAGCTTTTTATTTTTATACCTTCGCAGCCGTTTTTATATGTAAAGCAAAAATCCTCTAAGATTATTTTTTCCTCCGCAATCAAAGAAGGCGGTTGTTTTTCTGTTTTTCCTATGTTTTTAATTGAAATAGGGCGAAGGCCGAGAGAAATTCTTTCTTCTTCCGTAAGGCTTAAAAATTCAGAAGAAGTAAATTCTTTTTCTATTTTTCCGCTATTCATATAAATAACTCTATTTATCAAGCTGCTTAAATAATGAAGCCTGTGTTCTGATATAATTATTGTTTTTCCCTGGCTTTTCCATATTTTGAGAAGGAAATAAAGGTCCTCTGTTGCCCTTGCGTCAAGATTTGAGGAAGGCTCGTCAAGGACTATTATTTCAGGGTCCAAGGCAGATACGGAACCGCAGGCGATTTTTTGCTTTTCACCGCCTGAAAGGGCAAATATGCTTCTGTCCATGAGGTTTTCCATATTAAGCTCCATAGCGGTCTTTTCAATTCTTCTAAGTATCTCTTCTTCCTCCATACCCATATTTTCGCAGCCAAAGGCAAGCTCGCTTGTAGTATCTATATTAAAAAACTGAGAACGCGGATTTTGAAATACAGAGCCTACCACAGAGGCAGTTTCATAAAGGGGGGCCTTTGGAATATCCTTGCCCTTTACAATGATGTTCCCTTCGAGCCTACCCTCGTAATAATTGGGAATAAGACCGTTTATAAGGCGGGTAAGGGTAGTTTTTCCGCAGCCGGATTCACCGCATAAAAGAACGGTTTCTCCGGATTTTATAGTAAGGTTTATGTTTCTCAGCCCAGCTTCCCTGTCATTACTTTCATAATAAAATGAAACATTTTTTATTTCAATCATTGAAGTTCTCCTATACAGTCACAAACATTTTTAATAAATGCTCCAAAATAAAAATGCGGGTAATATGATCATTGCCGCTGCAAAATCCGGCGCTTTAAATCCTGTTTTGCATATATTTGTTCTTTTAACAGGAGCCCCAAGGCCCCTTGTTAAGGCAGCCGAAGAAAGCTCTTCGCCTATTTTTACTGTAGACATAAGTAAAGGAACGATAATGTATTCAAGCATAGCAAGGGGGTTTCCGCCCCCTAAACGTATTCCTCTCATTCTCATGGCATCGCTTATAGCGGCACTTTCCTCTTTTACAGTTGGAAAAAACCGAATCATAACCGCAAAAGGAATAATGATTTTAGGAGAAATTCTCATACGCTCCATAGAGGCGATTAATTCGCTTATTTTAGTTGTGCTTACAAGATAGTAGCCTGTAATTATGCCGGGAATAAAACGTGAAATTATTCCCGAAAAAATAATACATAATAAATTGAGAACGCCTGTGGTTATGTTTACAAGAAAAAGCTCGGTAAACATGGAAAAAGAAATAAAAGCCAAATAGAGAAAAGCCGGTTTGTATTTATATCCCGATAAGAGCATTATAAAGGGAAGGAGCCCAAAAAGCGGGCGGACAAATACAGAGGTCCCGCTTAATCCGCCGCCAACCATAACGACATTTACGCAAATCAGAATCATTATTTTTGTTCTGGGGTCAAGGTTTAAAGGCTTTTTTCCATTATTTGACGAAATATACTCAACCATTACGCTATCCCTGCCCTTTGGAAATGCTTTTTAAGCAGTGATTTTCCAAGAAATGCGCCTAAAAGCGCTCCCAGAGCTACGAAAGCAATCATTAGGAAAAATACCCACATGGGTGTTATTGATGCAAGCGTATCTGCATATGTATCGCCGTAGCCGTCTCTTGTGGAAGCGAAAAAGCTTTCCCTTAAAAAGAAAATAGGGAAAAGAAGCCCCATAATCCATTCGCTGAATATGGCATACCCTACTAATACCAATCCCCAGTTTTTATAATTTCCTTTCTTAAGGACAATATCGCTTAATAATCCAAAGCACACACCGAAGATAAGAATAGGCCATGGATGCCCTGTAAGAAACATAAAAAGGCTTAATAAAATGCCCATTATGGTTACCATGCCGAATTTATTTACTTTTGTAAGAAAAAGCATAAAAGGAATTCCTGCAACCAGCGGGCATATAATAGGTATGGCAAGCATTAAAACAGGAATATAGCCAAGCATGCCTGTGGTAAAAAATACAATAAAATAAATTGCGGTAAATATTCCGATGTTTATCAGGTCTTTTGCCTGAAGTTTATTGTTCATTAGATAATCCTCCTCTTTTAGTTATACTAAGCTAACTTTATTAGTTTAACTAATACTTTAGAGAATTTCTACTCCAAAAAGACAAAATATACCCCAAAAGGCAATATTGTATAATTTGATGCTATTTTGTTGCGGCTGGGAGGGTCTTTTATAATATATAGTGAATTTCTAAGCCGGCGGTTAGTGGAAAATACTTTTAAAGCGTCTATTTTAATTGATTACGTGGTTTGATAAAGACAAAATTATTTTTATTGGAATCTTTATCTGAAAATTTATAATTAAGCTTATCGAAATATTTTATATTCTCAGGGTCTGAAATATTGTTTTCCGCCATAAAGCGAACCATTTCTCCCCGGGCCATTTTACATTCTGTGCCTTTTTCGATTAGTTTTCCATCTTTCAATTGGGTAAAGAAACAGGTTATAAAGCTGATATTTTTCGGCAGATCATTGCTTATGCTTTTACTGTACTCTTTTGAGGCCAGGTTTATTATGGTACTGCTTTCTTCTGAGAGTTTTTTTGCAAGCTTATCCTTCCAGAATCCGTAAAGATTTTTATACGCATCTCCAGAGAGCTTTGCCTGCATTTCCAAGCGGTAGGGAGCTACACCGTCAAAAGGGCGGAGCAGGCCGTACATACCTGAAACAATATAAAGATGCTTTTTTATGTAAGCATATTGATTATACTCAAATACGCCCGGGGCCATGTATTGGTATTGAATGCCTTCATATGACAGTATGGCAGGAGTGAGTTTATTTTCAAAATCCATCGTATGAAGCCTTTCAAAATTCATTTTTGCCAGGGCATCGCTGCATGCCCATAATTTTTTAAGCTCATGATAGTCCATAGATTTTAGTTTCCCTAAAAGCGCTTTTGCTTCGGGAAGAAAATGGGGGAGAGCCTCATGAGGAAGGCTATCGGTATCAATATTCATTTTTTTAGCAGGAGATATTATTATTTTCATGTATTCACCTTGATTCTATATTGATTCTTCCTATTTTATCATAAAACTTATACTCGTTTAAATATGAAATAGCAGTATTATCTATTATTTGTTTTTCTTTGATTTTATGCCTCCTTAGCCACCTGCTTACTGAGGAATAAAAACAAATAGACTATAATATATATTAAGCCTTCATATGCATACTCTCATTTTTCGTATATAATTAAAGAGGAAAGCTTAAGTATATGCATATATACTTTAATTGTCAGGAGGCGATGGAGTGGAGTGGCTTAATAATTATAATAACGCCATAAAATATATTGAAGAACATTTGACTGAGGAGATGGACCTGTCGAAGCTTGGGAAAATTGCCGGCTGCTCAGGCTTTCACTTTCAAAGAATGTTCTCTTACATGGCGGAGATACCTCTTTCCGAATATATAAGGAAAAGAAAAATGACTTTGGCGGCAATGGATTTGCAAAAAGGGGAAAAGGTTATTGATGTCGCATTAAAATATGGATACGATTCCCCAACGGCATTTAACAGGGCCTTTCAAAATGTCCATGGTTTTGCACCGTCCTTAGCCAAGTCTGAGGGGATAAAACTGAAAGCCTTCCTTCCCATCAGCTTCAAAATAACAATTAAAGGAGAAGCTGAAATGAATTATAAGATTGAAAAGAAGGAAGCATTTAGAATTGTAGGTGTCAGCAAAAATTATATTTTGAATGTGGAAGATAATTTTAAAGAAATACCTAAGTTCTGGCAGGAAAGTGCGGCAAAAATACCCGAAATAATTTCTCTTATGAACAAACCGCCCTACGGCTTAATGGGGGTTTGTACCTGTATGGACGGAAAAAGCTTTGATTATTATATAGCCGTTTCCTCAGACAGGGAAATTCCAGAAGGCATGCAGGCCTATACTGTTCCCGAGGGCACATGGGCAGTATTTGAATGCATAGGCCCTATGCCTCATGCTTTGCAGCATATGCAAAGGCGGATTGTAACGGAGTGGCTTCCCACATCGGGATATGAATATGCCGATGCACCGGATATCGAAGTGTATTCTGAGGGAGATAATCAGTCCGAAGATTACAAAACGGAAATATGGGTTCCCATAAAAGAGAAGAAATAAAGAGAATTAAAACAAAACCGGATAAGGATTTATCCGGTTTTAAAATCCTAAAAAACGTTACGACAAGTTTTTATCTTTTTTAAAAAAAGCTATTGACAATGAAGGGGAAAGGCGGTATAATTTACACTGTTGTTCGGAAAGATGGACAACAAATACAATGAAAAACTGCTGTTTTATTATGCATCTTTAGCTCAGCTGGCAGAGCAACTGACTCTTAATCAGTGGGTCCGGGGTTCGAATCCCCGAAGGTGTATCTTATAAATAAGGGCTGTAGCGTTTATGCTATGGCTTTTATTTTTTGTTTTAATAATTTTTATTTTTATGAGTTAATTTGTTTTTTATATAGTAAACTGCCTTTATGGCTCTGTAAGCATTGGCTTTAGAGAGGATATAATAAATTTAAAGTGAAACAGTAACAAAACCATATATTCGTGTAGGCTCAAAAGTATGCCGCTTCCGAAGGGAATCTGTGTTATTGAACCTGCAGTGAATAGGTTTTTGTTACTTCCTTATGAGAGATTTACTATAAATAAGAAAAAAGTAAATTTACGATACGATTTCATATGAATTTAAGTATAAAAAGCTCTTTGCTTTAAAGCAAAGAGCTTTTTATACTTATTTTTAAGGTGATTAAAGTTATTTCCCTGCCACCGTAAGAGATTGAAATAGAATTGACGGGCAGGTGATGAAACTTAAATTTGCCATGGAAGAAAATGAGGTAGAGCCCCAGTCGTTTCCTATGGCGGAGATATTTTTCAACATATCAAAGAGATTGCCTGCAACGGTTATTTGCTCAACGCCGGACACTTCTTTGCCGTTTTCAATGAGGATTCCCGTGGATAAAAGGGAAATATCTCCTGTTAGGGTATTGATTCCGGCATGAAGGCCCTGAACATTTGTAATCACAATACCGGAACCCATGGAGGCTTTAAGCTCTTCGTAGGATAAATCACCCTTTGTTATGAATATATTGCTTACGCCTATGGAAGGGCTTTCCTGAATGGACTTTTTAAAGGCGTTTCCTGTGGAAACGGTGTTCATTTTGGAAGCGGTAGATTGATTATGAAGAATAGTTTCAAAAGCGCCGTTTGTGATGATGTTCTTTCTTTGGGTCTTGACGCCTTCATCGTCAAATGTTCTGTAAACCCGTCCAAATTTACTTACAGGGTCTTCATAGATATTCAGAATATCAGAAAACACCTTTTCTCCTATTTTATTTTTAAGAGGGCTCATATCGTTTAATATAACGTCAGCATAAAAAATAGGAAAAATCATAGATAATATTTCAGCAAACACCGTATTTTTAAAGATAACAGCATAATTTCCGCTTTCGGGAATTACAGAATTTAAAAGCGCCGTACTTTCCTTCAGGGCCTCTTTGCTGATAATTTCCATAAGGCCCTTATCATAGGCTTTAGAGGATCTGTAGCTTCCGCTGCTTTTTTTAATATTATTTTCCTCGGAAATAATATCTATATTTTGGAATATATAGCCTGAGCTGTTATGGCAGCTTTTTCCATTCTCGTCCATTAAAGTTATCTTTTCATGAGCCTTAACCGTGGAGAAGTGATTGATATTGCTGATTCTTTTATCCGAGGCATAGAGCTTTTCTTCCAGTGCCGCCATATGAGAAAGGATTTCACTGTTTTCGGGAAACACAAGCGCTTCTTTTGAAGTTAAGCTTTCGTCAATGTCGTAGGCGATAAAGGGCTTTTTGTTATATTCCGCGGTAGCCTTGATGATTTCGGCATATTCGTTAAATAAGTCTTTATTTAAATTTTCTATGTATACGCTTCCCAGATTGCAATTATAGTTTCCTTCTGCAAAAACACGCTGGACTGAAGAAACAGAGCTTCCGTCACTTTCGCCTTTATATAAGGAAAGAGAAGTTTTTTCAGCCTCCGATATATAATATCTTATATCTTTGATGCCTTTACTTTTAAGGGTATCGGAAAGGCTTTTAAGAAGGTCTTTATCAATCATTATTCAACACCTCCTATGGTCATGTTGTTAACCCTTACGGTTGGCTGGCCTGCACAGATGAATAAAGCTCCGCTTCCTGCAAAGCAGAAGCCGTCACCGATTTCAAGATTATTTCCTACCATGTCTACCTGTTTTAGAATATTGATTCCTGTTCCGATTAAGGAAGCACCTTTTATGGGGTAGGTTATTTTTCCGTTTTCAACCATATAGCTTTCAAGGGTAGAGAAATTAAATTCTCCCGTAAGAGGGTCTACGGAGCCGGCGTTAATATGGCTTACAAAAATTCCTCTTTCGGTATTTGCAATCATATCTTCTTTTTTGCTTTCTCCCGGCATAATATAAGTATTTGTCATTCGGGAAGTAGGAGCAAAGCGGTAATTTTGCCTTCTGGAAGAGCCTGTGGGATTCATGCCCATTCGCTTTCCGTTTAGTCTATCCACCATGTAGCCCTTTAAGATACCCTTTTCTATGAGAACGTTTCTCTGAGTAGGGGTCCCTTCGTCATCCATATTTAAAGAACCCCACATGCCCGGCATGGAGCCGTCATCAATCAAAGTAAGGATTGGGCTTGCAACTTGGGTGCCAAGCTTTCCGCAGAATTCGCTTGTGCCTTTTGATACAAAAGAGGCTTCAAGGCTGTGGCCGCAGGCCTCATGGAAAAGAAGGCCGCCGAAGCCGTTATCCGCTATGACGCTCATTCTTCCGGCAGGAGCATATTTTGCGTCAAGCATGGCGATGGCCATACGGCAGCTGTCTTTTGTAATATAATCAAGGTCGGCGTTTTCGTAAAATTCAAAGCCTTTCATAGCACCGGCGCTTCTATAGCCCATATAGACATTGTTTTTATTTTCTGCCATAGCGCCGATTCTCACACGGGTCTTTACCCTTTGGTCCTCTGCGTAAAGGCCGTCAGTATTGGCGATGATTACGTTTTGAACACCATCGTAATAATTTACGGTTATTTTCTTTATTTTTTCATCGTATTGATTTCCTGTGGAAACGATATTTTTAAGAAGGTCAATTTTTTTGCTGTAATCTGTTTTCGTAGGAAGAATGAGGGCAGGGCTTTTATTTTCTACGGTTTTAAGCTCTCCTAAAGGCCTGTAGCCTGCCTTTTCTCTTTCTTTTAAAGTAGCGGCGGCGTCTCTTGTCATTTTAATCAGGTTTTCTTCCCTAAGGTCATTGGTATAGGTATATATATTGTCAAGACCTGAAAAAATTCTTATGCCTATGCCGTAATCCTGATTGATTACGCCGCTTTCAATGGTATTATTATTCATTTGTATAGAGGTAGATTTGCTGTCTTCTAAAAATACCTCTCCATAGTCTGCGCCTCTTTCGGTGGCAGCAGAAAGGATTCGCTCAATAACTTCTTTTCTCAGCATTAACATCCTTCTCTCTAAATTCATTAAAAAACCCCTGTATGAAACAGGGGGCTTATGAGAATCTATTCTCAAAAATTTCATATATAGTAAAACAGTTGAATCACAGCAACAAAAACCGTAATTTTGAATGGCTTAATATAAGTGCTTCTATGTATTTAAGCCGTTTATGAAGAATAGTTTTTGTTACTACATTAAAACTGTTTTACTTAGTATTAAGCAAAAATGCTTAAAGGCGTATGAAAGTAAATTCTCAAGGGCTTGCTCCCTTGAATATCAAAGCCAAAACAAATTCTGTAGTTAATAAAGCTAAGAGGCTGATTTTGTCAAATAAACATTTTTTAACTATAGTAAAACAATTAGATTACAGTAACAAAAACCGTATATTTTGAATGGCTTAATAGAAGGGGCTCTATTATATTAAGCCGTTTATGAAAAATAGGCTTTTGTTACTACTTTAAAGTTGTTTTACTATATAAGGAAACGTTTTCTTGAAAAATGGTTTATAAGCTAAAGCCTATATATCATTTTTTCAAGTTCGCTTTGTATAAATTAAGCGTGATGGCACGCAACAAAATGGCCTTCTTTTAATTCCCGAAGCTCCGGGATATCGGTTTTACATAGTTCTGTTGCAATAGGGCATCTTCCGTGGAATTTGCAGCCTGACGGAGGGTTAATAGGGCTTGGAACTTCTCCTTCAAGCTTATAGCCTTTCTTTTGTCCCAGATTATCAGGGTCCGCCTCGGGGATTGCGGCAATGAGCGCCTTTGTATAAGGGTGCATTGGATTGTCATAAAGCTCTATATTTGATGCAAGCTCTACCATTGAACCTAAATACATAACGCCGACTCTGTCGGAAATATGCTTTACCATGGAAAGGTCATGGGAGATGAACAAATAGGTGAGCTGGTCTTCTTTTTGAAGACGGATTAAAAGGTTTACAATCTGAGCCTGAATAGATACGTCAAGAGCAGAAATAGGCTCGTCGCAGACGATAAATTTAGGCTCTACAGCCAATGCCCTTGCAATACCGATACGCTGACGCTGCCCGCCGGAAAGCTCGTGGGGAAAGCGGTTCTGGTAATCAGGGGTAAGGCCGACCCTTTCAAGTAAAGTTTTAATTCGCTTATTTTTTTCCTCTGTTGAAATATTAAAATGAACATCCATGCCTTCGCCGATGATTTCCCCGATGGTCATACGCGGGTCCAAAGAGGCATAAGGGTCCTGAAAAATCATCTGGCAGTCTTTTTTAAACTTCAGCTTTTCTTTGCCTTTTAAGTCATCGTTGTTGATGCCGTTTATAATGATTTCTCCGCCGGTTTTTGGGTATATGCCGAGGATTGTCCTTCCGCAGGTGGTTTTGCCGCAGCCGGATTCTCCAACAAGCCCCAGGGTTTCGCCTTTATTTATGGTGAAGGTTATATCGTCTACGGCTTTCAAGGTTCCCTTATTTTTAACATTGAAATATTTTTTAAGGTTTTTAACCTCTAAGATCGCTTCTTTTTTCATCTTAACACCTCATCTTCGTAAAATCCTTTGACCTTCGGCGCACCGGGGTGCATCAGCCAGCAGCTTACCTTATGAGTATCGGATAAGGAGACTTCGGCAGGGGGTTCTTCTTTGCAGATTTTCATGCAGTATTCGCACCTTGCGGCAAAGGGACAGCCCTTTAAAGGTAAAACCAAGTCGGGAGGTGTGCCAAGGAGGGTGTAAAGCTTTTCCTTGGTGTTTTTAGCAAGTTTCGGTATGCTTTTTAATAAAGCCCATGTATAAGGATGCTTAGCATTCTGGAATATTTCAGGAGTGCTTCCTCTTTCCATAATTTGCCCGGCATACATTACCTGAATACGGTCGGCATAGTTTGCTACTACCCCCAAGTCATGAGTAACAAGGATAACGGCCGTACCTAAATTTTCCTTAAGCTCGTGAATAAGATGCAGAATCTGCGCCTGTATTGTAACGTCAAGGGCTGTTGTAGGCTCGTCTGCAATTAAAACATTGGGATCGCAGGAAAGGGCAATGGCAATCATAACTCTTTGGCGCATACCGCCGGAAAGCTCATGAGGATAGCTGTCAACTCTCTTTGCTGCATCGGGGATTTTTACAAGTTCAAGGATTCTGATGGCTTCTTTTTTAGCGTCTGCTTCGTTTAAATTTCTGTGTATTTTAAGGCTTTCCATGATTTGCTTGCCTACAGTCATCGTAGGGTTCAAGCTTGTCATAGGGTCCTGAAAAATCATGCTTATTTCTTGACCTCTAAAGGAATTCAGCTCTTTTTTATTCATGGCAAGAACGTCTTTGCCGCTGTATTTGATTTCAGAGCCTTTTTTGATTTCAGCAACACTTGGATTCAGAAGCCTAAGGATAGACTTTGCCGTAACGCTTTTACCGCAGCCGGATTCCCCTACGAAGGCAAGGGTTTCCTTCTTTTCAAGGTGAAAGCTTACGCCTCTTACTGCTTTTACTTCCCCTGCATAAGTATTAAAAGAAACGTGTAAATTATTAACTTCTAATATTTTATCCATTTATACACCTTCTACTTTCTAAGTTTAGGGTCCAGAGCGTCCCTGAGGCCATCGCCTATCAGCGTAAAGCTAAGCATGGTAAGAGCGATGAGAAGCGCAGGGAAGAACAATTGATACGGATAGAACATAAACTTCTGCTGTGCGGCGGAGGCGAGAGCACCCCAGCTTGTGTTGGGCGGCTGAATACCTAAGCCTATATAGCTTAAAAAGGCTTCGGAGAAGATGTAGCCTGGTATATCAAAAGTAATGGCAACGATAATGATACCGAGGGTATTTGGTATAAGATGGCGTGTAATAATTTTAAAGGGGCTTACCCCAAGGGCCTCTGCCGCCATAACAAATTCATTGCTTTTCAGCTGAAGAATCTGTCCTCTTACCATACGGGCAATATTACACCAGCCTGTAATCGTAAGGGCGACAATCAGCGTACCGAGACTCTTTGAATCTGTAATAACCATGATTAAAATAACGATGATAAGATAGGGGATACTCATGAGTATTTCAACGATACGCATCATAATGGTATCTACTTTTCCCCCGAAATAAGCGGAAATACCGCCGTATATTGTTCCAACAAAGCTGGATATAAAAGCGCCGAAAAGACCGATGATAATGCTGACACGGCCGGCAATCCATACTCTTGCGAAAATATCCCGGCCAAGCTCGTCGGTACCGAACCAGTGTTCAATGCTTGGGGGCTTGTTTTTATTCAAAGCATCCATCTGTTCAAAGGAATAGCCGCTTAAGGCAGGGCCTATAATCATCATTATAATAAGAACTAAAAGCACAAAAAGCGCAACAAGAGCAATTTTATTTTCCTTATATCTTCTCCATGCATCCTGCCAGTAGTTTACCGGCGGACGACCCTTCAGCTCCATTGCAGACTTATCTATGCCTATAATCTCAAATTTATCCGAAGATATATTTTCCATAGTAAACCTCACTTTTAAAATTGGATTTTAAGACTTAGTCTGTAATTCTTATTCTCGGATCAATAAATACATAGAGAATATCAACTAAAAGCTGTACAATAACAAATAAAGCCGCATAGAAAACCGTTATGCCTAAAATCATGGAATAATCTCTGTCGTTTATGCTGTTTACATAGTAGAAGCCTAATCCGGGGATGGCAAATATTTTTTCTACTACGAAGCTTCCTGTAAAGATACCGGCAATTCTTGGCCCAAGCATCGTAACACAAGGAAGAATTGCATTCTTTATGATGTGGTCCGTTACAATTCTAAAGCTGCTTACGCCTTTTGCCTGAGCAGTAAGAATATAATCCTGATTATTTACTTCAAGAACGCTTGATTTCATGTATCTTGCATAAGTAGCAATTACACCGAAGGACAATGCGATTACAGGAAGCACCATATGGGAAGCTTTTCCCCAGCCGGTGGTAGGAAGAACAGGAATTTTTACCGTAAGGGCATATTGAAGCAAGGCGCACATGACAAAAACAGGGATGGTGGTTCCTACAATGGCCACAAACATAACGATATAGTCGGGCCACCGATTTCTGTTAAGGGCTGCTATGATACCAAGGCTTACCCCCACAACAAAGCCGATGAAAAGAGCGGCGCCTCCGGTTTTACCGGATACGACGGAGTTTGTTGCAACAGTATCTGTGATGCTTCTGCCGGGATATCTTAAGGATTCTCCCAAATCGCCTTTTGCAAGATTTTTCATAAAGATTGCGTATTGTTCCGGCTTTGATTTATCTAAGCCGTATTTTTTATAGTAGTTTTCCATTGTCTGCTGGGGAAGGTTCTTTGCAAGGTATGAAAGCGGGTCCCCGGGAATACTGTGAATCATAAAAAATGTAGCTGTAATGATAATAAATAAGGTTATAAGCATATAAAATATTCTTTTTATTATATACTTTAACATTCCAATGCTCCCCCTTTAATGAGGCAGATAAATACTTAAGCATTTAACAGATAAAAAGCCTGCTGAATACATAGGTCTGCCTTAATATAGATTACTTCAATTATACTTTTAATATGGGCTAAATATATAGGCTTGATCAGATAATAACAAATATAAATAATAAAGTAAATTTCTCATAAAGAAGTAACAAAAACCTATTTATGGATATAGGATTTTGTTTCTGTTTAACTTTAACTTACTATATCTGATGTTTTTATATTTTGCTTTAATACCCTTAATAGATAACAAAGCCGGTTCGGCAATTCAAACCGGCTTTGTAACGGCCTATACTTAGATACTTATTTCTTATATTTATGGTCTGCCCTGAGTATAAAGATTTCTGTAACCTTGTGTAAGGAGAGGTCTGTCAGCCATGTTTTTAACATAATCATATGCGTAAGAAATACGTTTTGGATAAATAACAGGATTTACAACGCCTTCTTCGTAAAGCATAAGGTTTTCAGCTTCCTGATATAATTCAATACGTTTTGCGTCATACATTTCCACGGAAGCCTGAGCCATTAATTTATCATATTCTTCGTTAACCCATCCTGTGTTAATAGCGTTTGATGTGCTGATAAGAAGGCTTAACATTGAATAAGGATCGTTATATTCTGCGCCCCAGCTCATGTAGCCGATCTGGAAATCTCCTGATACGATTTTAGACTGGAACATTGGCCAATCGTTAAGTTCTATTTCAAGGTTTACGCCAAGGTTCTGCTTTAATATCTGCTGGAAGAATTCACCCATGGTTCTCATTCTCTGGCTTGTTCCGCCAAGGCTCCATACTACTTTAAGTGTTGAAGGATCGTCGCCTAAGCCAAGCTCTTCCATACCCTTTAAGAGAAGTGCTTTAGGGTCGGGATTTTCTTCAATAAGCTTCTTTAAAGGCTCTTCTGCAACGCTTCTGTATTCTGTGGCGTCAACAGCAACACCCTTTGGAACCCAGCCGTAGGCAGGCTCTGAATAACCGCTGAAAAGAACTTCATTAAACATATCTCTGTCTAATGCTACGATAAACGCTTTTCTGATGTTGGCATTTTTAAATAATTCGTCCTGTGTGTTAAAGAAAGAATAATAGTTAGAGGTTAAGGTATAGTCTATTCTGTATGTTCCGTCTTTCTTGTCGAATCTGTCTACCCATTCTTCGATTGTTGTAGCAACAGCGTCAATAGAGCCGTTATCAAAAGAGTTGTGACGGGCATTGTCATCGTCAAGAATTTTAATGTTTACTTTTTCAAGCTTAATATTGTCTTTGTTCCAGAACTTGTCGTTTCTAACTAAATTAAGCTCGGAGTTATGAGTCCAGCTTGAAAGTACAAAAGGTCCGTTTGAAAGAATTGTATCAGCTTCTGAACCAAATTTATCGCCCTGTGCTTCGATAATATCTTTACGAACAGGGGACATATTGTTCTGATAAGTAAGGCTTAAGAAATAAGGTGTAGGCGCCCCAAGAGTAATTTCAAGAGTGTTTTCGTCAATTGCTTTTACCCCAAGCTCATCAACGCCCATTTCGCCTGCCATAACAGCCTCTGCATTTTTAATCGGTGTTAAAAGGTAAGAGTTTGGAGAACCTGTTGCAGGATCTATCGATCTTTTAATACCGTATTCGTAATCCTGTGCAGTAACCTTCTGGCCGTCTTGCCAGTAGTTTTCTCTTAATTTAAAAGTATAAACAGTATTGTCAGGAGAAATATCCCAGCTTTCAGCGCCGGCAGGAGAAATTTCAGCTTCCCCGTCAGCATTTACCTGATACACTGTAAGCTTTTCCATGATGTTGTTTAAGATGCCGTTTGCATATTCATCCGCGGCTTTGCCCGGGTCAAGAGTAGCAGGCTCTGAATTAAGATAATCGTTGAAGTACTGAACTTCGTCGATTGCGTCCGAGGGTGTTTCGGGAGCCTTATCCGCAGGAGCCTCTGCTGAAGGAGCAGCTTCAGAAGGAGCAACTTCAGAAGGTGCAGGCGCTTCCGCTCCATTGCCGCCGCAGCCTGAAAGGGCGGAAATCGCCATCAGTGCTGTGAGGCTTAATGCTAACAATTTGTTTCTTTTCATTTGGTGTTACCTCCTTAATAATTTAAGATTGCAGGTTATAAAAAAGAAATAAATTTATTTATCTGCTCTCATATTTAAAATTCTCTTGAATATATTTTATATCTGTTCACTTTGTTAAATATAAGACGAAAACAGAATAGCAAAAACAGTATAAAAGAGAATCTACTTAAATTAATTTTTATATGGCTATCTATTTAGCTATATAAATTAGAAAATATGAAAGCAAGTAAGCGAAAAAAATAAAAAATTTACAAACAAAAAAATAAGAAAATTATATTAATGTAAAAACTGCCATAATGCCAGTACGGTAATAGCTTAACATTAGTTACAATTTATGATAACATAGTATTTGATAATATTGTTATATAAAAGTCTAACCATGATATAGAAAAAAAATATATATAAGGACAAGGATTGATTACGATGACAATGGAACATTTAGCATATATTCTTGAAATAAACAGATATAGGTCCATTAACAGGGCATCTAAAACGTTGTTTATTTCTCAGCCGACCTTAAGCAGCATATTAAAAAATATTGAAAATGAAATCGGCTATCGGATATTTGACAGAACAACAACCGGCATTATTCCCACGGAGCAGGGAAAGAAATTTATTGAATCGGCTGAAAAAATGTTTAACGAATATAAAAGAATGAAGCTTGTTCCTGATATTAACTACGAAAGTGAAAATCTTTCTATATCTGCATCGTCTTCTTCTATGTTTTCCAATGCCTTTTTTAGTTATAAAAAGGACCATCCTGTGAATTTTTCTTCAAGGGATATTTACAGAGAGGAAGTTCTTGACCAAAACTTTCAAGACGTTATAACGAGAAGATGCAGAATGGGTCTCACATACTTTTCCAGATATGATTTGGAAATATACAGAAATTATGCAGTTAATAATAATCTTGAATTAAAGGTTTTAAAAGAGGGGCTTCCTATAAAGATTGCCGTATATAAGGACCACCCTCTGGCTAAAAGAGATAAGGTGGATTTTGACGAGCTTATTCAATATCCTTTTGTAACTTATGATGATTTGGATTTTGAAAAAAACCTTGGGGCTGTAGGGGTAGATTCGGAAGGAAGCGATATACAGTTTATTTCAAGCCGCGCAAGCTATTACGATGCCATAAGATTATGCGGCTATATTGCTTTTTCCTTCGATTTTGCTCCTGATGAGGCAGAAAGGCTTGAATGCGTATGCCTAAATCTTGATAATGTTGATGATGATTATGTGGTTGTATATTTTACATGCGATGATTATATTTTAAATGAAAGAGAAAAGCATTTTATTGAATATCTTAAAAACTATATGGACAAGAATTTTTCGTATAATAAATAGGAATATTTTTATGAATAACAAAAGAAAAAACACCTGTTTCAGGTGTTTTTTCTTTTGTTATTGTATTCTTTTTTAAAAAAATGCGTTTCGAAGCTGGTCAATGTAATATTCAAGATGCATATACAGCACATTTAAAGCATTATCTAAATCCCTTTCCTTTATACATTTGCAAAGTCTGATAAGAGAACCCATATCCCCCACCTCTTTAAGATTAGGATTTGCATTTTTCATATAATACCACCATCTTTGCTCATAATAATGAAGCTCCTGAAGGTATCGCAGCAGTATATCGTTATCGCAGAGCTTCCATAGGGTTTCATGGAATTCCACGTCAATTTCTATTGCTTCTGCACTTGATGTTTCGGGAGAATTGCATTTTTGCGATAGATATTCAAGCTTATCCATAGTTTCCTTTGGAATATCAATATCCATAATGGTAGTAATGACAAGGGTTTCCAATGCCTTTCGAACATTAAAGCTTTTTTTAAGCTCATTCATCTCTATAGTAGAAACCTGAATCCCTATTTTAGGAATAATGGTTATCCATTTTTCATTTTGAAGGGCCTTTAACGCCTCCCGAACAGGGGTACGGCTTACGTTAAATTCAGCTGCTATGCTATTTTCGCTCAAAACTTCCCCGGGTAAATATATATTTGTGATAATACGCTTTTTAAGCTCAGTATAAATTCTGCCTACACAATTATTTTCGATAGCGCTACACTCCTATTAAAATTTAATCAAAACACATTTTATATTAGATTATACGTCAAGGAACTAAAACTGTAAAGTGTGGGTCTATATTAAAGAAGATAATTCTTAAAACGCAGAAGGGTAAAAATATATAAATAGTAACTTTCAATAAAAACAATCATAGTTATTTTGTTATAATGCTAAAAATAAAATCTTGATTATCGAATGTGTTTACAATAATTTTTCCATATGATATGATCATTATAACACAACTTGTATACAAGTTGTACCACAAAACAAAAATTAATTTGTATACAATTAAAACCATAAGAAACATATACTTATAGTAAACAGAAACTATTAATACGGAAAGCCATTTACGTTAAGAATCAGTTGCCTCAACTGATTTTTTAAGCAGTTTATTTTAATCTATCAGTATGGGAGGGGGATATGCCTTTGAATAAAGAATATAAAATGCTCATCATAAATCCCGGTTCTACTTCTACAAAAATAGCAATTTATGAAAATACATATTTGCTTTTTGAAAAGAAAATAAGCCATAAGGTAGAAGAGCTTAAGTCTTATGAAAACATAGTAGACCAGCTTGAATTTAGAAAAGACCTGATTATAAAGGCTTTAGACGAATCCGGCATAGCCGTTCATGAGCTTGACGCCGTAATAGGCAGAGGCGGTCTTATGATGCCTGTTAAATCGGGAGTTTATAAGGTGAGTCCTTATATGCTAACCATATTAGAATCAGCCGAATACGGCGAACATGCTTCAAATTTAGGGGCTTTTTTGGCTTATGAAATAGCTAATGGCATAGATAAGCCTTCCTACATAGCAGACCCTGTAGTTGTAGATGAGCTTCAGGATATAGCCAGGCTTTCAGGCATTCCCCAAATAGAAAGGAAAAGTATTTTCCATGCTCTTAACCATAAAGCCGTAGGCAGAAGGGCAGCGAATGCAGTCGGTAAGCCTTATGAAGACTGTAATTTTATTATAGCTCACTTAGGGGGAGGAATTTCCGTTGCTGCCCACAGAAAAGGCGAATGTATAGACGTAAATAATGCCTTGGGCGGAGAAGGGCCTTATTCCCCGGAAAGAGCAGGGGGTCTTCCCGTATTCAGCATTATTGATATGTGTTTCAGCGGTGAATATACCTGCAGCCAGATAAAGAAGCTTTTAGTAGGCCAAGGGGGCTTAAGCGCATATTTAGGAACAAACGACGGCATGGAAATATCTAAAATGATTGAGTCCGGCGACAAGAAGGCAGAACAGGTATTTTTTGGTATGGGCTATCAGGTTGCAAAGGAAATAGGCGCAATCTCTGCGGTTTTGCACGGCGAAGTAGATGCGGTTTGCTTAACCGGCGGCCTTGCCCATAATAAAGATTTGGTTGAGTATATTGAAAAGATGGTTAAGCATTTAGGAACCGTTATGGTTTTTCCAGGGGAAGATGAAATGCTTGCCCTTGCGGAAAGTGGTTTAAGAGTTCTTTCAAATAAAGAGGAAGCGAAAATTATTCAAGGAGGGCAATTTTTATGGATAAGTACGGTATAGAATTCATCGAGATAGCAGAGAAAAAAGAGAAGCCTCAAAGTGACAAAATGGCTTTCGGTAAGCATTTTACCGACCACATGTTTGTGATGGAGTATGAAAAGGATAAAGGCTGGCACAGCCCTAAAATTATTCCCAACGAGCCTATCCTTATAGACCCTGCGGCGATGGTTTTCCACTATGGCCAGGCAGTTTTCGAAGGTCTTAAAGCTTACAGAACAGAAGATAACCGTATCCTTCTTTTCAGACCGGAAAAAAACTTCAACAGGCTTAATGTCTCTGACGAGAGAATGTGCATCCCTTATATTGATGTGGATTTGGCTGTTCACGCTTTAAAAGAGCTTGTAAAAGTTGATTCTGAATGGGTTCCTGATGCGCCGAATACTTCTCTTTACATACGCCCCTTTGTTATAGCTACGGAAGCGGCCTTAGGCGTGCATCCTTCTCATAATTTTAAATTTATGATCATTATGTCTCCTGTGGGGCCTTATTATGCGGTGAAAGGCCTTGAACCGGTTCAAATTTTTGTTGAAGACGAATATGTAAGAGCCGTAAGAGGCGGCATCGGCTTTACAAAATCTTCCGCCAACTACGCCATTAGTCTTAAGGGCCAGCAAAAGGCCATAGAAAGAGGCTTTGCTCAGGTTTTATGGCTTGACGGAATAGAAAGAAAATACATTGAAGAAGTTGGAACAATGAATGTATTCTTCAAAATTAACGGCGAGCTTGTAACCCCTGAATTAAGCGGAAGCATCTTGCCCGGCGTTACAAGAGATTCTGTTATCGCCCTTGCAAAAAGCTGGGGAATGACAGTTACTGAAAGAAAAATCTCCATAGATGAATTATTTGAAGCCCATGAAAAAGGCATTCTCGAAGAAGCCTTCGGCTCAGGTACAGCTGCCGTTATTTCACCCGTTGGAAAATTCGTTATGGGAGATAAGGAAATTATCATCAATAACGGAAAAACAGGAGAGTTTTCTCAAAAGGTTTACGATACCCTTACTGGCATTCAATACGGAAGAATAAAAGATGAATTCGGATGGACGGTAGAAGTTAAGTAATTTGAATGAGACAGATTTATCATCTTGTAATGGAGGTAATGAATGGTTAATAACTTTGAGGAAATGTGTGCGCTTGCCCTTCAATATTCCAATAATACCATAGCTGTGGCGGCGGCCGAGGATATAGAGGTTCTTTCGGCAGTTGAAAACGCAAGGAAAAGAGGCCTTTCCGAAGCAATTCTTGTAGGCGATGAAGAAAAAATAAGAGAAATTGCTTTAAAAAACAATATAGAGATTCATAATTTTAAGATAATAAACGAAAATGACAAGGCGGAAAGCTGCCGGTTAGCAGTTAAGCAGGTTTCCGATGGAAATGCCAATATACTTATGAAAGGCCTTGTGGATACTGCGGTATTTTTAAAAGCGGTTCTTGCTAAGGAGGCAGGCTTAAGGACGGAAAACCTCCTTTCACACGTAAGTATGTTTTCCGTTAAAAACTACCATAAAATTATTTTTGTAACAGACCCTGCCATAACATTGCTTCCAGATATTGAGCAGAAAAAAAGCATTGTGGAAAACGCAGTATACGTTGCGAGAAAATTTGGTATTGAAGAGCCTTATGTTGCTCCCATTTGTGCAATAGAAAAATTTAATCCTAAAATGCAGGCTACGGTAGATGCAAAGGCTCTTTCTGAAATGAATGCAGCAGGAGATATCAAAAACTGTTACATATCAGGGCCTGTTTCTCTTGATATTGCCCTTTCAAAGAAGGCCGGTGACCATAAGGGTTATACCGATAAAATAGCGGGAAACGCAGATATTCTTTTAATGCCTAATATTGAGTCGGGTAATATTCTTCATAAGGCCATTGTTTATCTTTCGGAAGGACAATGTGCAGGGGCTGTGGTAGGCGCAAAATGCCCCATTGTGATGACAAGCAGGGCAGATTCTGATATATCTAAAATTTATGCTATCGCTGCTGCCGTATTAATATCAAATTAATAGGGCAAAGAAAAAAGGTTTGCACTATACGGACTAAAAAATGATACAAGTGTAAACCTGTGAATTATTTTAAGTAAGCGTCTCTTAGGTTAACAAACTTGTTTTGGTGTTTGTTAAGAGTAATGAGGGATTACAGTTAGGATTTAGGTTTAAATAGAATAAGGGGGGATTTTTGTGGCTCACATAGTCATAGATGAAAACAAGTGCAAGGGTTGCAGCTTATGTGTTAATTTCTGCCCTAAAAAGATACTTGAAATTGATAAGCACAAGGTTAACTCAAAAGGATATAATCCGACAAGCTGTACAGATGCTTCTCAATGCATTGGATGCGCATTCTGCGCTACGGTTTGTCCAGACATGGTTATTGAGGTTTTTAGATAGAAGAACTACGTGGATATTAAATTTAAAATGAATGTGGACTTTTTGAGGTTTAACACTATCAGGGGGTGCTGTTTTGGAAAAACGCTTTATGAAAGGCAATGAGGCAATAGCAGAGGCTGCGGTAATGGCCGGATGCCGTTATTTTTTCGGTTATCCCATTACGCCGCAGAATGAAATTCCGGAATATATGTCATGGAGGCTTCCGGAAGTAGGCGGAAGCTTTGTACAGGCTGAAAGTGAAATAGCGGCAATCAATATGGTTTACGGAGCAGGCGGAGCAGGCGCAAGGGTTATGACAAGCTCATCAGGTCCGGGAATATCTCTTAAAGCAGAAGGTATTTCTTATATTGCAGGAGCCAATATTCCCTGCGTAATTGTAAATATAATGAGGGCAGGTCCAGGGCTTGGCGGAATACAGCCTTCCCAGAGCGACTATTTTCAGGCAACCAAAGGAGGCGGCCACGGAGATTACCACTGTCTTGTATATGCTCCTTCAACAATACAGCAGGCGGTGGATTTTACCCAGATAGCTTTTGATAAGGCCGATGAATACAGGATTCCCGTAATGGTTTTAGGCGACGGTATGATAGGCCAGATGATGGAGCCTGTAGAAATAAAAGAAGTAGAGCCTGCAAAGACAGATAAAAGCTGGGCAGCTGTAGGCTGGAGCGATAAAACCAGGCCAAGAGCCGTTATAAACTCTCTTTCTCTCGACCCGGGCAAGCTTGAAAAAATGAATGAGCATTTACAGGAAAAATATAAAATTATATCTGAAAAAGAAGTTTTATACGATACCTTTAACACAGAAGATTGCGACATATTAGTTGTTGCATACGGAAGTACGGCAAGAATAGCCCGTTCGGCAATAAGCGAAAACGAGCTGAAGGATAAAAAGGCAGGTCTTTTCTGCCCCCTTACAGTTTGGCCCTATCCTACGAAAGCGCTCCAGGAAGCCGCAAAAGGCAAAAAGGCAGTTTTAGTAGTGGAAATGAGCGCAGGCCAGATGGTTGAAGACGTTCGCCTTGCTTTGGGAGACACAGTTCCCGTGCATTTCTATGGCAGAATGGGCGGTATTGTGCCTACCTCGGAGGAGATATTTGCTGAAATAAAGAAATTAGGGGAGGTGCTATAATGCAGGTTTTAGAAAAGGAAAGCGTTCAGGTTTTTAAGAAAACCAATATGCTTAATGATGTGGATTTCCATTTCTGTCCAGGCTGCACCCACGGAATTATACACAGGCTCATTGCAGAATCAATAGAAGAGCTTGGAAAAAGTGACGAGTGTATCGGAGTTGCACCGGTAGGCTGTGCAGTTTTGGCATATGATTATTTTAACTGCGATATGTTTGAAGCGGCTCACGGAAGGGCTCCTGCCGTGGCTACCGGAGTTAAAAGAGTTCATCCCGACAAGCTTGTATTTACTTATCAGGGAGACGGAGACCTTGCTTCCATAGGAATTGGAGAAATTATTCACGCTGCTGCAAGAGGCGAAAACATCTCATGCTTCTTCGTAAATAATGCTATATATGGTATGACAGGCGGCCAGATGGCCCCTACAACTTTGATAGGCCAGCAGGCTACTACGGCCGTTGCGGGAAGAAAGGCCGATATTAACGGTATGCCCATTAAAGCAAGCGAAATGCTTGCGCAGATTGACGGGGCATATTATATAGAAAGAGTTTCCGTATGCGATATAAAAAGCATCAATCATGCTAAGAAATGCATAAAAAAGGCGCTCCAAAACCAGATAGACAATAAAGGCTTTTCTCTTATAGAGATCTTATCTACATGCCCTACCAACTGGAGAATGACACCCCATGAATCTATGAAATGGGTTATGGATAAAATGGTTAAACAATTTCCTTTAGGCCTTATTAAGGAGGGAAATAATGAATAAGATAATTTTAGCAGGATACGGCGGTCAGGGCATGCTTCTTTGCGGACAGCTTTTAGCCTATGCTGCCATGAACGATGGAAAGCACGTTACATGGCTTCCTTCCTACGGTCCTGAAATGAGAGGCGGCGCAGCTTCCTGTTCAGTAGTTATTTCCGAAAAACCTATAGGAAGCCCTTTTGTTCAAAATGCAGATGCGGTAGTTGCTCTGAATAAGCCTTCCTTCGATAAATTCCATTCATCTGTTAAACCCGGAGGAAGCATGATATATAATTCTTCTATGATAGAAGCAGGAGAATTAAGAGACGATATTGATTATTACGCCATAGATTTTACTGAAATAGCTATGGGTCTTAATAATATCAGAGTAGCCAATATGGTTGCCCTTGGAAGCCTGAACGAGGTTTTACAATGCGTTGATAACAAGGCCATTGTAGAAGCCCTTGAGCATAAATTCGGCGAAGGAAAAGCCCATCTTATAGAAATCAATAAAACAGCAATTAAAAAGGGCGTTCATGCAGTAAAAGAAGTAGCTCTTGCATAATAAGAAAGAGGGTGCAGCAAAGTATACTTTGCTGCACCCTCTTTTTCTTTAAAGTCCCATAAGACTTTAAGGTATCAGTGAGAATGAATTTATTTAAAAACGTTCACTTAAGGAACATCTTTATGTACTGTAGATTTAGATATGCCAAACTTTTTTGCAGTTTCCCTAACGGTCGCATTGGAGCTGATAATAAAGTTTGCAACCTGTATTGCCCTTTCCTCAATATATGCTTTCAATTAATTGCCCCTCCTTATATACACGTTCTTTAAATGTATATGTGGTATAAATGGCAATTATGAAAGCAATCTTAAGCTTATTGCCATAGTTTAACATAATTTGCTTTTATATCAGGCACATTTAAGAAAATTCTTAAAACAGCCTGTCTTTTTAGGCCATGAACCGGCGCATATCAGCTGGAATATCTTATTATTTAATAGTGTTTTTTAAAGTGCCAATCTGAGATATTTCGCATTCTACAATATCACCTTTTTTCAGATACTTCGGAGGGGTAAAGCCCATTCCAGTGCCGGCAGGGGTGCCTGTTGCGATGATGTCGCCGGCTTCAAGGGTGATTCCATTTGAAAATTCCGATATAATATGGTCGATGCCGTATATAAGAAGGCTTGTATTGGAGCTTTGCCTGATTTCTCCGTTTACATAGGATTTAACATCAAGGCTTAAAGGGAAGGGGAGAGCGCTTTTATGAACAATGCATGGCCCCATGGCGGAATAAGAGTCAAGGCTTTTTCCTCTTAGCCACTGAATATGGCCTCTTTGTATTTTTCGGGAAGAGAAATCGTTAAATACGCTATAGCCGAATATGTAATCATAAACGGATTCCTTCGGTATATTTTTCCCTGTTTTACCTATGATTACGGCAAGCTCCGCTTCATAATCCAGATTTTCATCAATGTCGAACCGGCTTTCAATTTCCTCTTCGGGGCCTGTAATGTGAATTGCTCTTTTGGCAAAATAGACACAGGCTTTAGGATCAGACTCAGGGGTATTGAGGCCTCTGTTTCCCTCAGCAATATGCGCTTTATAATTAAGGCCTACACATATAATATCATGAAGGGGTTTTTCGATAGGAGCAGATAATTTCACTTTTGAAAGCACGGCATCAAAAGAAGAATTATTTTCATAAACCTGCTGAAGCCTTGAAATTTCCTCTTCTTTATGGAAGGCTATAAATTCGTTCATACTTCTGTAGTTTTTATTAAGGCTGCGGTTTATATTTATGATATGATTGCCGTCTTTTGATATAATGCCTATATGGCTTACTTCTCCTGTTTTATAGGATATAAATTTCATTTGTATTCTCCCTTCGCAATTACTGGTTCAGCAATGCCTTTGCCTTTGCTAATACGGAGGCGCTGTCATCTTTATTTTTTTCGTTTATTTCAAGTATTGAATGCTTTAAATTAAAGCGATAAAGAGAATCTTCCAATCCGTTTAATATATCAAGCTTATTGGCGATGGTGGTAATTATATTTTCAACGATTCCCACAGGGCATTTAGGGAAAATTATGATAAAAGAATCATTTCCCATCGTGGCGAAAATATCCGTTTCTCTAATAGAGCTGGACGTTGTCTGAACAAATTTTATTATATGTTTTTCGAGGCTTTCTTTATCTGGATATTTATCACAGTCAAGCTTAAGATAAGCGAGAGAAAAAAGTGGGCTCTGGCTGTCTTTGGCGCTTTCAAGGAAGCTTTCAAGGTATTGCAGGCCGCTTTTTTTGTCATAAATCCCTGTGAAAGGATCCTTCGTTTTTGAAAGGTCAAAATACCCTTCATATATAAGGCCGGTTATTTCCGTTCCTGTGATGATAAGAAGGGGCTTTTCATATTCAAGAAAGGGCAGAAAGCTGAAAACAATCCATCTGCCATTTATGGCATGGCCCCAGGTAAGCTTCTGGCTTTCTTTACTGAAATTTTTAATATAGCCCGAAATTTCTTTGGAACTGCTGAAAAAAGAGGATATGCTTTCCCTTTCCCATCTTTCACCGATTAAGGAAAGGGCCTCATTATTACAGTAAATGAGCCTATCCGCTAAGGGGTCGGCAACGCAAATCATAACAGGGCAAGTTTCAAGTATTTTGTATTGAGCCTGCTTATCCATTTTTCACCTCTACTTATTATAAATATAAATACTTAAGCCTTAATTTATTATACATATAAACATAAAGTTAAGCAACATAGTGAATTTAAAGTACTGAAAAAATAGTAAAACCAATATTAATGTGAGCTCCATGGAATTAAAATTCCGTCAGATTTTTAATACTATTCATATAAATTGAAGAAAAGCACTGGAAACTGATACTTATAACGTGAAAAGCCCCTTGTTTGCCAAGGGGTTCACGCGTTACATTATGCCCCTGTAAGCTCCAAATTAGGGTATGCATTAAGGCTTAAGGGGGACCTTAATCCGCTTATATACTCATAATATCCACAGGAAGCAATCATTGCCGCATTATCGGTGCAGTAGATAGGTTCCGGCATATAAAGCGTTATGTTGTTTTCAGTACATATTTTTAAAATTTCATTTCTTAAAGCTTTATTGCATGAAACACCGCCTGCTAAGGCAAGTTTATTTGAGTTTTTATTTTTGCAAGCAAGCAAGGCCTTCTGTGCAAGAACATCTGTTACGGATTTTTGAAAAGACGCACAGACGTCGGGGATGAATATATTTTCTCCTGTCATTTCCGCTTTATTAAGGTAATTTAAAACGGCAGATTTTAAACCGCTGAAACTAAAATCAAGGCTTGTATCGTCAAGCATGGCTCTGGGAAATTCAATTGCATGAGGGTTTCCATCGAGAGCGGCCTTTTCAAGTTTAGGGCCTCCCGGGTATCCAAGGCCTACGGCCCTTGCAACCTTATCGAAGCATTCGCCGGCGGCATCATCTTTTGTCCTTCCCATGATTTCGAATTTACCGTAATCCTTAACATAAACAAGATGCGTATGTCCGCCCGATACCACAAGAGAAACAAAAGGCGGTTCAAGCTCTTTATGACATATAAAATTGGCGTAAATATGCCCTTCAATATGGTTTACACCTACAAGAGGCTTGTTTGAGGCATAGCTTAAAGCCTTTGCATAATTAAGCCCTACGAGAAGGGCCCCTACAAGCCCCGGCCCATAAGTAACCGCTATGGCGTCTATATCGTGAAGAGAAACTCCGGCAACCTGAAGGGCTTCGTCAATTACAGGGCTTATATTATAAATATGGTTTCTTGAAGCAATTTCAGGAACCACACCGCCGTATTTTTCATGTATATTGATTTGTGAAGCTATAATATTTGAAAGAACTGTCCTTCCGTTTACAACAACAGCAGCTGCCGTCTCGTCGCAGGAGGACTCAATGCCTAATATATAAATATCTTTATCCAATTTCGATACTCCTAATCTTCTGCCTTTTCTTCCCAGCTTAATATTTTCCAGTTACCTTCTTCCAAAATAAGGGTGTGTATAAAATTTATCGATTGCCCCGTAAGAATGAAAGCGGTTTCAACTTTACATATTCTTTGGGAAACTTCATCATAGGCAACGCTTATTTCTTCAAAACCCACAACTGATTTTTTTGCTTTTTTAAAATCCCCTATGCTGTTCTTAACGGCTTCCAGCTGGGCGTCGTAGGGGTTTATTTCCAGCAGTTCTTTTGAAAAAAGCATACGTTCAATTTTAATTACATCTTCAATTTCTTCTTCCGACAAGTTATTATTATAAAGAGAACTTACTGCTTTGTAATAAACTTCAACAACGTCTTCAGGTTTTACAAGATATGTTTTGTCAAGGTCTAAGGCCATAAGTTCGTTATATTCCGTCTTATTATCTGCATTATTATTTTTTGAATAGGTTGAGAAGGTAATAATACAGATGAAAACTATTATGAATATAAATAAATAGCTGTTTGCATTGCGTTTACCTCTTATGATGGAAAACACCTCACTTAATATCTTTTACTACTATATTTCTTATATCGTCAGTACCGGGATTTTTATTATAATTTATGTTTAAATCGTAAGGCGTTTCGTAAAAACGTTTTCTAATAAAGCCGTTCACTATATTTGTAAAAAATATGCCAAGACATAATATAGGCATGAGTATAAAGTTGAATATTAAGCCAACCACAGGAAGAAAAGTCATAATTTCTGATATTATGCCTCCTATGACCGCATTAACGTAAGGACCGGCTTTGATATTGAGCTGATTTGTTATTAAATCTCCCATAGTCATATTTAAGCTTACCTGGCCGTTAAGGGATATAAGAAAAACAAAAATCCCTATAAGAACGGCAATGGCAACCCCCACCACGGACATAAGAAACATAAGGGATAAGGCTATAAGTATAAAATAAGAAAACAG
Source organism: Anaeropeptidivorans aminofermentans (assembly GCF_940670685.1). Classification (GTDB taxonomy): domain Bacteria; phylum Bacillota; class Clostridia; order Lachnospirales; family UBA5962; genus Anaeropeptidivorans; species Anaeropeptidivorans aminofermentans. The sequence goes on along the minus strand of NZ_OW711693.1, from coordinate 2,408,787 downwards.
CCCGTAATGCAATATACCGAAAGGCTCCTTTAGAATGAGAACGCTTCCCTGTTCAAAGAAGCCCTTTTTAAAGCCCAGAAGGATAAGGCATATGAGCTCTCTTGAAACAGAAAGAAAAACGATGATAACCATAGCAGGAAGAACGTCGCTGTAAACTTTATAACCGTTTATGGAATATATATTGGAAAAGAGCTTTTCAAATACGATAAAAGCCTTTACCTTTGCGGAAGCATTGCCATGTACGCTTACAATGGAGGAAAGAGTATATATATTTCCGCTTACCATTGCTTCTTTTTCCATTACAAGTTCGGAAAAAAGGCAGTAAATATTACCTTCAATCTTACCTTTTATAATGGAGCTGCTTTTAAAAAATACCAGGCTTCCCTTATGTCTGTTTAAGAAATTGCTTTGGGACATAAAAAAAAAGGAGCTGCCGGAGGTATTCTGTGAAAAAACATAACTTTCACCTAAATTTACCTTGCCGATATTAACGCCTGCTGCATCGCTACCGTAGACAGTGCCTGCGGTAAGAGCAACTAACATAAATATCAACATCAGCGCCTTTTTTATTTTCATTTATTCTTCAACCTTACCCTTTTCTTTTTTGTATAGAAATATTTGCAGAGCAAAAAGCGATACTGCAACAACTAAAATCAAATATTGGAAGCTGTTTAAAAACATAGCCACTTCGTTGATGGTTTTTGTCATAATAGAGCCTATGTTTGCCGTAAGCTCCGTTACAAAATTGGACACAGGTCTAAGCATCGCCACGTATGCTTCAAGCTGGGGGTATCCTGACATAATATTAAGAATAGCTTCTCTGTTTATAAATAAAATAAAGCTAAGGCCTAAGAGAGAACCTAATACAGCAGCAAGTACGATAAAAATAGTATTTGTATTTTTTTCGGACTTATTATATATAGGCTCAAGCTTGGCAATTTCTGCCATGACCCTAATTTCCAAATCCTCGGGAGCTTCAATGCATTCGATACTTGAAAATTCCTTCATTAAACTATCGTATATTAAAAAGTCCGTTCTGCATTTTTCGCATTCTTTAAGGTGTGTGTTGAGTTTTAAAGCTTCGCTCTCTGTTAAAGCGTTATCCATATATTTCATGAAATATTCATCGGATTTAGAGCAATTCATAATTATCACCTTCTTTCATGCTTATGATAGCTTCTTTCAGCATTTTGCGGCCTCGGAAAATTCTGTTTTTAACCTTTGACAAGGGCTCCTCTATAACGTCTGCGATTTCCTGATAGCTTAAGCCCTGCTGATGATAAAGAACAATAGGAATTTTATACATATCGGGAAGATTGTTTACAACTTCCTTAAGCATAATAGCCTGCTCCTTTTTAAGATAATCACTTTCAGGTGAACCTTTTGCAGATATTTCGTAATCTATTTCGTCGATGGGGATTGTTTCTTGTTTTTTCTTACGCCTGTAGTCGATTACATGGTTTGTGGTAATACGTATAATCCATGTGCTGAATTTATAATCGGGATAATACTTATTGAGGTTTTTATATATTTTAATAAAAACCTCCTGTGCAAGGTCGTTTGCTTCCTCCCTGTCGTTTACCATTCTTAATATAACGGAGTAAACAAGGTTTTTATATCTTGAGACCAACTCTGCAAAGCAGTCATTATCACCGTTTACGCACATCTGTATGATTTCATAATCACTTTTGTCCTTGTAAGTATTTATCAAATTTTCACCCTCTTTGAATAAAGGCAGAACGTATAAGGATAACAATAAGAAGCCTTTATTATATATCTATTATACGGCAAAAATATAAAATTGTCTTATTATATAATATAAATACTTGAGGATAAAAATGGTTTGCTTGCATTATATCATAAATCGCAGGATTTGCTTATATATTTTCCTTGGGAAAATGTGTTCGCGAATAAAATCAGGTGAAGCTTCATTTTATTTCTATTATACCAAGGGAATCTGAAAAACAGTACAAGTGCAGGCTTATAAATTTTTCAAGTTTCTTAACCATAAAGCTATTCTGAAAAAAGTAAAGCCGCTGTTTTTCTGTCAAAGCCTAAATGCGTATTTTCAAATATATCTTTAGCAACGCTTAAAAACTCTTCAGGTGCCGTTAGAGAAGGGCTGTAGTGGGTAAGCCAAAGCTCTGAAACATTGCCCTTTTTTGCAAGGGTTGCAGCCTCTGAAAAAAGCATATGCTTATATTCCATGGCTTTATTTAATTTTTCATCTTCACCGTAAATGCCTTCGCATATGAATAAATCGGAATCTTTTATAAAATCCGGCAAAGCAGCTACAGGCCTTGAATCTGTACAGTAAGACACTTTAAGGCCTTTTCTTTCGTCACCCATTACCATTTCGGGAAGATATTCCTTTCCCTCATATAGAACCATTTCATTTTTTTGAAGGATTGACCAGTAAGTTCTTGGAAGGTTCAGGGCCTTTGCTTTATTGATATTAAACTTTCCTCGTCTTTTCACATCGATAGAATAGGCGAAGCAGGGCATACGATGCTCCACAGGTAAAGAGCTTATATGGAAATCTCCGATTTTAATATTTGTTGCATCTTCCATTTCATGGAAGATAATTTCAAAGGGAAGTTCCGGAGCAATTACAAGAAGACATTTTACCACAATTTCAAGACCTTTAGGGCCTATCATATGGAGGGGCTCTGTTCTGCCTGAATTGGTTATGGTAAGCAGAAGCCCCGGAAGGCCGGCAACGTGATCGGCGTGAAAGTGGGTTATCAGTATCACATCTATATTTTTAAAGCCCCAGCCAAGCATTTTAAGGCTTACCTGTGTTCCTTCGCCGCAGTCCAGAAGAAGAAAACGGCCGTTCAGCCTTAAAAACATACTTGTGAGAAATCTGTTTGGAAGGGGCATCATGCCGCCGCAGCCAAGCAGAGCAATATCCAGCATAATCAGTATCCTCGTTTCATTAATGTTTAAAATGCCTCATACCGGTAAAAATCATGCTTATACCGTATTCGTCGCAAAGCTTTACAGACTCTTTGTCTCTGATGGAGCCGCCGGGCTGTATAATGGCTTTAATACCTGCCTTATGGGCTTGTTCAACACAGTCGGAAAAAGGGAAGTAAGCGTCGGAAGCAAGAACTGCACCTTCTGCACCGTTTTCAAAAAATTCCTTCCCGTGGTCTATGGCCTGCTTGCAGGCCCATATACGGCTTACCTGTCCGTTCCCTATGCCTACGGACTGAAGGTTTCTGCATATAGCAATGGCATTTGATTTTGCATGTTTTACTACCTGCATAGCAAATATAAGGTCTTTCATTTCTTTTTCGGAGGGCTTTGCTTTGGTAACGCATTTAAAGTCTTCTTCATTATATAAGCTTACATCGCTTTCTTGAATTAAAAGCCCGCCGGCTACTTTTTTAATATCATAGCTATTATTTTTATTATTTCCAATATTATTAATCTTTAAAAGGCGAATATTCTTTTTAGACTTCAGTATTTCAAGTGCTTTTTCGGAAAAGTCCGGCGCGATTATGATTTCAAGGAATATTTTATTGATTTCCTCAGCGGTATTTTCATCAACTTCTCTGTTGAAGGCAACAATTCCGCCGAAAATAGATACGGAATCACTTTCGTATGCCTTTAAATAAGCCTCATGAATACTGCTGCCCAATGCAACGCCGCAGGGTGCAGAATGCTTGCAGGCAACGACTGCAGGCTCCGTAAATTCTTTAAGGAGCATAAGGGCGCCGTTAGCATCGTTTATGTTATTGAAGGAAAGCTCTTTGCCATGGAGCTTTTCTGCCCCTGCGATGGTTCCTTCAATATTTCCGGTTTCTTTATAAAAGGCTGCCTTTTGCTGGGGATTTTCGCCGTAACGCATATCCTGGGCCTTTTCATAAGTTAAAGTAAGGGTTTGGGGAAATTCTTCAATCCTTGCCAAAGGCTTTAAATAATTACTGATCATGGCATCGTAATGAGCCGTATGCATAAAGGCCTTTGCCGATAAATAAAATCTTGAATGAGGGCAGGTATCACCGTCCTTTTCAAGTTCCTCTATGATTTTAGGGTAATCCGAAGGGTCGGTTATGACTGTAACATATTTATAATTTTTAGCGGCAGCTCTGACCATGGAAGGGCCGCCGATATCGATATTTTCAATAGCTTCTTCCAGTAAAACTCCTTCTTTTGCAATGGTTTCCTTAAAAGGATAGAGATTTACTGCAACAATATCAATAAGGCCGATGTTAAATTTTTCAAGGTGCTTCATATGGTCTTCGTTTTCTCTAACGGCAAGAATTCCCCCGTGTACCATAGGGTGGAGAGTTTTTACTCTTCCGTCGAGGCATTCAGGAAAATTCGTTATGCTTTCAACATCTAAGGCCTTTACACCTGCGTTTCTTAAAGCCTTACAGGTGCCGCCGGTGGATATAATTTCCACGCCGAGACGTTCAAGGTCCTTAGCAAAGTCAACGATGCCTGTTTTATCACTTACGCTTAAAAGCGCTCTTTTCATTCTTTATCACCCGTTCAATAGTAAATTATTTGCCATGCCATAATGGTAGTTTTTCCTCATACATTTCCCGCAGGGAAATGTATTCGTGAATAAAATCAAGCTTTGCTTGATTTTATTCATATTCTACCATAATAACATAATTTTGGAAACATCTACTTAAGGCAGTAACAAAAATCTATTTTTCACAAACGGTTTAATATAATAGGAACGCTTATATTAAGCCATTCAAAATATACGGTTTTTATTACCGTAATCAAATTATTTTACTATAAACAAACTCTCCTTCGTTGAAAACCTTTCCGGAAGGGATTCAAACTTTCCTTGAAGCTTTGAATATTCTTTGATTTTTATAAAAAGACATAAACTTAGGGAGGGATTGATATATCTTTTTTCGTAGATTTGCCGTGAGAGCAGGGGTTTTATTTTACTACGGATTGAAATATAAATATAACTGTGCTAAAATTTTCTAAGAAACTTGGAAAGGAAAGTTGCTATGATATATGAATCCTTTTCGCCTGAGGAAACCCGAAAGATTGCCTTCGATATTGCAGAAAACGCCAAAGAATCCGCTGTTTTCTGTCTTACCGGTGATCTTGGGGCAGGGAAGACAGTTTTTGCAAAGGGTTTTGCCGAGGGCCTTGGAATAAATGAGCATATAACAAGCCCTACGTTTACTATATTTAATATATATAATGGAAGAATTCCATTATATCATTTTGACATGTACAGGATAGAAGACGAAGATGAGCTTTATAATCTGGGTGTTGAAGAATATTTCTATGGAAAGGGAATATGCCTTATAGAATGGCCTGAAATGGCTATGAGGCTTATACCTGACCATGCTGCATGGATAAGTATAAAAAAGGATATAAATAAATCAGAAGATTACAGAAAAATAGAAATCAATTTTTCAAAACCAAACTAAAGAATATTTGATAAAAGGATAAAATATGAAAATATTAGCGATAGAAACAACAGGGGGACCTTCCTCTGCCGCTGTTTTAGACGGAAGCAAAATAATAGGGGAATTTACCCTGAACAATAAAGTAAACCATAGCGAAACTATAATGCCCATTGTTGAAAGCCTGATGAAAATGCTTGATATGGCGCTTTCTTCTATGGATTATATTGCCTGCTCAAGCGGCCCCGGTTCTTTTACAGGTCTTCGAATAGGAGCGGCTACGGCAAAGGCATTGGCTCACGGCGCTAAAAGGCCTCTTGTTATGGTTCCTACATTAGATGCTCTGGCATATAATGTTTTAGAAAAAGAGAGCCTTATTATACCGATAATGGACGCAAGAAGGGGCCAGGTATATACAGCCATTTACGAAAATAACGGGAAAATTATCAGAAAAAGCGATTACATGAACATAGAATTTACCGAGCTTTTATCTAAGATAGATAAAGGCGGCAAAGCTGTATTTTTAGGCGATGGAATTGTGAATTACGAAGATCTTATAAAAGAAAGGGGCTATGCAATCGCTCCTTTAAATATGAATATGCAAAGGGCCGGTTCCGTAGCATTGGCAGCTTCGGAACTTATAAAAGAAGATAAATTTTCCGACTATAGGGATTTTGAGCTTATGTATTTAAGAAAGCCCCAAGCCGAGAGGGAATATGAGGAGAAATTGATTCATGATAGAAATAGTACCCTTTAAAAGGGAACACTTAGATGATGTTTATGATATAGAATTAGGCTCTTTCTCTGTACCCTGGAGCAAAGAGGACTTAGCAAAAGATGCATTTGAAAACAAGCTTTCCGTATATTTTGTTGCCCTATATGACAAAAAGGTTTGCGGCTATGCAGGCATGTGGCATGTGGTTACAGAAGGCCATATTACGAATATAGCCGTGAAAAAGGAATTCAGGGGTTTAGGCATTGGCGATAGGCTTATGAAAGCCCTTGAAGAAGTGGGCAGAGAAAGACAAATGCTTGGTCTTACACTTGAAGTGAGGGTAAGTAACGGCCCAGCCCAGAGGCTTTATGCAAAAAATGGGTATAAGGTTGAAGGAGTAAGGAAGAACTATTACGCCGATACGAAAGAAGACGCCCTTATAATGTGGAAGTATTTAATTGACGAAGAGGTGGTTTAATGGCAAAAAGGCTTGATTATAAAGAGCTTAAAAAGAATACTCTTTTTAATAAAATAGAATTTAAAAGCACATCGGAGATTACGCCGTTTGTAGGAATTATAGGCCAGCAAAGAGGGGAAAAGGCTCTTAAATTCGGCCTTAACATAAAGAAAAAAGGCTATAACATATACGTATCCGGTATTTCAGGATCCGGAAAAGCAACCTTTGCAAAAAAGTTTGCCGAGGAAATTGCTCTTACGGAAAAAACGCCGGAAGATATGTGCTATGTATATAATTTTAAAAATCCGAAACTGCCTAAGCTTTTAAAGCTTCCTCCCGGAATGGGAAAAAATCTTCTGGAGGATATGGATGAGCTTGTTGCCTCTTTGACAGAAGAAATCACAAGGGTTTTTACGGATAAAGATTTTGAAAACCAAAAGGGCGGTATATTAAAAAGCTTTCAGGAGAAAAAAGATAATAAAATAAAGGAAATGTCGGAGTATGCGAAAAAATATAATTTCGGAGTAAAGTCTACAAATTCCGGCATTTATTTTATGCCCTTGCTTGACGGCGAAGCCCTCACAGAAGAGCAGTATGAAGAGCTTTCCCAAGAAGACAAGGATAAAATCACTGAAAATTCTGAAAGCGTTCAGGAAAGCGCCGCGGAATTTATGCGGGATATAAAGGAATACGAGAAGCAGGCAAGAAAGGATATATCAAATCTTGAATACAGCACGTCTCTTTTCATTGTGGGGCGTTTTATAGGCGAGCTTTTTGAAAAATACGAAGCTTCTAAAGTAATCGTAGATTATCTGAAAGAGGTTAAGGAAGATATTTTAAATAATATCCATGACTTTAACGATGCCGACAGTGACGATGAAGAAAGTGTCATGGCAATGCTTCCGTGGTACAGCAGAAGAGGCGGGGAAAATAGCCTTACAAAATATAAAATCAATCTGATTGCAGATAATTCCGAAACAAAGGGAGCGCCTGTAATAGAGGAATTTAACCCTACCTACTCCAATATCGTAGGAGACATTGAATACGACAATGAATACGGCAATTTTACTACCGACTTTATGAAAATCCGACCAGGGGCCCTTCACAAGGCCAACGGAGGGTATCTCATCGTTTCGGCCCATGATTTGTTTTCAAACCCCTATGCGTGGGATTCTTTGAGAAGGGTTTTAAGAACGGGGGAAATTACCATCGACCCCTTAAGGGAATATGCCACAGGAATTTCTTTAAGCGGTATAAAACCCGAAGCTGCACAGGTAAACGTAAAGGTTATCATCGTAGGCTCTCCTTATTATTATGAGCTTATTTCCTATTATGAGGACGATTTTCATAAGCTTTTTAAAATCCGTGCAGACTTTGATTATGAAATGGACTATAATGTCGATAATCTCAAGAAAACTCTCGGTTTTGTAAAAAGCTATATAGACAGAGAAAACTGTATGGATTTTGATTATGCCGCCATAGGAAAACTCATAGAGGTTTCTTTAAGAGATGTCGAAAGAAACGATAGGCTTACCGCAAGGTTCAGCTTGCTTACGGAGATTATCTCTGAAGCTTCCGCTTGGGCTTCCATGGACAATCAAAATATTGTTACGGAAGAATACGTAATTAAGGCTGTAAAAGAAAGAGATTACCGCCTTAATATGTATGAGGAAAAGCTTGACAGAATGATAGAAGATAATTCAATCCTCATCAATACCACCGGCAGCAAAATAGGCCAGATAAACGGTCTTGCGGTTCTTGACATGGGGGATTATATTTTTGCAAATCCCGCCCGCATCACAGCAACTACCTATGCCGGAAGGGCCGGCATCATAAATATTGAAAAGGAAGCGGAAATGAGCGGTTCTATCCACGATAAAGGCGTTCAGGTAATCATAGGTTACCTTGGAAGCGTATACGCTCAGGAATTTCCCCTTTCCCTTTCCTGCCGCATTTGCTTTGAGCAAAATTACAGCGGTATAGACGGGGACAGCGCTTCAAGCGCCGAGCTTTACGCCATCATATCAAGCCTTTCGGATATGCCCCTTTCCCAGGAAATAGCCGTTACGGGAAGCATAAATCAGTTTGGAGAAATACAGCCCATAGGAGGCGTTTCCTATAAGGTGGAAGGGTTTTTCGATATATGCAATAAAAGAGGGCTTACGGGAACTCAAGGCGTAATAATTCCCGAACAAAATATTCCGGACCTTGTTTTAAAAGACGAG